>NZ_AJWE01000114.1:0-348002 GCF_000281145.1 Rhizobium sp. CF142 | reverse complement strand
CGAAGGGTCGGATGAGGGGGCCACAACCGCCGACAGAGATTTCTTTAAGTCTCTGTCATAATACTGTTTTAGGCCTTGGGGCACGCTGGTAGCTTGGACCGGTCAGCCTTGTGTCCGCGGCCCCCTCATCCGACCCTTCGGGCCACCTTCTCCCCGCTGGGGCGAAGGGGACAGGCACCGTCGCACTCTTCCTTTTCCTTGTGGGGAGGGGTCTTCGGATCATACAGTTACGCGTCTCGTCAAACGAGAAATGGCCGGGCAAGAGCCCGGCCATCTCATTATGGCGACCGTCGGGAGAGGGCGGTCAGCCGATCTTGATGAGCTTGCCTTCCTTGACCGACTGGACGGCGGCATCTGCTAGAGCGAGAGCAGCCAGGCCATCGGCGCCGGAGGGGGAAATCTTCGAGCCCTTTTCGATCGCGGCGATGAAGCTTGCGATCTCGTTGGCATAGGCTTCGGTGTAACGGGTCATGAAGAAGTCATGCAGCGGTGGGCGGGTATAGCCTTCGCCGTTGGCGACTTCGATCGAGACCGGACGCTGGTTTTCGGCCGAAACGAGACCCTTGGAGCCGTGAGCCTCGATGCGCTGGTCGTAGCCATAGGTGGCGCGACGCGAGTTCGAGATCACGGCCTGCTTGCCGGATGCGGTCTGCAGGATGACGGAGACGCTGTCATAGTCACCGGCTTCGCCGATCGCCTTGTCGACGAGCACTGCGGCCGTTGCAAAAACGGAGACCGGCTCTTCGCCGAGCAGGAAGCGGGCCATGTCGAAATCGTGGATCGTCATGTCGCGGAAGATGCCACCCGAACGCTTGATGTAATCGACCGGCGGGGCGCCGGGATCGCGCGAGGTGATCGTCACCATCTCGACATCGCCGATCTTGCCTTCGTCGATGACCTTGCGGACCGCCATGAAATGCGGGTCGAAGCGGCGGTTGAAGCCGACCATCAGCTTGGCGCCGGTTTCTTCGACAACCTTGATGCAGGCTTTTACGCGCGCAACATCCAAGTCGATCGGCTTTTCGCAGAAGATCGCCTTGCCGGCGCGGGCGAAGCGCTCGATCAGGTCGGCATGGGTATCGGTCGGCGTGCAGATGACGACGGCGTCGATATCCTTGGCGGCCTCGATCGCTTCGATCGTGCGCACTTCGCAGCCGTAGGCGGAAGCGATCGCTTCGGCGGCCTGGGGGAAGGCGTCGGCGACGGCCACGAGCTTTGCATTGGCATCGCCGCTGACGGCCTTTGCGTGGACCTTGCCGATACGGCCGGCGCCGAGAAGACCAAATCTCACTGTCATTACTGCCTCCCTAGATTCGGAACAAATAAACCGAATTGATACAAGTTTAGAATTTTCATTCCATTTTCCAATCGCCGCGTCAAGTCCGCGGGCCTTTCACATTTGTGAAATCCATCCTAAAGACAAGTGACGTCATCACAACAGTGAGACGGCGTTATCACGACAATGGGACAGAGATGCAGCTGATCGATCCTAACCACCCGACCTATCGACACCTTTGGGTTCGTGTCCTCATCGTCGTGGTCTGTTTCGGATGGGCGATCTTCGAATTCATCGGCGGCGACCCCTTCTGGGGCGTGCTTGCGGGCGGCGCCGGCGCTTATTCCTTCTATATGCTGATCTGGACCTTCAATCCGAAGCCGCCGGAAACGGCAGCAGTTGTCGCACCCGATGATGAGGACGGAGACAAGCCGGCAATAGAAGAAGAGAGGAAGGCCGAATAGTTAAAGCGTGCCGCGATCTTTCGGATGCGCGCCACGCTTCAGGTCCTTGTTTCACGTATATCGTTCTTGCAAACCCGCTGCACAGTTTTGCGCGGCACGCGTTCTCCGGCCCTCCGATTCGGCGCGGAAGGCCTGCAACTGATCAGAGCGACAGCTCTTTGGCTTGCGCGTCTATCTTTTCACAGGCATCCCCGAACGGATCGCGCATCGGCACCAGTGGCGAAGCGCCAAGGAGGAGAAGCGCTTTCAAGTGCTTCCAGCCGCCTTCCTCGCCCAGCACCGGCGCATAAGGCGTCATCACGGCGCGTTCCTCGCCATAGAGGCGCTTGTATTCCGCAAAATTGGAGAAGTCCTCGTGATTGCTCCCCAAGAGATGGAAGGTCTCGGCCGCGGCACCTTCGGCAAGGATGACTTCATGCGTGTCGAGCAGGACGGCGTAGTATTCGACCGGCACGTCATCGGCCGGAACGACCGGCGCAATGGTCGTGCCGTTCACGAGATCCTTCACGCGGATCAGAACGCCGTTCAGAAACAGCGCATGGCCAGGCGACAGGTAGAGATCGGAATGGGGCGTGCTTCTATCCAGCGCGTGGCGGGAAACCCGGATCGGCACGACGCCTTCATGCCAGCGTGCGCCGCTCTTCTTGAAGACCTGGCGGCCGACCCATCTGATTGGACGGGCGCTCCCGTCCGGAAGGGCAACGCGATCGCCAATGCGCAGATCCTCGACGGGCTTTTCACCGCAATCCGTGAGGATCGCCGTTCCACGCAGGAAGCACTGCGGGCCGCCACCACCGCCTCCGCCAGAGCCACCGCTTCCGCCAGAGCCTCCATGTCCACCGGAGCCGCCGTGTCCGCCGGAGCCTCCATGTCCGCCCCGCCCCCAAAGCCGCCCCAACGCATTCGCGGGAGAGGTGGAAATTGCCGTCGCCAGTGCCGCAACGCCGGCAAACCGGGCACCGGCGGCAGCGGCAACACCTAGAAAATGTCTGCGCGCGGTATTGCGTGGCAGCTTAGGATCTCGCGTGGATGACATGCTGGTGTCCTTCGATAACATTAACACCGGCCTATGTTACAAAAGGTTGTATCGCATTCAATTTCGCTAAATAGCGTTGAGGCCTAATGAAAAGGGAGTAGGCACGGTATGTTGGCCTGCCGAAATATGCTGTCGCCGGTACCAAAAAGCGGAAGAATTATCTGCTACTAAAACGCGAAATATTCAATCGAGATACTATCAGCACCAGTTGAACCGTCAGAAAAAGCAGCGTAAATAACCCGCAAAGCGAGCCGGAAACGCCAGCCGTCCAAAGCCTGGAACGTCTCAAATCATTCGATGACGGACGGAAAAGCTTCAGCTGTGCGGCAGGCGGCGCATCGCCTCGTCGATCAGCAGGTTAGCGATCATCATACGTCTGTTGGCATTGGTGCGGAAAGGCTCTGCGACACCATCAGGATGATTGGCCTTGGCGAAAGCCCGCCGTTTCTCGTTCAGCGTCTGTTGCGTATCGGCAGATGAAATCGACAGGTCGGCGACAATCTCTTCCGGCGCGATGCGGGCGAGATGATCGGGCATGACCGGTTCAGGTGCCGGCGGAGGAGGGGCCGCAATCGCCGGTTCGGGGCCGAGATTGTCGAAATAGGCTTGCCCGACCCGCTGCGAAGCAGCCGAAACACCCTCCATTACATCGAAGGCGAGGCCAGTCGGAAAGCCGGGAACGCGATGGGCGGCCGGCTCTTCCGCTTCTCCGGCGTCTTGCTCTTTCAACCGTTCGAGAACGGATTGGAATATCGATTGTCCGAACAGCATGCGCCTTCCTTTGCGAGCGGCGCATTAGACGGCGCCAAGTTGGCGCCGGGCTGGATTTCGGTGCAGTGATCCTGACCTTGTCCTGGCGAGATTGAAGCGTTCTGTCAGCCCCAGCAAATCTTGGCGTGGTGTCTGACCGGATGGAATCCTATGCTTGGTGAACTGTCCGGTCGCCGCGACAGGGGCAGCATTTGTGGAAACGGCAATGAGGGCGCGTATGACAGCGTGGAAGCAGACAATAGAATGGACCGATTGGAACGGAGGCGGGCTTGAGCGTCTTTCCATCCTCCACAATGACGAGGGTGTGTTTGCGGAAGGTGTTGTGACCGGACAGTTCGAAGCCGGAAAATATGATCTGACCTACCGGTTGGTGATCGACCCGCATTGGCGGGTGCGCGACGTCAGGGTTCAGATCGCCAACGGTCCAAGGCTGCACATTCTGTCCGACGGCCGCGGTCGTTGGGTCGACGGGAATAGCTCGGAGATTTCCGATTTGGCCGGGTGCATCGATGTCGATATTGCAGCAACACCCTTCACCAACACCCTGCCAATTCGGCGGCTTGAACAAAAAACAGGTGTCGCCGAGGACATCAACGCTGCCTATGTTTCCCTGCCGGACCTGATCGTCGAGCCTGTCAAACAACGATATACCAAGCTTGCCGAGAACCGTTTTCTCTATGAAAGCCTATCAACTGGATTTTCCGCCGAACTTGAGGTCGACGACGACGGCATCGTGCTGGACTACCCGGGCGTTTTTAGAAGATTGTCGTAGCATGCGCGTCGTTCAGTCCGGGTATCTTAACGGCCCTAGCCCTCAGCCTGCCGGATGCTCTCTTCCAGAATGAGATCGTAGAGCAGCCGGGCGCTCGGCGGCAGAGCGCGCTCGCGGACGGTGATCAGGCTGTAGGGCTTGACGTTGATCTCGAAATCGATCGGCAGGATGCGCACATCGGATGCATTCGAGCTCTGAGAAGCGAGAAACTGGGCGACATCGACGGCAACGGGGGCAATGGCATCCGTCTCGCAGATGATCGCGCAGGTGAGCAGCAGCGAAGAGGTGTTGACGATGTTTTCCGGAAGCCGAACTGCGCGCGACAGGAAGATATCCTCTATCGTGCGGCGCAGCAGCGTGCCCGGCGGCTGGAACACCCAGTCGTAATCCTTGATCTCGGACAGGCTGCTTGGGCTCTTCTTCTTCAAGAGCGGGTGGCGGCTGCGGACGATGAGGCAGGCTTTCTCGACGCCGATCTCGCGGACCTCGAAAAGGCGCGGGTTGAGGTCATCGGGGATGCGGCTGATGATGAAGTCGTGGCGGGCGGCGAGAAGCTCGCGCGCCAGCACATTGCTGGTCTCGACCTGGATATTGACCTCGATGCCTGGAAAGGTCTTGCGCACCGTGTTGATTGCGGGAACGACGAGGCTCATGGCGGGCGCGGTGACCGCGCCGATGAAGACCGAGCCGCCCTTGCCGCTCTTCAATTCGCCGATCTCGCGACTTGCCTCACGCAGCTCCAGAAGGATCTTGCGCGCACGCCGGGCGAGAGCTTCGCCGAAGGTGGTCAGCACCACGCCGCGGGCAACCCGCTCATAGAGCGGAGTCTTCACAATCGACTCCATTTCGGACAGCATTCGGGAGGCCGCCGGCTGCGATATGTTCAGCACCTCTGCGGCAGCCGAAATCTGCCCGCTATCTTCGATTGCGACAATCATACGCAGGTGATTCAGCTTAAGTCCTGCACGTAGAAGGCCGTCATCGCCAAAATTGTCGCTGTTAATGTCGACATGTTCCAAAGAAAATGGCTCGGAGATAATCGTCATGGTTGCAGCCTCCCCACTGCGCTCCATCAAAAGTAATACTTTTTAACGATATACCAAATTTGTTATGCACATTACCAGTTATTCTATTTGACAGTTATAGGAATCCATACCAGTTTGCCGCCGTGTGCTGGTTGGCACTCAACACGTGTGAGATCGTGGAGGAGACCTACTTCGTTTCTCACCATCTGAAGTAACTATCCAATACGGAACCTGCCACAGTTTCGGGGCGGGCGATTTTTCGTCCGCTAATCTTTAACAAGGGAGAGAGAAATGAAATCCATTATCTCATTGATGGCTGCGGCTGCTTTCGGCGTCGCATCGTTCGTTATGCCGGCTATGGCGGCCGATAAGGGCCTGGTTGGCATCGCAATGCCGACGAAGGCTTCGGCTCGCTGGATCGACGACGGCAACAACATCGTCAAGCAGCTCCAGGCTGCCGGCTACCAGACCGACCTGCAGTATGCTGACGACGATATTCCGAACCAGCTTTCGCAGATCGAAAACATGGTCACGAAGGGCGCCAAGGTTCTCGTCGTCGCTTCGATCGACGGCACGACCCTTTCCGACGTTCTCCAGAAGGCTCATGACGCCGGCATCAAGGTCATCGCTTATGACCGCCTGATCCGCGACTCTGCCAACGTCGACTACTACGCCACGTTCGACAACTTCCAGGTTGGCGTTCTGCAGGCTGGTACGATCGTCGACAAGCTCGGCCTCAAGGACGGCAAGGGCCCGTTCAACATCGAACTCTTCGGCGGTTCGCCTGACGATAACAACGCCTTCTTCTTCTATGACGGCGCAATGTCTGTCCTGCAGCCCTACATCGACAGCGGCAAGCTCGTCGTGAAGTCCGGCCAGACCGGCATGGACAAGGTCGGCACGCTGCGTTGGGATCCGGCAACGGCCCAGGCCCGCATGGACAACCTGCTCTCGGCTAATTACACCGACGCCAAGGTTGACGCTGTCCTGTCTCCGTATGACGGCCTGTCGATCGGTATCCTCTCGTCGCTGAAGGGCGTCGGCTACGGTTCGGCTGGGCAGCCGCTGCCGGTCGTCACCGGCCAGGACTCGGAAATCCCGTCGATCAAGTCGATCATCGCAGGCGAACAGTATTCCTCGATCTTCAAGGATACCCGCGATCTGGCGAAGGTCACCGTTTCGATGGTTGACGCCGTCATGTCCGGCAAGGAGCCTGAAGTCAACGACACGAAGACCTACGACAACGGTGTCAAGGTCGTTCCGTCCTACCTGCTGAAGCCGGTCGCCGTGACCAAGGAGAACTACAAGGCGGTTCTCGTTGATGGCGGTTACTACAAGGAAGACCAGCTGAAGTAATTATGAATGGCCGGAACCCGCGCGATTGCGGGTTCCGGTCTTCGATTCTATGATCGCCGGGTCATTTCTGATCGCGGCGTTGGGTTTTTAGTCATGGAAAATACGATCCTCGAAATGCGGAACATCACCAAGACGTTCCCAGGCGTCAAGGCGCTCGAGAATGTGAACCTCAGGGTTCGTCAGGGTGAGATCCACGCATTGGTGGGCGAAAACGGGGCCGGCAAGTCGACCCTGATGAAGGTGCTCTCCGGCGTCTATCCGGCAGGAAGCTATGATGGCGACATCGTCTATGAAGGCGACGTGCGCAACTTCAGGGTTCTGAAGGATTCCGAAGAAATCGGTATCGTCATCATCCACCAGGAGCTGGCGCTGGTGCCCCAGCTTTCAATCGGCGAAAACATCTTCCTCGGTAATGAAAACGCCAAGAACGGCGTCATCAGCTGGGGCGAAACATTCAATCGCACGAAGCAATTGCTCGCCAAGGTGGGCCTGGCGGAATCTCCGAACACGCTCGTGACCGACATCGGCGTCGGCAAGCAGCAGCTCGTCGAGATCGCCAAGGCGCTGTCGAAGAGCGTCAAGCTGCTCATTCTCGACGAGCCTACCGCATCTCTGAACGAAAGTGATTCCGATGCGCTGCTCACCCTGCTGATGGAATTCCGCAGGCAGGGCATTACCTCGATCATCATTTCCCACAAGCTGAACGAGATCCGCAAGGTCGCCGACCAGATCACGGTCCTGCGCGACGGCATGACCGTCAAGACGCTCGACTGTCACAAGGACGAGATCAGCGAAGACATCATCATCAAGAACATGGTGGGCCGCGACCTCGCGGACCGTTATCCGCCGCGCTCCGTGCCGATCGGCGAGACGATCTTCGAGGTCAAGAACTGGAATGCCTTCCACCAGCAGCATCGCGACCGCCAGGTCCTGCACGACATCAACGTGAATGTCCGCAAGGGCGAGGTCGTCGGCATCGCCGGCCTGATGGGCGCCGGCCGCACCGAATTCGCCATGAGCGTCTTCGGCAAGTCCTATGGGCACAAGATCACCGGCGACGTCTTCGTCGACGGCAAGAAGGTCGATACGACGACGGTGCGCAAGGCGATCGACGCCGGTCTCGCCTATGTGACCGAGGACCGGAAACACCTTGGCCTCGTGCTGGGCGAGACAATCGTTCACAACACGACGCTTGCCAATCTGGAAGCGGTGTCGAGTGCCACCGTTATCGACAGTGTCAGGGAATCGCGCGTCGCCTCCGACTATCGGTCGAAGCTGCGCATTCGTTCCTCCAGCATCTTCCAGGAAGCGGTCAACCTGTCGGGCGGCAACCAGCAAAAGGTCGTTCTGTCGAAATGGTTGTTCTCGGATCCCGAAGTGTTGATCCTGGACGAACCGACGCGCGGCATTGATGTTGGCGCCAAATATGAAATTTATACTATCATCAACCAGCTCGCGGCTGACGGCAAAGGCGTTCTGATGATTTCATCGGAAATGCCTGAGCTTCTTGGTACGTGCGACCGCATCTACGTCATGAATGAAGGACGGATCGTTGCGGAACTGCCGAAGGGAGAAGCGAGCCAGGAAACCATCATGCGCGCCATCATGCGCTCAGGAGAGAAGAAACAATGACGCCGATCAATCAACCCATCACCGAGCAAGGGCGTGTCGTCTCCATCGGCGAATTTGTTCGCGGCAACATCCGTGAATACGGCATGTTCATCGCGCTCATCGCGATCATGGTGTTCTTCCAGATCTCGACCGGCGGCGTTCTCTTCAGGCCGCTCAATCTGACGAACATCATTCTGCAGAACTCGTTCATCGTCGTCATGGCGCTGGGCATGCTGCTGGTGATCGTTGCCGGCCATATCGATCTTTCGGTCGGCTCCGTCGTCGGTTTCATCGGCGCCATCGCCGCCGTTATGACGGTGCAGTGGCATATGAACTATGTCCTTGCGACCGTTATTTGTCTGGCCGTGGGTGCGCTGGTCGGCGGCCTTCAGGGTTATTTCGTCGCCTATCACAAGATACCGTCCTTCATCGTCACGCTTGCCGGCATGCTGGTCTTCCGCGGCCTGACGCTGACCGTGATGACGGGAGCCGGAACGGGCACCAGCATCGGTCCGTTCCCTCCGGCCTTTCAGCTGATCAGCATCGGCTTCCTGCCCAACCTTTTCGACATGGGCGGCATCAACTCGACCTCGATCATCCTGACCGTCATCGGCGCCGTGACCCTCGTCTATCTGGCATGGCGCGCGCGCAAGTCGAACGAAAAGCATGGCAACGACGTCGAGCCTCTGGGCTTCTTCATCGCGCAGAACGGCATCGTCGCTCTCGCCATCCTGGCGCTCGGCTATCAGCTGTCGATCTACAAGGGCTTCCCGAACGTGCTCGTCATCATGCTGGTGCTGATCACGGCTTATGCTTTCATCACTCGTCGCACGACGATCGGCCGCCGTATCTACGCGATGGGCGGTAACGAGAAGGCAACGAAGCTGTCCGGTATCAACACCGAGCGGCTGACCTTCCTCACCTTCGCAAATATGGGTCTGCTTGCGGGTCTCGCTGGTCTGATCGTGGCGCTGCGCCTCAACTCGGCAACGGCTAAGGGCGGCTTCGGCCTCGAGCTCGACGTGATCGCGGCCTGCTTCATCGGCGGCGCATCGGCACAGGGCGGCGTTGGCAAGGTGACCGGCGCTGTCATCGGCGCTCTGATCATGGGTATCATGAACAACGGCATGTCGATCCACGGCCTTGGCACCGACTCCCAGCAGATGGTCAAGGGTGCGGTGCTTCTCGCTGCCGTCTTCTTCGACGTCTATAATAAGAACAAGGGCTGAGCTTCGGCTCGGCCCCCGCATCGCAGTCATATGAAAATTGAATTCCGGCTCCGGATGGAGCCGGAGCGGCGAAGCTTTGTCATCGCCAAACGAAAAGGATCAGGAACGTGCTTATTTCGCAGATCAAGGGCGCAAACGGAGAGATCATCGTCGCCGTGCGCGAACCGGGTGCCGCCGCCAAGGCCGTCAAGGGTGCTGCGAGCGTTTACGCTCTGGCGATGGAAGCCGCAGATAGCGGCAAGTCGCTCGTTTCCGTTATCGAGGCCCACGGATACGGCGAAACCGTCGATCTTGAAAAGGCCTATGCGGAGGGCCGCTTCCTGCCGCCGATCACGCATCCGGATGCCGCGCATCTGCACCTGACCGGTACGGGCCTGACGCATCTGGGCTCGGCTGCGACGCGCGATTCCATGCACAAGAAGACCTCCGAGGCAGCAGAGGAAACGCTGACCGACTCCATGAAGATGTTCAAGATGGGTCTTGAAGGCGGCAAGCCGGCAGCCGGCCAGAAGGGCGTGCAGCCCGAGTGGTTCTACAAGGGCAATGGCTATGGCGCTGCTGCTCCGGGCGCTCCGCTCGTTTCGCCGTCCTTCGCGCTCGACGGCGGCGAGGAGCCTGAGATGGCCGGCATCTATGTCATCGCCAAGGACGGTACGCCGTTCCGCATCGGTTTTGCCCTGTCGAACGAGTTTTCCGACCACGTCACCGAGCGGATCAACTATCTCTTCCTCGCCCATTCCAAGCTGCGTCCGGCAAGCTTCGGTCCGGAAATCCGCATCGGTGTGGCTCCAGAGGATATTCGTGGCACCTCGCGCATCAAGCGCGGCAACCAGGTGATCTTCGAGAAACCGTTCCTGTCGGGCGAAGCGAATATGTCGCACACTTTCGCCAATCTGGAATATCACCATTTCAAATATGGCCTCTTCCGCGTGCCGGGTGATGTGCATGTACATATGTTCGGTACGGCGACGCTTTCCTTTGCCGATGGCATCAAGGCGGAAGAGGGCGATGTCTTTGAAATCGAGGTGGCCGAATTCGGCTTGCCGCTGCGCAACCCGCTGAAGGTTGCTGCCGAAGAAGAGATCGCCGTCAAGCAGCTCTGATTTCCAAGACCGGCCGCCACGCAAGCGGCCGGTCATTTGTCATAGAGGAGACCCAAGCCCATGACCGTCCATCAGAATCTCATCGCCGGCGAGTGGACCGGCACGAACGCCGCCGAGAATATCAATCCGTCCGACACGAACGAGGTCGTCGGCCTCTACGCTCAGGCGAGCGCCGAGGATGCCAAGGCTGCGATCGCCGCTGCCAAGGCTGCCTTTCCGGCCTGGTCGCGCTCCGGCATCTGGGAGCGCCACGTCATCCTGAAGAAGGCCGGCGACGAGATCATGGCGCGCAAGGATGAGCTTGGTGCTCTGCTTGCCCGCGAGGAAGGCAAGACGCTTCCAGAGGCGATCGGCGAAACGATCCGCGCATCGCAGATCTTCGAATTCTTCGCTGGCGAAGCGCTGCGCCTTGCCGGTGAAGTCGTTCCCTCGGTGCGTCCCAACATTGGCGTCGAGATCACTCGCGAGCCGCTCGGTGTCATCGGCATCATCACGCCCTGGAACTTCCCGATCGCCATTCCGGCCTGGAAGATCGCTCCGGCGCTTTGCTACGGCAACACCGTCGTCTTCAAGCCTGCCGATCTGGTTCCCGGCTGTTCCTGGGCGATTGCGGATATCCTGCACCGCGCGGGCCTGCCGAAGGGCGTCCTGAACCTCGTCATGGGCAAAGGCTCGGTCGTGGGGCAGGCCATGCTCGACAGCCCCGACATTGCCGGCATCACCTTTACCGGTTCGACAGGCACCGGCAGGCGCGTTGCCACCTCCTCCATCGAGCATAACCGCAAGTTCCAGCTGGAGATGGGCGGCAAGAATCCGATGGTCGTGCTTGACGATGCCGATCTGACCGTGGCCGTCGAGGCCGCTGCCAATTCCGGCTTCTTCTCCACCGGCCAGCGCTGCACGGCGTCGTCGCGGCTGATCGTCACCGAGGGCATCCACGACAAGTTTGTTGCAGCACTCACCGAAAAGCTGAAGACCGTCGTCGTCGACAATGCCATGAAGCCCGGCACCCATATCGGCCCTGTCGTCGACGCCCGCCAGCTTCAGACCGATACCGATTACATCAAGATCGGCAAGGAAGAGGGCGCCAAGCTTGCCTTCGGCGGCGAACTCATCTCGCGCGAAACGCCCGGCTTCTACCTGCAGCCGACGCTCTTTACAGAGGCGACCAACCAGATGCGCATCTCGCGCGAAGAGATCTTCGGACCTGTCGTTTCCGTGATCCGCGTGAAGGATTACGAAGAGGCGCTGGCAACCGCTAACGACACGCCGTTCGGCCTGTCGGCGGGCATTGCCACGACCAGCCTCAAGCATGCGACGCATTTCAAGCGCAACTCCGAGGCCGGCATGGTGATGGTGAACCTGCCGACCGCCGGCGTCGATTTCCACGTTCCTTTCGGCGGCCGCAAGGGCTCGTCCTACGGCCCGCGCGAGCAGGGCAAGTACGCCGCCGAATTCTACACAACCGTCAAGACCGCCTACACGCTGGCTTGAGACGAAGTGCGATAACCCTGATCGTACGAGGCGATCAGGGGATATCCTGAAGGACAGAAATTATGAAGAAGAAAGCAGAATGGCCGCGCAAGCTGCGCTCGCAGGAATGGTATGGCGGCACGAGCCGCGACGTGATCTACCATCGCGGCTGGCTTAAGAACCAGGGATATCCGCACGACCTGTTCGACGGCCGCCCGGTCATCGGCATCCTCAATACCTGGTCGGATATGACGCCGTGCAACGGTCACCTGCGCGAGCTTGCCGAGAAGGTGAAGGCTGGTGTGTGGGAAGCCGGCGGCTTCCCGCTCGAGGTGCCGGTCTTCTCCGCATCCGAAAATACCTTCCGCCCGACCGCGATGATGTACCGCAACCTTGCGGCTCTGGCTGTCGAAGAAGCGATCCGCGGCCAGCCGATGGACGGCTGTGTGCTGCTCGTCGGCTGCGACAAGACCACGCCGTCGCTGCTGATGGGCGCTGCCTCCGTCGACCTGCCGTCGATCGTCGTCACCGGCGGGCCGATGCTGAACGGCTATTTCCGCGGCGAACGCGTCGGCTCCGGCACGCATCTGTGGAAGTTCTCCGAAATGGTGAAGGCCGGCGAGATGACGCAGGCCGAATTCCTCGAGGCCGAAGCGTCGATGAGCCGTTCGTCGGGCACCTGCAACACGATGGGTACCGCTTCCACGATGGCATCCATGGCCGAAGCGCTCGGCATGGCACTCTCCGGCAATGCTGCGATCCCGGGCGTCGATTCCCGCCGCAAGGTGATGGCGCAGCTCACCGGCCGCCGCATCGTGCAGATGGTCAAGGATGACCTGAAGCCTTCCGACATCATGACCAAGCAGGCCTTCGAAAACGCCATCCGCACCAATGCGGCGATCGGAGGTTCGACCAATGCCGTCATCCACCTGCTCGCCATGGCCGGCCGTGTCGGCATCGATCTGACGCTCGACGACTGGGACCGCTGTGGTCGCGACGTTCCGACCATCGTCAACCTGATGCCATCAGGCAAATACCTGATGGAAGAGTTCTTCTATGCCGGCGGCCTGCCTGTCGTGCTCAAGCGCCTCGGTGAGGCCGGCCTGCTGCACAAGGATGCACTGACAGTGTCAGGCGAAACCGTCTGGGACGAGGTCAAGGACGTCGTCAACTGGAACGAGGACGTCATCCTGCCGGCTGAAAAGGCGCTGACCTCCTCCGGCGGCATCGTCGTGCTGCGCGGCAATCTCGCCCCGAAGGGCGCGGTGCTGAAGCCCTCGGCAGCCTCGCCGCATCTGCTCGTGCACAAGGGGCGGGCAGTGGTGTTCGAGGACATTGACGACTACAAGGCCAAGATCAATGATGACAATCTCGACATCGACGAGAACTGCATCATGGTCATGAAGAACTGTGGTCCGAAGGGCTATCCGGGCATGGCCGAAGTCGGCAACATGGGACTGCCGCCGAAGGTGCTCAAGAAGGGCATCACCGACATGGTGCGCATTTCCGACGCCCGCATGTCCGGTACGGCCTACGGCACCGTCGTTCTGCATACCTCGCCGGAAGCTGCCGTCGGCGGTCCGCTCGCGGTTGTCAAGAACGGCGACATGATCGAGCTCGACGTGCCGAACCGCCGCCTGCATCTCGACATTTCCGAAGAGGAACTGACGAAGCGACTGGCCGAATGGCAGCCGAACCATGATCTGCCGACGTCCGGTTATGCCTTCCTGCATCAGCAGCATGTCGAGGGTGCCGATACCGGCGCCGACCTCGACTTCCTGAAGGGATGTCGCGGAAGTGCAGTCGGCAAGGATAGCCACTAACAGGCCCGTCCTCCAAACATACGCCGATGGAAAGGCGGGGTGAGAACCCCGCCGGTCGCGAAATGCTTCTGTCGCGAAATTCCATCCTTCGTCAAGCGGCGTTCCCGTTACACCTTGACTGAGCTTTGCGGACGCTTCAGGTCTGCATGGTGCGCGTGAATTCCCGCACCTCCTCCAGCATCCAGTTCCGAAACGCGTGGACCTTTGGGTGATCCTGATTGCCGACACGGTAGAGCAGATCGTAGCCCCACTCGACCTCAAGGGCTGCCTCGGGAAATAGTGATACCAGCCTGCCAGCGGCCAAGTCTTCCACAAGAAGGACGCTACGTCCAAGAGCTACGCCCAGCCCTCGAATGGCGGCTTCAATGGACATGCTCCCATGGCTGTATCCCGGCCCGCGCATGCCTGGATAAGGCAGGTCCCTCATCGCGAACCATCGTTCCCAGGTCGCGTTCATCCCGATCTCATGAATGAGTTGGCACTTGACCAGGTCGCTCGGCGCATCGATGCCGCCCATCTTCTCGCGGTACTCCAATGAGCATACTGGCGAGACCGTTTCGTTCATGATGCGCTCTGCCGCCGCGTGGGGGTAGTGACCGTCACCATAACGCAACGCGACGTCGACATGATCGGTAGCGAAGTCGACGGCTGAATCCGTGACCACCAGATGGACGTCGAGATCAGGCGTATCGGCCATCAGGCGATGCAGTCGGGGCGTCAGCCATTTGCTCGCAATGGAGACGCTACAGTTGACAACGAGGCGGGATGCGTCGCTCTTGCGGCGCAACCCCTCGGATTCTCGCTGCAGTTCCGACAGGAGACGGGTGACCGTGCTGAAATAGGAATGACCCGCGTCGGTCAGTTCTATCCGTCGCGTCAGGCGGCGAAATAGCGGCACGCCCAGATGGTCTTCGAGTGCCTTAATCTGTCGGCTCACCGCTCCGTGGGTGAGATGAAGCTCCTGTGCCGCGAGCGTCATGCTCAAGCGTCGACCGGTTGCCTCAAAGGCCCGCAGTGTCTGAAGCGGAGGAAGATGGTCGGTCATGCGCCCATGCGTGATGCCACATCACACATCCTGTGAGAACAAATGGTTTGTCGCGCGGGTATCACGCAGCGTATGGATGGCACATTCTCACGCACACGCCAATGTAAAAGCTGCCTAAGATGTCTCAGAACACCGCTGATACAGCCGTCATGCCTGCTCCGCTCGGTCCTGCAAGGTCGCTCTCGATGAAGAGCTTGGGGGCCATGTTGCTTCTGGCGCTGATGTGGGGGCTGTCGATCCCGATCACCAAGCTCGGCCTTGGCAGCATTCCACCGACGACATTCACGGCGCTGCGCTTCATGGTCGCCGTGCCGCTCATGATGTTCCTGGCAAGGCGCGAACTGCGGGTTCCGAGGAAAGCAATTCGTGGAATTGCCGGTCTGGGCGTCATGGGTATTACACTCGGCAACCTCGCTCAGTCATTCGGCGTGCAAGGCACATCGGCTTCGGTAGCAACGATCCTCTCGGCGACCATCCCGGTGTTCATGGTCATTCTGGCGGCAATCCGTTTCAAGCAATCCGTGACACGGCTGCAATGGAGTGGCCTTTTGGTTGCGTTCTTCGGTATTGCCCTGGTGGCAGTCGGGAGTGGGCCAGGTGTTGACGACATGTCGAGGACCACAGCCGCCGGAGTCATGTTGATGCTGCTCTCCGCCGTCGGCATCGCAATCTATTATATCTGGAGCGCGGAACTGACTGAGAAGTACGGCCTGATGCCGGTAGCGGCATGGAACATGCTTGTCGGACTTATCACCGTTTTGCCGCTCGCCGGCTGGGAAATGGCCCGGCAACCGGTCCACATCACTGTCGAGGCTCTAGCCGTGATCGCCTATCTTGGAATAGTGGTCACAGTGGTTGGCCTGATATTATGGCTCTATCTTCTGAGGGTCGTCCCGGCCCGCGTTGCTGCGAGCGTCCAGTACCTTCAGCCTGTGTTCGGCATCAGCGCCAGTGCGTTTCTCTTCGGTGACCAATTGGGGCTGATGTTCGCAGCAGGGGTGGGATTTGTTCTTGCCGGGCTGGGTCTGGCCGCGGCCGGAAAGCGCGCAAGCTCTTAGCAGTTCCGAGCACCGCTTACCTCGATATCCCCCGCTCGGTTACTCCCCGAGCGAAATGGCCCGCCACTGGCGGGCCTTTTTTGTGCGGAGGACAAAGACTGCCTTGGTCGACGCTGGTCACTATCAGGCATGGCTGGCAAGATATTCTAGGGCAGGAGGCCATTGATCTGGCTCTGCCCTTCGTCGGTGGCGCGCGACAGAAATTTGCCGGAGTTCAGGACTGACGGTTTTGAGGGCTCCGAGCTCTGCAAAGAAGACGGAACGCGGAAAATGCGAGGCGTCATTGTGGCTGCGGATCGCAATCCCCGATCTGATCATCGACAATCGTCAGCCACGGCCATCGCTGCACGTACTGTGCGCATTTATCCAGAAATAGGCCACGCTGAGGATTGGCAGGGTTCAGGCGCAGGATGCCGTTCCACATGTCTTCCAGGCCGTCAGGCGCATAAAGGCTGCCGTCATGAAGGCGGATGCCGACCCTTGTGCAAAGGGTGAGATAACGGTCGATGCCATCCTCGGCCTTTTGTAACTTGGGGTATTCGGCTCCAAACTTGTCCTTGTACCAGAGATGGACCCGGGCCTGGTTCCTGACTTCCACCTTGGCGGGCAGATCGGCGACCGCCTGCTGCACGTTGCGAATAACGAGGTCTTCGGCCTCCCATGACAGGTCGGCGTCATCGAAGTAGAAGACGTCGTAATCCTTTATCCCGTACTGGGGATCATAACCCGACTTCAGGTTCCAGACCGTCTGCACCAGGCAGCCGGCGGTCAGAATGGCCTCGGGAACCTCCAGGGTGCGCAACCGGCTCAACAATTCGGCGTTTATCGGGTTGCGGCGGACAGACTCCATGAATTGCTGCTCGCTAAGCGACATAGCCTCTCCCTCGTCTATAGTTTCGCCAAACCAATTATCCCGAAAATGCCACCTGTGTTGGCTGAACGCCGGGCGGAGCGAATTCTAGATTTGATCCAGAGAAGATCTGAATGCCGATGCTGCTTCGTGAACCAGAGCAGATGATCTTTGGCCCGTTCGCATCATATGATCAGCGACGAGCTGGAAGCCCATCGAATATCCCAGCTGGCCGGGGAAATCGGCCGTGCCGAAGAACCAGGCCTCATGGTCATAGCTGCGGCTGTCCCACTCCCCAGCCGCATGCATCACATATTTGCGGATTTGATCCCTCGGCAGTCTTTCCCAGGGCTCAAGCGGGCCACCATAGATTTCCTGCGCAAAATGCCCCGCCAGGCCTTCAGAGACCAATGCTTCCCCCAATGAATTTCCGTATCCGGGTCCATCCCATCGGGCAGCGTGATGCAGTTCATGCACAAACATCCGCTCCAGGGATGCGTTGGCGTTTGCAGCAAGAACCGGGTTGGCGGGGTCGACCGTGACATAGATCAAGCCGGGCTCCGGCGCATACCCGACATGACCTTTCTCGGGTAGTACGCGGGCTCCGGCTTTCACCACGACATCGACGGGCTCCATGCGCAGTAAAGCGCTCCCCTTATCGAATGCATCGGACAGCCGGTCATCCAGCCAATCACGCAGGTCCGAGAGCACGCCGCGTGCATCGAGAAAATGAAGGTTCATGCGAGACATGACTGCACCATAGGCTCATACGGAGGATTTCGGCAAATGGCCGCCGTTACCGGATCGCCGATCTGTGGGGAAAGCGTTGCTGAACCCGGTCGGATGTCAACCGCTGGAGCGCAGGCGGTCTTCTTCCATCTCAAACTGGTCGAAGAGCAGACGGATCTCCGGCCATTTACGGTGGAAGGCGGCAACGCAAGCCGGATCGAAATGCGTGCCGCTGCAGGCGATGATTTCCCGGTAGGCCTTGTCGAGCGGCCATGCCTGCTTGTAGGGGCGCTCGGAGCAGAGCGCATCGAAAACATCGGCAACGGCAACGATGCGCGCCTCGATCGGTATCTGTTCGCCGGCAAGGCCCTGCGGATAGCCGGTGCCGTCCCATTTCTCGTGATGCCCGCCGATAATGGCGGTGGCGACGCGCGAAAGCTCGGCTGAGCTGTTGCGCAGGATCGAAACGCCGATCGGCACATGCTCGCGCATCTTCTCGATCTCGTGCGGCTCCAGTTTGCCGGGTTTCTGCAGGATGGCGTCGGGAATGCCGATCTTGCCGATATCGTGCAGCGGTGCGGCGAGATAGATGTTGCGGCGCTGGATACGGTCCATGCCGAGGCCTTCGGCGATTAGCTCGGCAATGTTGGCGACGCGTTCGATGTGATCGCCGGTATTGCCGTCGCGCGAGGCCATGGCCTGCGCCAGACACCAGACGATCTCTTGTTCGCGGATATCGGCTCGTTCGGTGGCGCGGCGGAAAGCCTGATCGAGCGAGCGGGCACGGTCGACGAGGGCAAGCTGGGCGCTGCGCAAAGCGAGAAGATTGAGGATGCGAGCCTCGAGCTCCAGCGGATCGAAGGGTTTTGCCAGGAAGTCCGTGGCGCCTGCCTCCAGCGCTTCCAGGCGCACGGAGCGGTCCGTCTGGGAGGTCACCATCACGATGGGTACGGTTTCATAGCCGCGCTGGCCGCGCAGGCGGTGGATCACGGCGATACCGTTGAGCTCGGGCATCATGTAATCGACCAGCACGAGATCGAATTCAACCGTTCTCGTGCGCTCGAGGGCTTCCAGCGGATTGGTGAAGTTTTCGATCTCGCAGCTGGCGAAGCGACGGACGGCGGTTTCAAGGGCAAGCAGGCTGGATTTGCTGTCATCGATAATAAGAAGAGACATAAAACGACCTACTGAAATCTCAAAACAAAATAGGCCGGCGCGCTGTGCGCCGGTGCCCACAAATGCGGGCCTTATAAGCGCACAGCTTCCGCCTGCCGATTTAAGATCGGGTTAGTTTGAAGTAGAGAATTGGTTGCAACAGCAATTATTGCGTGTTTCAACGCGCATGATGCTGCGGCAAATCGGCCTGTCCTTGTCAGTTCTGGCTTTGGCTCTGCATCTGGCCGCCATCTTCGACCTTTACAATCACCGACAGTTTCTCGCCCGGCGTGCCGATGCGCATGCCTGATACGGGCGCGGCATCGCGGTAGCAGAGGCCGGAGGCCATGCGGACATAGCGTTCATCAGGGCAGATCTCGTTGGCAGGGTCGAAGCCGACCCAGCCGAGGCCTGGAATATGCGCCTCGCCCCAGGCATGGGTGGCGGCCTGATCGACCTTTTCTTCCATCATCAGGTAACCGGAGACGTAGCGCGCCGGGATATCCAGCGTGCGGGCGGCGGCGACGAAGATATGGGCATGGTCCTGGCAGACGCCGGTCTTCCTCTCGAGCGCTTGTTCGGCAGTCGTTTCGGTGCCGCTGGTGCCGGGCTTGTATTCCACCGCCTCGTGGATCGCCGCCATCAGCGCATGCATGCGGGCAAGATCGTTCTCGCCGCTCACGCCCTTGATCAGCTCCTTTACCAGCTTGCCGGCCTTGGTGAGCGGCGTCTCGCGCAGGAAGAGCCAGAGCGGGCAGAAGCCGGTATGGGGACCGGTCACGCCGTTGCGATCCTCTGTTTCGACTTCGCCCTCGGCAACGATGCGCGTCACCTGCTGCTCGCCTTCCAGCGAGACGAGGTTCACATGGTTGCCGAACTGGTCGTCATATTCGACTTCGGGCTTCGCGCCTTCGACATGCAGCGACCAGTTGAGCACGGTCTGGCCGACCGTCGTCGGCGGCGTCAGGCGCAGCCGCTGCAGGGAAAACTGCGCCGGTTCGTCGTAGCGGTATTCGGTGAGGTGGCTGATCTTCAGTCTCATGATCTGACCCGCTTAAACATAGAACCGGTAGCCATCGGAGATTTCGTTGCCGAGCTTGTTGTTATGCGCGACGAAATCTTCGAGGAACTCATGCAGGCCCTGATCCATGACATCCTTGATCTTCAGGGTCTGCAGCGTGGCGCGAATGGCATCCGCCGTATCGTGTGCCGCAAGCCGCTCGCCATAGTCCTTGGCAATATAGCCAAGGTTGCTGACGATCTTCTCGTAGCAATAGGCGAGCGAACGCGGCATCTGACCGTTCAGGATCAGGAAGTCGGCAATGTTCATGGCACGGTATTCGCCATCATAGGCCCAGCTATAGGAGCGGTGGGCGGAGACCGAACGCAGGATCGACTCCCACTGGACGTTGTCGACCGAAGAGCCCACCTGCGAGATCGAGGGCAGCAGCACGTAATATTTCACGTCGAGGATGCGGCTCGTATTGTCCGCACGTTCGATGAAGGTGCCGATGCGGGCGAAATTATAGAGCTCGTTGCGCAGCATCGAACCATGGAAGGCGCCGCGGATGAGGCCGGCGCGATGCTTGATGACATCGATGACCTCGGGCAGTTCTGCTGCCTTCAGTTTTTTCGACAGCAGTTCCTTGAGATCGATCCAGCATTCGTTGGTCGCTTCCCAGGTCTCCCGCGTCAGCGCGGTGCGCACCATGCGGGCGTTGTTGCGGCCGAAATCGATGCAGGACATGACGCTCGACGCGTTCTGGCGGTCGCGCAACATGTAGTCGATGACATCAGGACCGGTCAGCTTCGAATGGGTCTCATCGTAGAGTTCGCGCACGCCGGCGCTTTGCAGCACGCCGTCCCAATTGTCATCACCGGCGTCGCTGCGCGTCAGCGACATGCGCAGGCCGGCATCCACGAGACGTGCAATATTCTCGGCGCGCTCGATATACCGGAACATCCAGTAGAGCCCGTTTGCAGTTCTTCCGAGCATCAGTCCTCCAATACCCAGGTGTCTTTGGTGCCGCCGCCCTGGCTGGAATTGACGACCAGCGAGCCTTGCTTCAGCGCCACGCGGGTGAGCCCGCCCGGAATGATCTGCACCTTGTCGGAGACCAGCACGTAGGGGCGCAGGTCGACATGGCGGGGTGCGATACCCTTGTTGACGAGGATCGGAACGGTGGAGAGCGAAAGTGTGGGCTGGGCAATGTAGTTGCTGGGCTTTGCCTTCAGCTTCTCGGCGAAATCGGCGCGTTCCTTCTTGGAAGCGGTCGGGCCGACGAGCATGCCGTAACCGCCGGAGCCATGCACTTCCTTGACGACGAGTTCTTCCAAGTGCTCCAGCACATATTTCAGGCTGCCGGCTTCCGAACAGCGCCAGGTCGGCACGTTCTCGAGGATCGGCTTGCGGCCCGTATAGAACTCGACGATCTCGGGCATGTAGGAATAGATCGCCTTGTCGTCGGAGATACCGGTGCCAGGCGCATTGGCGATGGTGATATTGCCGGAGCGGTAGACATCCATGATGCCGGGAATGCCGAGGGCCGATTCCGGGCGGAAGGTGAGGGGATCGAGGAAGTCGTCGTCGACGCGGCGATAAAGAACGTCGATCGCCTCGTAGCCGCGCGTGGTGCGCATCTTCACCTTGCCGTCGATGACGCGCAGATCCGAGCCTTCGACCAGCTCGACGCCCATCGTGTCGGCAAGGAAGGAATGTTCGTAATAGGCGGAATTATAGATACCTGGCGTCAGAACGGCGACGCGCGGCTTGCCCTTGCAGCCGGGTGGCGCCAGTGAAGCGAGGCTCTGGCGCAGGAGATAGGGATAGTCCTCGACGCGCTGCACCTTGTTCTCATGGAAGAGCTCCGGGAACATCTGCATCATGGTTTCCCGGTTTTCCAGCATGTAGCTGACGCCTGAGGGCGTGCGGGCATTATCCTCGAGGACATAGAACTGGTCTTCGCCTGTTCGTACGATATCGGTGCCGACGATGTGCGTATAGACGCCGCCGGGCGGCCGGAAGCCGATCATCTCGGGCAGGAATGCTACGTTCTTTTCGATCAGCTCGCGCGGGATGCGACCGGCGCGGATGATTTCCTGCTTGTGGTAGATATCATCGAGGAAAGCGTTGAGCGCGATCACCCGCTGCTCGATACCCTGAGCGAGCTTGCGCCATTCGCGGGCAGAGATGATGCGCGGGATGATGTCGAAGGGGATGAGCTTTTCGGAACTATCGGCGTGGCCGTAAACCGCGAAGGTGATGCCGGTTTTGCGGAAGATGTTTTCAGCGTCACGGGACTTTGAAATCAGATGTGCCCGGTCTTGGCTGTTGTACCACTCAAAGTATTTTTCATATGGCGCACGGGGACTTTCGTCTCCGGTGATCATTTCATCAAATGCCAAAGGTGTGGCTCCCCTTTTTTCTTCATTTGAATACAACGCAAAAGGCAATGCAAGAACCATGCACAGTTCGCATGGAAGATTCATAAAATCTTCTGCAGTGCGAAAATCCGGTGAAAAACTGGGCATTTATCGAGATCTGGCGCGAGGCGGATTCCTGTCAATCCTGACGTCGCGCCCAAAAGATGAGCAGGTGATTATTTCCTGCCCGGGTGACGGATCAAACTCTGCCCGTGCCGGTGACCGAAGGACGGCCAAAAGAAAAGGGCCGGATCGCTCCAGCCCTCACTGATATCGTTAGCTTAAGCGCGTTCGCGACGCGGGCCGCCGCCATTGCGGCCCTTGCGGCGCAGGCCGCCATTGCCCTCGCGGCGCTGTTCGCCCTGCGGCTGCTGGTCGCCGTGATTGCGCGGCGGGCGACCATGGACGTGCTGCTTGTTACCGCGATGATGGCCTGACGCATCAGCCGGCTGAGCCGGGCGCTGCTGTTGATTGCGGGCTGGGCGGAAATCCGAGGTCGACACCAGATCATTGTCCGGGCCGTGATCCGGCGCCTGCTCATTGCGGCGCTGGCCACGGAAATCCTGATTGCGGTTGTTGTGCTGGGGGCGAGCACGACGCTCTTCACCGCCACGCACTTCGGTGACGTCGCCATCGTTACGCGGACGGCGGTCACCATGGCCGGCGGGACGGCCGCCGCCATTGCGGGTTTCGCTGCGTCCGCCGTCACGACGGCCACCTTCGCGACGCTCGCCACCTTCACCACGACCACCTGGGCCGCGCTGCTGGTTCTGGCCGCGGCCGCGATTGTTGCTGCGGGGAGCGGCACGCATGTCAGCCGGCGGTTCGCCGCTGGCAACGGCAATGTCGATACCCATCAGCTTTTCGATGTCGCGCAGCAGGCGGGCTTCATCCGGGGCGCAGAAGGCAATCGCGATACCGTCGCGGCCGGCGCGAGCCGTGCGGCCGATGCGGTGGACGTAGGCTTCCGCCACTTCCGGCAGATCGTAGTTGAAGACGTGGCTGACGGCCGGGATATCGATGCCGCGAGCGGCGACATCGGTCGCGATCAGCGTCTTGATGGCGCCGTCACGGAAGCCCTTCAGCGCGCGTTCGCGCTGGCCCTGGCTCTTGTTGCCATGGATTGAGGCGACGGAATAGCCGACCTGCTCCAGATGCTTGGCGAGTTTTTCAGCGCCGTGCTTGGTGCGCAGGAAGACGATGGCGCGGCCATCAGGGTTTTCGGTCAGCGACTTCTTCAAGAGAACCGTCTTGTCGTTCTTGCCGGGAACGAAGTGCACATACTGCTCGACCTTGTCGGCAGCCTTGCCCGGAGGCGTCACTTGGACCGTGACCGGATCGGTCAGGTAGTCGCCGGCGAGATCGGCAATCGCCTTCGGCATGGTTGCCGAGAAGAGCATGGTCTGGCGGCGCTTCGGCGCCATCTTGGCGATCTTGCGCAGGTCATGCACGAAGCCGAGGTCGAGCATCTGGTCGGCTTCATCGAGCACGAGGTAGCGCACGGCCGTCAGTGTAATGGCATTGCGGTTGCAGAGATCGAGCAGGCGGCCGGGAGTGGCGACGAGGATATCGGAGCCGCGCTCGAGCTGAAGCTGCTGCTTGTTGATGGAAACGCCACCGACGACGACGTTGATGCGCAGCGGCGACTTGCGGATGAATTTTCTGAGACTGTCGGCGATCTGGTTTACCAGTTCGCGGGTCGGCGCCAGGATCAGCGTGCGGACGGAGCGGTTGTCGGGACGCTTTTCTTCCTTGAGCAGGCGCTCGATGAGCGGCAGGCCGAAGGCAGCGGTCTTGCCGGTGCCGGTCTGGGCAAGGCCGATCAGGTCACGGCCCTGGATGAGAAGGGGGATAGCCTGTTCCTGGATGGGCGTCGGCGTTTCGATGCCGAGCTGGAACAGAGTGGCGACGATCGGCTTGGAGACACCGAGCGATTCAAAATTGGTCAAGTCATAACCTTTTAGGGCGCGCCAAACGAAAACGCCGGATCGCCGAATGCGGTCCGGTGTTAATCTGGCGTCAAGAACCCCGCGTGAAATGGGAACTTGTAAGTTGGAAAAAGCTTCCAGCGCGTCTTGCCGCTCTTGGGTGCGGCATCATCAGAATGCGCTCTATCCTTCTTCAGCGTCTATCGCAGTGGCACGCTCACGCGGCGGCCGGAAGGTGAAAGCTGACCGCCATGTGGTCTATTTCCCACTGAAAGTCAAGGGGATCGGCCGACAATGACCTCCGAGGGCATTGAAAGGACGAAATTTCCCGAGGCCGTCTCGGTGCCGTTGATGAGAATGACGATGCGATGTTCGCCGGGATAGTAGCGCCGCGTCGTGATCGGCCGCATGGCGTGGCGGCGCTGCACGATATGGTCTTCACCCGCTTCCAGCGTGACGGTCTTCCATTTGAAAACCTTGGGAGAGAGCGAGCCGTCGGCCTTCACATGGTGGATCGCGTAGTCGATCATCAGGGATTGCGCGATATCGCCGGCATTGCGCAGGCGGATTTCGAAATCCAGCCCTTCGCCGAAAAGCACTGCCGGGTTCGCGAGCAGCAAGTTGCACTCCAGTGATGCGGCCGCACCGAAGCCGAAATTGGCGAGCGCCCGGGCATGACCCTTTTTCAGAAGGGTGCGGGAAGCGTGTTTCAGCAACCAGCGGCGCTCGGCCGTGGCGCCCTCGATATGCCCGGCGATAAAGGCCGCGACGAGATCCGGATGATCCTTGGCAATATCGTTCAGGCTGTTTGCCACTGAACGGCGGACATAGTCTTCGGGATCGTCCATCAGCGCTGTCAGGATCGGCAGGATGGGAGAGGGATCGCGGACGAGTTGCGGCAGGCGCATCGCCCAGGGCAGGCGCGGGCGGGTGCCCTCGCTCGCCAGCCGGCGGACATGATGGTTGGCGTCATCGATCCAGCCGGAGATGATGGCGAGCGCGCGCTGCTGATCGCGATGGATGAAGGGGCGGATGCCGAATTCGGCGGTGAAATGCGGCGTCAACCCCTTCAGGAGATCGATACCGAGGTCGAAATGATCGGGGCCGCGGGCGGCGATGAACTGATTGACCGGCAGGAGCATCCAACCTGAGAGTCCCGCCCTGCCTGATGTCGGAAGGCTCGCCTTCAGGATGGCGGCGGCCTCAGGAAAATCCTCGGGAAGGGTTGTAAACAACGCGTCGCGGATCAGGGCCGAGCGCTCCATCATCTCCAGACCTGCGAGGCCGTCGGTCGCGAGCCTTACGAAGCGCTCCTTATCGAAGGACGGTGCATTGCCGGCAATGCGATCGGCCATATTGCCGACCAGCCCTTCATGCAGCAGGTTCTTGAGCGGTTCCGGCATGGTGGTCCTCCTACCTAACTGGCGGCCGCAAACGGCAAGTTCGGATAGAGCCGTTTAATAACGGCGCACCGCATGGCGATAGCGAGATCGTCGTGAAAGATTTCCAGCGCTTTGGTCGCTTCGTTTGGTACGAGCCAACCACCAGCAAGACGCCAGTGGCGGAAGAACAGCCAGTCCAGTTCGATCTGGCATAGGAACTCCAAACCTCTTCTTGCTTGTTCGGGAGTGTCGGGTGGGCCTATCCACGCGTTCGGCCCAAATTTAGCGCGCGACTCCTCTACAGCTGCCGCACTGCGCTTCACTGCTGCCGTGACATCCGCGTCGGTGATGGTGACAAGTTTGTTCATTTCGGTGCGGATATCGGCCGGGATCGTAGCGAGAGCTTGCTCAACGGCAGCAGAGAAACGGGGATCGGAGGCGAAATCCATTTTCCATTCCTCTGGCCAATCTCGCCAGAACACGGTTTCAGCAATCTCCGTCCAACGGCCTTCGGCCAGCAGCCCCAATGCCCGAAGGAGAGACAAGACCTCGGGTGCTGCGAAGGCGGGACCAAGACCGTTTGCAGCCCCGATATTCGGCGGAGGCGGAGGTGGTGCGCCTATCCGGTAAATGCGCCAGCCGCTCGTCGGTAGGGGCTTGCTGCCGTCTGGCAGGCGATAAGATAGCAACCTCTGTTGTGCCGCCAGTCGAAGCACTGAGACGCACAGGTCGTCCCAACGCGGTAGCTCTTCAGGTAGTCTGGCGTCCTTGCGCGGGATTGCGCCTCTGCTGGTTTCATCGGCCTGACCAAGTGCCACCAGCGCTTCGCAGCCGATCTGATAGGCCGTTAGGGCCATATCATTCCAACCCCCTTCCTCATCGTCGCCGGGGAGGTTCCGGGATAGGAAATCGATTACGTCAGCCGCCCAACCGGCAGCGGGGGTGTTCGTGGCCATTCCGTCTCTGCCCATCTGCATGCTCAATGTCTGGCTGAATGCTTGAAATGCGATCGATAGCGAAAGCAAGATGCATGAACGCTACGGGCAGATTACTAGCTGCCTTCCATGATATTTGACAGAGCGACGAACGGATTGCTTAGCGCGGAATTGTTGGACCGGCGTTGTGTACCAAAGGCGTTTCATCGGATCGAGTGATGCCGTGGCCATGGCGCTATCGGCACTGATGCCGAAACTCGCCAATGCGTGGCCCGGCGCCGCCGGGAGGTCAAGCGCCGGGAAAGCCCTCAGCGCCTGCAGACTTCGATGCGATAGGGCTGGCCCCAGCGGTCATAGCGCCATTCCGGATGGCAGTAGCGCGGGCCGTAATAGGCGGGGTAGGCGGGATAATAAGCGTAGGGGCGGGGATAATAGGCATAAGGCGCCGGATAAGCGGGACGCGAGGCGATCGCTCCACCCACGAGGCCGCCGACGACACCACCCGCGACACCGCCCCAGAAGGCATTGCCGGAGTGAGCGCTTGCAGTATCGGCCGTTGCCAGCGAGGTGCCTGCAAATGTCAGTGCAACCAGGCCCGCCGCCATTGTCTTATGAAGAACGGACATGTCGAATTCCTTTCGTGGTAGGCTCGTCATTGAAGCCATTGCCAGAATCTGCCGCGATCGCGGCGCGCTGATGGTCGCGCAAGCCGTGCCGGGATTAAATTTTCTCCATGCTCGGCTGTGGCCGGGTCGGGGCGTTTGCCGTTGCCCGGCGGGGTTTTGCCCGTGAATCTTCAAACCATCTCAGCTTCGTGCAAGCCTTTGTTGTCAGTCTGATTCATCAACTTCATAAGCCGGCTTGGAATTTTTGCCTGTGGAATTTTATGGTTAACAGCTTGTTAAAAGCCTTGGCGTTATAGTTGTTGTAGGGGATATTTCGTTCATTGCGGGAGTGAAGATTTTTTGAATTTTACCGGGGAACTCTTGGAGCTGGCCTGCCGCCGGATCGCTGATCTGGATACCCCGGCCTATGTCAAAAACAGCGAACTCCGCTATGTCGCCGTCAACGAGGCCTATGCCCGCTTCTTTGGTCGCGAGATTTCCGATTTCATCGGGCGGCGCAGCCGCGAACTCTTCGACCGGCCGGAAGAAGAGGAACGCGAGGATCGCGAACGCCGTGCGCTGGTGTTCGGTACGGAAGAGAGCGCCATTTCCTTCGATGCCGCAGGCCTCAGCCATGAGCGCGTGCTGATCGAGAGCTTTTCGCCTTCCCAGGACAGGGCTTATGTACTCGGCATCTTCGATGCGCATGAACCGCGCCGCGCCATTCCCGAGATCGCCGATACGATGGCGACCGATCTCGGCCGCATCCGCGAGGCGCTCGAAAATCTCGATCATCCGATCGGTATCTTTGCCGATGACGGCCGGCCGCTGATCGTCAATGCCGCCTATCGCGGGGGCAGCAAGTCTGCGCCTGATGGCAGCAGGTCTGCGCCAGACGGCAGCAAACCTGTGCCTGATGACAGCATGTGTGCGCCTGTGGGTGAGACCGCATGGCATGAAAGTGTGCGGGAGCGCGATCTGCTGCGCACCATCATGGAGGATCTTCCGGTCGCAGCCTTCGTGCGCGACGAGGACCACCGGCTGGTCTATGCGAACCAATATTACGAGACCTTCACCGGCCATGCCCGCTCCAAGGTGCTCGGCCTCACCGAGCACGACATGTTCGGGCAGGAGGCGGGTGAGGCGATCTACCGGGAAAACCTGCGGGCGCTGGAAAACGGCGCGCTGACCGAGGTCGAGAGCTATCTTCCGAATACCGATGGCGAAATCTTCCAGGTGATCTCCCGTGTCAACCGGGTCGTAACACCTGATGGCAAGCACTATGTCGTCGGCTCCTTCTCCGACATCACGCCCCTGAAGGCGCGCGAGAAGGAACTGATCGAGGCGCGCAAGCATGAGGAAGTGCTGCATCAGGAAATCGAGAGCATCCTGCGCTCGCTTCCGGTCGGCGTGCTCATCCTCGACAACGACCACACCATTCTCTACGTCAATGATGAGTTCTACAGCATCTGGGAGCTGCCGCTCGACGACCGTTTCGATGGGCGGCCGTTCATCGATGTCATCAAGCGCAATTACGAACTCGGCCGCTATGGTGAGACGCAGACACCGGAAGAGATCTACGGATTTCGCAAGGGGCTTTTCGAGGCTGATAATCCGGAGCCGATCGAGCTTGACTGGGCCGCGGGCAAATCGGTCATTTTCGACAGCCGGCGCATTTCCAGCAACCGTATCCTGCTGACCTATTCCGATATTTCCTCGGTGCGTGAGCGCGAGAGGGAAATCCACGAGGCTCGTGCGGCGCTGGAAAATCTCGGCGAGATGATGCGCGATGCGACGCATGCCATGCCGCAGGGGCTTGCGATCGTCCAGGACGGCCTGATCAAGCTTTCCAATGACGGGCTAGCCGAGGTGCTGCGCATTCCGGCCGAACTGACGGAAGTTGGCCGGGAATGGATCGATCTCTTCCACTTCTGCGCCAATCGCGGCGATTTCCACGACCAGGCGGTCGAAACGCTGGAGGGGTGGCGTGCTAATATCGCCGCGCGTCAGCCGATCTCCACTGTCTTCCACGTCGGCGGCGAGCGCTGGGTGAACATGGAAGCCACCATCAGCGAACGGCAGCACTGGGTGGCGCTGTTTACTGACGTTACCGAGCTCAAGCGGCGCGAGGAGGAACTGACGCAGCTTCTGTCGCGCGCCGAGGCCGCAGACCGCGCCAAGTCGGAATTCCTTGCCAATATGAGCCATGAGATCCGCACGCCGATGAACGGCGTGCTCGGCATGGCGGAACTGCTTGCCAAGACCAATCTCGATACCCGCCAGAAGACCTTCGTCGACATCATCGTCAAGTCGGGCAATGCGCTGCTCACGATCATCAACGACATCCTTGATTTCTCGAAGATCGATGCCGGGCAGATGAAGCTGCGCAAGGCGGCCTTCGATCTGATCGAGGCTGTCGAGGATGTGGCGACGCTGCTTTCCTCGCCCGCAGCCGAGAAGGATATCGAGCTTCTGGTGCGCGCGGCACCCGATCTGCCTGCAGCCGTCATCGGTGATGCCGGGCGCTTCCGCCAGATTGTTACGAACCTCGTCGGCAATGCGGTGAAATTTACGGAGCGCGGCCATGTCTTCGTCGATATCGGCTCGGAGCAATCCGCCGGCGGCGAGATCATGATCAGCATCCGCATCGAGGATACCGGCATCGGCATTCCGCCCGAGAAGGTGGAAACGGTCTTCGACAAATTCTCGCAGGTCGATGCCTCATCGACCCGGCGGCATGAAGGCACGGGCCTAGGCCTGGCAATCACCGCCGGTCTCGTCGATCTCTTCGGCGGTTACATCGATGTTGAAAGCGAATGGGGCAAGGGCTCGGTCTTTACCGTCAAGCTGCCTTTCGCCGTTGCCGCCGCCCGCATCGAGCCGAAGCCTTTGCCGATCAACGTGCAGGGTGCGCGCATCCTCGTCGTCGACGACAATGAGGTCAATCGCCGGATCCTCACCGAACAGCTCGGCCTCTGGGGCTTTGACGGCGTTGCCGCAGAGGGCGGCGCCACAGGCTTTGCCATTCTGGAGGCTGCCGCTGATCTCGGCATCAAGGTCGATGCCGTCGTGCTCGATTATCATATGCCCGACATGAACGGCGCCGAAGTCGCCCGACGCCTTCGCGCTGACAGCCGTTTCGTAGAGCTGCCGATCATCTTCCTGACCTCGATGGATATTTCCGGGACGGAGAAGGAGTTTGCGGCGCTGAACGGCCATGCGCATCTGATGAAACCGGCGCGCGCCAACTTGTTGCGCAATACGGTCGTCGAGGTGGTGCGGGCAAGCCGCGTCAAACAGGCCTCCGAGGCCGAGATTGCGCGGCTGCAGAAAGAGATCGAGGTGCCGCCGCCGGCACCCGCACCTGCTCCGCAAAGACGAGCGACCGATTTCGTCGATGTGCTCGTCGCCGAGGACAATGAGGTCAACCAGATCGTCTTCACGCAAATTCTGCAGGGAACCGGGCTTTCCTTTCTCGTCGTCAACAATGGCGAGGAGGCTGTGGAGGCTTGGGAGCGTCATACTCCGCGGCTGATCATGATGGATGTCTCGATGCCTGTCATGAACGGCCATCAGGCGACCAGGCTGATCCGCGAGAAGGAACAGGGGCAGGGGCATCGCGTGCCTGTCATCGGGGTCACCGCACATGCGCTGGAAAGCGACCGCGAGCTTTGCCTCGATGCCGGCATGGACGATTACATGTCCAAGCCGATCAGCCCGGAACTTCTGGAAGACAAGATCCGCCAGTGGCTTGGTGGCGGCGAATTGCAGCCGGGTCGCTCCGGCTACTGAGGCTTTACCCCGCAGAGCATTTCCCGCTTGCCGGCAAACCCCTTGCGACGCTCGACGCTAAAGCCGGCGGCAGCGAGATTGCGGCGTACGAAACCCGCGGCCGCATAGGTCGCAAAGCTTCCACCGTGGGCTGTCTTTTCGCAGACGAGACGCATCAGTTCTTCCGACCACATCTCGCTGTTGCGCGAGGGGGCGAAGCCGTCGAGATACCAGGCCTCGAATCCGGGAGCGGCTTCAGAAACTCCATCGAGCGCACGGCCGCAGACGACGCTGAGCCTCGTCTGCTCATCCAGATCGAGCGAGACGATGCCCTTGGGAATATCCGGCCAGATGGCGGCGAGCGCCTGCCGCTCGGCATCGATCTCAGGCCAATGGGCAAGTGCGCGATCGATTTCCGCGCGGCGCATCGGATAGAGCTCGAAGGACATGAAATGCAGATGCTGTCCGGGCTGGCGGTAGAGTTTCCATTGCCGCCAGGTCTCGGAAAAATTCAGCCCGGTGCCGAAGCCGAGTTCGCCAATGAGAAACGTTGGGCGGCCGCTCCATCGGTCAGGCAGGCCGTTTCCCGAGAGGAAGACGTGGCCGCATTCTAGCCTTCCATCGGTCTGGCAATAAAAATGGTCGCCAAAGGCGGTCGAATAGGGCATATCGCCGTCGCGCCATTCGAGGGGCTGCGGCTTGCCCGCGCCGATCTGATCGGGATTGATGTCTGTCATGGAAAAAGCCGATAGTCCCCGCCCGGCCTCGGGTCAATCATCGATCGATCTCCTCATTGTCGGCGGCGGCATTATGGGCCTGTGGGCGGCCGTTCATGCCGAGCGTCGCGGTATCCGCACACTGCTTGTCGATGCAGGTCGGCCCGGCGGTGGTGCAAGCGGCGGACTGCTCGGCGCCCTGATGCCGCATATGCCGGATCGCTGGTCGGAAAAGAAGCAGTTTCAGTTCGATGCGCTGGTTTCGCTGGAGGCGGAAATTGCCGCCATCGAGAAGGCAACCGGGCTCTCGGCTGGTTATCGGCGCTCCGGCCGGCTCATCCCACTGCCGAAGCCGCATCTGCGCAGGATCGCGTCAGGCCATTCCGAGGATGCGAAGGTTCACTGGAGAGCGGGAGAACGGCGTTTCCATTGGCATGTGCTGGACTGTCCGCCAGGAAAAGGCTGGATTGATCCCTCTGCTGGCGACAGCGGTTTCGTCCACGACACGCTTGCCGCTCGTGTCGCTCCACGCTCGCTGGTGGCAGCGCTTGTCGCCTTTTTGCGCGAGGCCCGGCATGTGCGGATGCTGGAGAATACGGAAATAGCAGATCTCGATCCAGTGCGGGGAACGGCTTCGATCGATGCCGGGACCATCGCCTTCGGTCGCTGCATCCTTGCTGCAGGATATCGCTCGTTTCCCTTTCTGGAAAAACTGACACCGGGGTTGCAGAAACCTCTTGGGCAAGCTGTGAAAGGGCAGGCGGCACTGCTTGCTGCCGATATCGATCCCGCCTTGCCGACAATCTTCCGCGATGGGCTTTACGTGGTCGCGCATGAGGGCGGGCATGTGGCAGTCGGCAGCACCAGCGAGAACAGCTTTGCCGATCCGTTTTCCACCGATGAACAACTCGATGCGCTGATCGAAGCCGCCCGTGATATGGTGCCAATGCTGCGCGATGCGCCTGTCATCGAGCGCTGGGCCGGATTGCGCCCCAAGGCGATCGACCGTGATCCGATGGTCGGCGCGCATCCGGAGAATCACAATCTCATCACCCTCACGGGTGGTTTCAAGGTCAGTTTCGGGCTCGCGCATCGGCTGGCGGAAGCGGCAATATGCATTGCAAGCGATACAAATGCAGAATTTTTGTTGCCGGAAAGCTTTGCAATTTCAAACCACATCGTAATCTCTTCACGTTAAACGTGAATTAGAAGCCGCTCCGCTTCGTTATTCTGTCATGCAAATCACCTATCTGCTTGCGCATCGACGGCGCGGGACGTGATCCCGCGCTCATTTCATCCGATGGAGGAAATCGCATGCGCTATGCCATTTGCTTCACGCCCCCTGCGAGCGATCCGCTCTCGCATGTGGCGGCCAATTGGCTTGGCCGCAACGTATTTTCAGGCGATATGGTCGAGCCCCCGGCAATCCGCGGCCTCGGGATCCATGAGATCGCCTTTCATACGGCAGTGCCGCGTCGCTATGGGTTTCACGGCGTGCTGAAGGCCCCTTTCCACCTCTCGTCTGAGGTTTCCGAATCGCAACTGCTGCGCGATTTGATGCGCTTTTGCGGGACGCTTTCGCCCTTCCAGATTCCGCGTCTGGAAGTTGCGCGCCTCGGCACGTTCTACAGCCTGTCACCGATCCGTCCTTGCGATCAGGTTCACTACCTCGCATCTGCTATCGTCCAGGAGTTCGACCGGTTTCGTGCGCCGCTCTCCGAGGCGGATATCGAGCGCAGCGATCCGGATGGACTGTCGGCCGCGCAGTTCACGAACCTGCATCGCTGGGGCAATCCTTACGTGATGGACGAGTTCCGCTTCCATATGCCGGTCACAGGCCCGGTCAACGCGGTCGACATGCCGCGTATCGAGCAGGCGCTGCGGTCACTGTTCGATCCGGTGCTTGCCGAACCGGTGACGGTCTCGAATGTCGCGCTGATGATCGAGGAGGGCACCGGCGGCCCGTTCCGGGTGCACTCGCTGCATCCGATGGGCAAGGTAAGCGCGCGCAAAATCGCCTGAGGCGCACGCCTCGGGCCGAAGGCCAGTTACGCACTTTTACGGCTCGACATTCCGCTCACGGATGCTACCGTTTCACCTGTCTTTTCAAAAGGTGATTTGATGGTATCCGAGACCTATCCGCGCAATCTCATCGGCTACGGGCGCAATACGCCCGATCCGAAGTGGCCCGGCGAGGCACGCGTCGCAGTGCAGTTCGTCATCAATTACGAGGAGGGCGGCGAGAGCTCCATCCTCGACGGCGATCCGGCTTCGGAAAACCTGCTGTCGGAAATCGTCGGCGCGCAGCCCTGGCCGAACCAGCGCAATCTCAACATGGAGTCGATCTACGAATACGGCTCCCGCGCCGGCTTCTGGCGGCTTTGGCGTCTTTTCACCGATCTCAAGGTGCAGGCGACCGTCTATGGCGTGACGGTTGCCATGGCGCGCAATCCAGAAGCGGTTGCCGCGATGAAGGAAGCGGGCTGGGAGATCGCCAGCCACGGTTATCGCTGGCTGGAATACAAGGATTTCCCCGAGGATCTGGAGCGCAAGCATATTCTCGAAGCCGTGCGCCTGCACACCGAGCTGACCGGTGAGCGGCCCTATGGCATGTATCAGGGCAAGCCCTCCGACAATACGCTGAAGCTGGTTCAGGAGGAGGGTGGTTTCCTTTATTCGTCGGACTCTTATGCAGACGATCTGCCCTATTGGGTGAAAGGCATCGACGAAAATCCCTTCCTCATTATTCCCTATACGCTCGAAACCAACGACATGCGGTTTGCAACGCCGCAGGGCTTCAATTCCGGTGACCAGTTCTTCACCTACCTCAAGGATGCGTTCGATACGCTCTACGAGGAAGGCAAGGAGGGTAGTCCGAAGATGATGTCGGTCGGCCTGCATTGCCGCCTCGTCGGCCGGCCGGGACGCGTGGCGTCGCTGAGGCGCTTCATGGAATATGTGCTGAAGCACGACAAGGTCTGGATCCCCCGCCGTATCGAGATCGCGCGGCACTGGCATGCGAACCACAAGCCGGAAACAGTCTGATGATTTCGCGCAACGAATTTGTGTCCCGCTTCGGTGGGGTGTTCGAGCATTCGCCCTTCATCGCCGAGCGGGCTTATGACGATGGCTTTGTCGGCGACAAGCTGACGGTGGATCGTGTGCACACGGAGCTCGTCGCCATTTTCCGCGCGGCGAGCAGGGAAGAGCGCCTCGGTGTCTTGCGCGCTCATCCCGATCTTGCCGGGCGGCTGGCGATATCGGGTGAGCTGACTGAAGACAGCAAAAAGGAACAGGCTGGTGCCGGGCTCGACCGGTTGAGCCCTGCCGAGCATGCGCGTTTCACCGAGCTCAACTCCGCCTATACGCAGAAATTCGGCTTTCCCTTCATCATCGCGGTGAAGGGGCTGAACAAGGACGATATCCTTGCCGCTTTCGAAAAGCGGATCGACAATATCGGCGACGAAGAATTCGTGACTGCGGCAGCGCAGGTCGAGAAGATCGCGTTGCTGCGCCTGACATCCATGCTTCCGGAGACCTGAATGACCGCTACGACCGATACCAGCCTGCCAACTTTCGCCACGGGCGCCATCAATCTTGCTTCGGCCCGTCTCGGCGCCAAAGGGCTTTACGCCACGGACGAATTCTTCGCGCCGCTGGAGCGCATGCTGCAGGATGTGCCGGCAAGCTTCGATCCGGATCTCTATGACGATAATGGCAAGTACATGGACGGCTGGGAAAGCCGTCGCAAGCGCGTTCCCGGCCATGACTGGGCAATCGTGAAGCTCGCCATGCCGGGCCGCATCTTCGGCTTCGATGTCGATACCAGCTATTTCACCGGCAACTATCCGCCGCATTGCTCGATCGAGGCGGCCTTTGTCGAAAGCGGCGATCCGACCGACGCGACGGCATGGACCGAAATCCTGGCAAAGTCGCCGCTTGGCTCTAGCGCCCACCACTTCTTCGAGAATGCCGACAAGGAGAAGATCTGGACGCATCTTCGCCTGCATATTTACCCTGACGGAGGCGTGGCGCGTCTGCGCGTCTATGGCTCGGCCTATTTTGATTGGTCTAAGGTCGGCGCGGGCGAGGAGATCGACCTTGCCTATATCTTCAACGGTGCGAAGTCGCTTGCCTGGTCGGATGCGCATTACGGCCATCCCGACAAGCTGCTCGGCCCCGGCCGCGGCATCAACATGGGCGACGGCTGGGAAACCAAGCGTCGCCGCGGCCCGGGTCACGACTGGGCGATCATCCGCCTCGGCCATGCTGGCACGATCAAGCGCGTGATCGTGGATACGGCCTTCTACAAGGGCAATTTCCCCGACACCTGCGAACTCTTCGGCGCCTATCTGCCTGATCTCGGCGATACGCTCTCGGAAGCCGATATTGCCGCATCGGAAAACTGGAAGCCGATCCTGCCGCGCAGCCAGCTGCAGATGGATCACATCCATGAATATGGCAGCGATACGATCGCCGATATCGGTCCCATCACGCACGTGCGCTACGCCATGCATCCTGACGGAGGCACGATGCGGCTTCGGCTCTATGGGGTGAAGGCTTGAGTTCTTTCCTCTTTCAGCCACGTCCCTTATATTCGCGGCATCAGGAGTGATGCCGCGATGAGACCGTCGGAAGTGCTGGAGAAGAACAGGCAGGCGATTCGTGAAGCGACCAAGCGCTTCAACGCAGCGAACCCACGTGTCTTCGGCTCCGTTGCACGCGGCGAGGATCGGTCGGATAGCGATCTGGATATTCTGGTGGACGCTTTGCCCGGGACGACGCTGTTCGATCTTGGCGGGTTGCTGGAAGAATTGCAGGACATTCTGGGGGTTAAGGTGGATTTGGTTACTGCTGGTGGATTGCCGGAGCGCATCAAGCATCGTGTTCTATCGGAAGCCTCTGCCATATGAGCCGTGAGCGCCTTCTTGAACATGTGGATCGCATGCAGGAGGCCGCACAGCAGGCTTTCGACCTGACAGAGGGCATGAGCCAGGAACAGTTTCTCGGTGATATTCGCACTCAGTTGGCGGTGACGATGTCGCTGGTCCTGGTTGGCGAAGCGGCAGCCCGAATTTCGGCAGGCGACCCCGGCTTTATCCAGGATCATCAGGAAATTCCGTGGACCCGGATCAGGGGCATGCGAAACCTGATCGTTCACGATTATTATCGGGCAGAATTGCCCGTCATCTGGCAGACGGTCCGGACCGACTTGCCGGCTCTGGTTTCCCAACTTGAAAATGTTCGCCACTGGCGCGTTCAGGGCGAGTAAGACCGTGCCCCAATATCTCGAGATACAGCCTCTCACGAAATCCGCCTTCGCGCCCTTCGGTGAGGTGATCGAAGCCGATCCAGCAACGATGCGTTATATCAATGGCGGCAATACCGAGCGTTTCCATGCGCTTGCGGCGCCCGAAGCGGTGGGCGAAGGCGCGCGCGTCATCATCAGTCTCTTCCGCGGCCAGCCGCGTGCTTTTCCCTACGAACTCGGCATGATGGAACGGCATCCGTTCGGCAGCCAGAGCTTCTCGCCGATATCAGGCCGGCCTTTCCTTGTCGTCGTTTCGGAAGATGAAGGCGGTCGTCCGGGTCGTCCGCAGGCTTTTCTTGCGCGCGGCGATCAGGGCGTCAATTACAGGCGCAATGTCTGGCACCATCCGCTGATGGCGCTTGGCGCGCCGAGCGATTTTCTCGTTGTCGACCGTGACGGGCCGGGCAACAATCTGGAAGAATTCTTCCTCGACATCCCCTTCATCATCAAAGAGCCAGGCCTATGACCGGACTGACCACTCATGTTCTCGATACTGCGCTCGGCAAGCCGGCACAGGGGCTGCGGATCGATCTGTTTCACATCGAGGGTGAGCTTCGTCACCATCTCAAAACCGTCGAGACCAATGCCGATGGCCGCGTCGATGGCGGGCCGATCCTGATCGGCGAGAGCTTTCGCGCCGGAACTTACGAACTGCTCTTTCACGCTGGAGATTATCTGAGGGCAAACGGGACGGCGCTGCCACATCCGGCCTTCCTCGATCTCGTGCCGATCCGCTTCGGCATAGCCGACACCTCGGCGCATTATCATGTGCCGCTGCTGATCTCGCCCTACGGCTATTCCACCTATCGCGGGAGCTGACATGCGCTTTGCCGCTATCGCCGATATCCACGGAAACTATCTGGCGCTTGAAGCCGTGCTGGCTGACATCGCTGCCCAAGGCATTACAGATATCGTCAATCTTGGCGATTGTTTCAGCGGTCCGCTGGAGGCGGGCAGGGTGGCGGACCGGCTGCTATCACTCTCCATTCCGACCGTGCGCGGCAATCACGACCGCTATCTGATCGAAGGACCGCCGGAGGAGATGCATATCTCGGACGCCGCCGCCTACGCACAGCTTGGTGCAGCTCATTTCGATTGGCTACGGTCGCTGCCGGTCGACCTGATCTACCGGCATGAGGTCTATCTCTGCCATGCGGCGCCCGAGGATGATAACCTCTACTGGCTGGATATGGCCGTTGCCGATGGCAGCGTGGTGCTCAGGCCGCAGGCGGAGATCGAAGCGCTGGCGAAAGGTATCCAAAGCCCATTGATCCTGTGTGGCCACACGCATATTCCGCGCATGGCAGCGCTTTCCGGCGGCCGTCTTATCGTCAATCCCGGTAGTGTCGGCGGCCCGGCCTATGACGATGACAAGCCCTATCCGCACAAGGTTGAAACCGGCCACGCGATGGCGAGTTATGCGGTGCTGGAAAAATCGGCCAGTGGATGGACTGCACAATTCCGCAATATCAGATACGACAACATGGCGATGTCGGCGCTAGCGGAAGCCAATGGCCGCCCGGAATGGGCCGCAGCACTCGCGACAGGCCGGATGCCGCAATCTTACTGACATCAGGCAATAATCGAGGAGTCCACATCCTTGATGTCGCGCTTGCCGCAGAGCGCCATGGTGATGTCCATCTCCTTGCGAATGATGTTTAGCGCAAGTGTCACGCCCTCTTTGCCCATGGCGCCGAGGCCATAGAGGAAAGGCCGGCCGATATAGGTGCCGCGCGCACCGAGGGCCACAGCTTTCAGAACATCCTGGCCGGAGCGGATGCCACCATCCAGATGTACTTCGAGGCGGTTGCCGATCGCATCGAGGATCCGCGGCAGCATGCTGATCGAGGATGGCGCGCCGTCGAGCTGGCGGCCGCCGTGGTTGGAGACGATAATCGCGTCGGCCCCGGTATCGACGGCCTGTTTTGCATCCTCGACATCGAGAATGCCCTTGATGATCAACGGGCCGCCCCATTGTTCCTTGATCCAGGCGACATCCTTCCACGACAGCTGCGGGTCGAACTGTTCATGAGTGAAGGTCGAAATCGATGAGAGATCGGTAACGCCTTTGGCGTGGCCGAGAATATTGCCGAAACTGCGCCGCTTCGTCTTCATCATGTCCATGCACCAGAAGGGGCGCGTCGCCATCTGCCAGATATGTTTGGGCGTGAATTTCGGCGGTGCAGAGAGGCCATTGCGCAGGTCCTTGTGGCGCTGGCCGAGGATCTGCAGGTCGGCGGTCAGCACCAGCGCGGAGCATTTGGCAGCCTTGGCGCGGTTGATGAGATCGACCACGAAGCCCCTGTCGCGCATGACATAGAGCTGGAACCAGAAAGGCTTCGTCGTGACGGAGGCGACATCCTCGATCGAGCAGATGCTCATGGTCGACAGCGTGAAGGGCACGCCGAATTCTTCCGCCGCGCGGGCCGCCAGCATTTCGCCATCGGCATGCTGCATGCCGGTCATGCCGGTCGGTGCCAGGGCCACCGGCATCGACACTTTCTGGCCGATCATCGTCGTCTCGAGCGTGCGGTTGGTCATGTCGACCAGCACGCGCTGGCGCAGCTTGATGTCACGGAAATCGGCTTCGTTGGCGGCGTAGGTCGATTCCGTCCAGGCGCCGGAATCCGCATAGTCGAAGAACATCTTCGGGACGCGGCGCTGGGCCATTTTCTTGAGATCGGCGATGGTCAGCGGCTGGGCCATGAAGAGAACCTTCACATCTGGATGGTTCCCTCGTGTAGCACGCTTTTTCGGCGCTTTGCCATTTGATTTCAGGGCCGTTTTTACGTCAGGCGGCAGGTCCCGAAAGCTTGGCCTTCAACGCCACGCCGGCCACATAGGTTTCCGCCACGGCGCGGTCGTCGCCCATGGTCTGCAGCAGGAATAGCTCTTCCGGAAGCGTCTTCACGACTTCCATCTTCAGCGCCATGGCCGGTGTCGCCGCCGCATTGAGGACGACGAGGTCAGCATCGGTGCCGAGCTCCAGTGTGCCGATTTTGTCAGCCAGCGACAGCGCCTCGGCATTGCCGAGCGTCATGTAGTAATAGCTGTCCAGCGGATTCAGTCGTTCACCGAGAAGCTGCTGGATTTTGTAGGCCTCATCCATGGTTCGCAACATGGAATAGCTCGAGCCGCCGCCAATATCCGTGGCGACGCCGATGCGAACGGGCTTCTCGCGGCGGGCCAATGCCTTCAGTGGAAAGAGGCCGGAGCCGAGGAAGAGGTTGGATGTCGGGCAATGGACGGCGATCGCGCCGGTCTCGCTCATGGCGTCGGCTTCGCGCTCCGAAAGATGGATGGCGTGGCCGAACAGGCTCTTCGGCCCGAGCAGGCCGTAACGGGCATAAATATCAGTATAGTCGGTCGCTTCCGGATAGAGCTCGCAGGTGAATTTGATCTCGTCGTGGTTTTCCGACAGATGCGTCTGGATGTGCAGGTCGGGGAATTCGCGGGCGAGCGCTGCCGTTGCCTCCATCTGGGCGGGCGTCGAGGTGATCGCAAAGCGCGGCGTGATCGCGACGTGGTTGCGGCCTTTGCCGTGCCAGTCGGCGATTACCTGCCGGGTCTCATCGTAACCCATCTCCGGCGTATCGAGCAGGCCCTGCGGCGCGTTGCGGTCCATCATCACCTTGCCGCCGACCATGCGCATGTTGCGACGCATGGCTTCAGCGAAATAGGCGTCAGCCGAGGTCTTATGAACAGAGCAATAGGCAACCGCCGTCGTCGTGCCGTGGCGGATCAGCTCGTCGTAGAAATGCGTGGCGATCTTCTGCGCATGGGCGCTTTCGACGAAGCGGCATTCCTCAGGGAACGTATAGGTGTTCAGCCATTCCAGAAGGTTTGCGGCATAGGAGGCAATGACCTGCATCTGTGGGAAATGCAGGTGCATGTCGATGAGGCCAGGCATGATCAGATGCGGGCGGTGATCGATTTCGGAGACCTCGGCAGGTGCCTTGGCCTTGACGTCAGCATAGGTGCCGACAGCGGCGATGATGCCATCCTCGATCAACAGACCGCCGTCTGTCTCGTAGAGATAGCTTTCACTATCGGCGAGGCTGAGCGGGGCACGGCGAAAGGAGAGCAGGCGCCCGCGCAGGAGTATCGTGGTCATTCTTGTTTGCCTTCGACTGCGCTTTCGAACCAGGCGATGAGCAGCTTGCGCTCATCGGGCGTAATGTCGGTCACGTTGCCCGGCGGCATGGCATGGCTTCGACCGGCCTGTATATAGATTTCGCGCGCATGCGCGGCAATTTCCGCGTCATTTTCCAGAATCACGCCCTTTGGTGGCCGGGCGATGCCCTCATAGACCGGTTCTGCCGCATGGCACATGGAACAGCGCGTGCCGATCAGCTGCTTCACGGCGGGAAAATGCGGATCGCTGGCAAACTGCTGGAAGGCGGGGGTGACGGAGGCATTCTGATCCTCGCCAGTCAGCAATTTGGGCACGGTCGATAGCCACATGATGAGGATGAAGAGCACGACCGTGACGATCCATGTCCAGGTCGGCCGGCCTTTGCGAGCATGGGTGGTGTTGAACCAGTGGCGGATCGTGACGCCCATCAGGAAGACCAGAGCGGCGATCACCCAGTTGAAGGCAGTACCGAAGGCCAGCGGATAGTGGTTCGACAGCATGAAGAAGATGACGGGCAGCGTCAGGTAGTTGTTATGGAGCGAGCGCTGCTTGGCCATGTAGCCATATTTGGCATCTGGCGTGCGGCCGGCGATCAGGTCGGCGACGACGATCTTCTGGTTGGGAATGATGATCATGAAGACGTTGGCCGACATGATCGTGGCGGTGAAGGCACCGAGATGCAGGAAGGCGGCGCGGCCGGTGAAGACCTGCGTATAGCCCCAGGCCATGAAGACCAGCACAACGTAGAGGACCGCCATCAGGCCCCAGGTGTTCTTGCCGAGCGGCGACTTGCAGAGCAGGTCGTAGATGATCCAGCCGCCGGCGAGTGATGCAAGCGAGATCAGGATCGCCATCGGCTTCGAAATATCGAGCACGTGGCGATCGATGAGAAAGAGGTCGGCGCCGCCATAATAGACGATGCAGAGCATCAGGAAGCCGGAGAGCCAGGTGAAATAGCTCTCATATTTGAACCAGGTCAGGTGTTCCGGCATCTCGGCCGGCGCCACCAGATATTTCTGGATGTGGTAGAAGCCGCCACCATGGACCTGCCATTCCTCGCCGTGAACACCGGCGGGCAGATGCGGCCGCTTCACCAGGCCGAGGTCGAGCGCGATGAAATAGAAGGACGACCCGATCCAGGCGATCGCGGTGACGACATGGAACCAGCGCGCCGCAAGGGCCAGCCACTCCCAGGCTATTGCATATTCATACATTCAGTTCCCCTGTTCTTCTTCCCGACTCGTGAGATTGCGAGAAATTCCGGCGCGAGGAAAGGGGGCATGTGGGGTTTCTTGCCGCAGTGGAGATTGCAGGAAGAGCTTGCCGGGTGCGGCATTTGTGCTAAGGCATCGCCGACGACGCTAATAAGGAGCCGCTGAAACATGCAGATCGAAGTCCCTTGCCCGAAGTGCCGCAACACGCGCATGAAGTTTCCGCGCCCGCAGCCGATCGACAGCGACATCATCACCTGTTTCAGCTGCAATTTCGACCTCGGCACCTACGGTTCGATCAAGGCCAAGATGGTGGCGATGCTGAACCGCGTCGCGGCCGCCGAAAGGCAGCAGAAGCACTAATTTACGGCTTAAGCCGGTGCAGCTGTGCCGGCTGCAGGAAGGGCCTGTTCACAGAACGTGCCTGCCAGAGCAGCAATCTTTTGCGGATGAAGGCCATTAATCCGGCGGTCTGCGGATCGGCCGCGGGTGGCACTTCGGGTTCAGCGATACAGTCGGTGATGTCCTCCAGCAGGGGGGCATCGAATGGACCGACAGACCGTGGGGCAGGGGTGAGTTTGCCCTGGTCGAGCGACAGGATCATCAAGGGTGATAACATCGGGACCTCCCGGAATGCGCTGTTTGCGCGATGAGAGGAGATTGTTCCGTCCGTATGCATCGGGTCCTTTAGCGACAGCCTAAAAGATCCAAAGAATGACGAAAGATTCCTAAGCTTCCGGCAGGCCCGCCTCGCGAAGGCCGTTCAGGACAAGGGCCAGGCGCTCGGGGACTTTGGTTGCCTGCCCGGCCGCGATGCTTGCCAGTGTGCTATCGGGCGCGATGCGCAACAGATGCTGCAGGAAGCGTTTTGCTTCTTCGTGCCGCCCGAGAAGCATGTTGTCGGTGATCAGAATCCAGACTGTCGGATCGAAATTCGGGTTTAGCGCCAGTGAGCGCGACGCCCAGAGAAGCGATTGCTCGTAGTTGCCGCGGATCATCTCGATGTCGGCGAGACCGCAGAAGGTGATGTGGGCGTGGGGATCAAGCGGGCTCAGGCGGTGGGCACGCTTGAGATATTGCTGTGCCTGGTCGAGGTTGCCGCAATGCAGATGGGCGATGCCGGCTCTTACGACAACGCCAAGGCTGTTAGGATTGACATCGACGGCGGCCTGCATGATCGCCAGACCCCAATCATATTCGCGTCCAACCTGAATGAGCGACATGCCGCAGGTGGCCATGATCGTGGCGTCGCCTCTCGCCAGTTCGATGCCCCGGCGCGCGAGTGCCACGCATCTCTCTGCATCGTCCGCTCCAAAGGGCGGCCAGCCCATGGTCCTGCGATGTTCGAGCGTATAGGAGGCGAGCGCCAGGATACGGGCATTGTCCGGCTCGCGCTCAAGCGCCGCAGTCAATAGCGCGTGGGCCTCGGCATTCTGAGTGGAGGTTTCTGCAAGAATCTTCGGCGGGGTCTGCAGACAGATATCATAGACGGAAATGCTGCCCGGCCGCTCCCGGCGTGCGCGTTCCAGCTCGGCCCGCTGGAGATGGGGCTCGATCCCTATCGCGACGGATTCGGTAATGCGGTCCTGAAATTCGAAGACATCTTCGAGATTGCCGTCGAAGCTTTGCGCCCAGAGCTGAACATTGGCCGAGGCATCCACCAGCCGGGCATAGATGCGCAGTCTGTTGCCGGATTTGCTTAGGCTGCCTTCGAGCACATATTTGACGCCGAGTTCGATGGCGATCTTTCTGATATCGCCCACGTCCCGATAAACGAAGCTGGTATTGCGGGCGATGACGGCAAAGGATTTGAAGCGACTGAGCGCCGTAATGACATCATCGACGACGCCGTCGGCAAAATATTGCTGCTCGGGATCGCCGCTCAGGTTTTCGAATGGCAGCACCGCGAGCGACGGGACGACCTGTTCCCCGATGTCGGCGAGCGGAGCCTGGTTCCTGAAAAGGCGATAGCCGAGGCGCGGCAGCGTCACGATCCATTCCTGCCCGTCCGGCCGCTGCCCGAGCGCCTTGCGCAGATGGGCGATCTGGACGGAAAGATTGCCTTCCTCGACCATGATCCCCGGCCAGCCCGCTTCGATCAAAGCGTCTTTTCCGACCGGGCGTCCGTCGGCATCGAGCAGCGCCTTGAGCAGTGAAAGCGCGCGCTGGCCGAGCGCAACTGGCTGGCCGTCCCGCCGCAGCACGCCGCTGCCAGGGTCAAGCATGAAACGGCCGAAAGCATATCGCTGCTCTTCCATCACAATACTTATATCCGCGCAATTTGAGGTGGCAATCTAGTTGCATGCTGCGCTGTCGAGTGGGTGTGGCATTCGCATGCCTTAAAAAACATCAGATTTCTGCGACATTTTATCCACCGCGAATGCTCCGAAGTGGAGCAGATGATTCCTTGAAATGTGAAGATCGGGTTACAGTTTTTTAATGCTCGCCGCCGGAATGAGGTGGAAACCGCTAGAGACCGGTGGCGCATTCATCGACGGAGAAGATGCCGATGCGCAGCATTCTGACATGTGTGATGATTGCGTATGCGTCGTTCGCGACAGCCCACGACGCCGCCACGGGGTGGAGTTACGACCCCTACTGTTGCAATGGAAATGCCGAAAACGGCGATTGCCAGATGATCCCGTCCAAGACCGTGGCCATCACCCCGGGCGGTTATCTGCTGACATTAAAGCCTGGCGACCACCGCCTGGTGACGCGTAACCATGTCTTTCTGCTGCCGATGACCAAGGCGATGCATTCGGGCGACAGCGATTATCATCTCTGCCTGTTCCCGAATGAGGATACGCCGCGATGTTTCTATGCGCCTGAGATGGGTTATTGAAGATTCAATCTTGGAGCTTTTCCTGCTCCACATCGAATTTCTGCAGCAGCCATTTCCGAAAGTTCCTGATTTTCGGCACGTTTCGCCTGTTTTCAGGATAGGCAAGCCAATAGTCGCGTCCGTCATTGCCGGTCAGTTCGAAGGGCTGGTAAAGCCTTCCGGCGGCGACATCGTCCTGGAAATGGCCGGGATTGAGCATGGCGACACCGCCGCTGGCAATCGCGATGCTGGCATCGAGGATCTGGGTGCCGAATTCGCTTTTCGGATAGCGGGAGAGATCGGCATCCTTGACGCCCGCGGCCGCGAACCATTCTGCCCACCAGGAATCGCCGGCGCTGATCAGGAACAGTTTCAAAAGATCCGCTGGCTCGTTGATGCCACCGATTTCGGCCGCGAGCTTGGGGCTCAGCATGGGGGAGTAATCAAGTTTCATCAGCCGATGACTGATGAGGCCCGGCCAATCGCCGCGACCCCAACGGATTGCCACGTCGGCAGCCTCTTTCTGGAAGTCGACGATCGTGCCTGAGGTGACGAGCCTGACGGCAATGTCCGGAAACTGCAGCTGGAAAGCGCCGATGTAGCGCGAGAGCCATTGCTGGGCGAAGGTCGCCGTCGAATGGATCGTCAGCGTTTCCCCGGTCGTCTTGCGCATCGAGGCCATGGCTTCGATCAGAATGTCGAATGCTTCGGAGACCCTTGGCGCGAGATGTTTGCCTGCTTCCGTCAGCTCAATCTGGCGGGGTAAGCGCAGGAAGAGCGGCTCGCCGATATTCTCCTCCAGAAGCTTGATCTGGTAGCTGACGGCCGTCTGCGTCATGCCGAGCTCATCGCCGGCCCGGGTGAAACTGCCGAGCCGGGCCACGGCTTCGAAGACGCGCAGCGCATTCAGCGGGAACTGCTTCGACAGTTTCATGGATAAGTTCTCTTTATGGATGCAGACGGTTGTTCGATTGGAATTGCAGCATTTTTCCCGGCAAACTGCAATCATCTCATCAAACCATCAAGGTGATGTCATGGATTGCCAAGCTATCGAAGAGAGCCATTCTCCCACACGAGAGACATTGTTCACCGTCATCATTCGCCGGCTGGCCCGGGGGATTGGCAGCCGGATGCCGCGGCTGGATATCGACGTCACACCCGATCGTATCAAGCGCGATCTCGGTTTCCTGGATGGACGCGATCCGCGCTACGAGGATGACCGGTCGCGATAGGCGGCAAGCGCTGTCAGGATTTCGGCCGCTGTCATGGCGGCGATCACTTCGGGGCGTTTGTCCTTCACGGAGGAGCCGCCGATCGGCAAAGTAAGGCGCTCGAGCCAGGAGCGTTCGCCGCCTGCCTCGCGGGAAAGCCAGTTCGCAAAGGTCGCCCGTTTGGTCGCCGAGCCGATCATGCCGGTATAGGCAAGGTCGGTGCGGACGAGCGCTTCACAGGCGATCAGGAAATCAAGGGCATGATCGTGGGTCAGGATGACGAGCGCCGCGCCGGCGGGAATATCCTTCACCAGCGCCTCGGGCATCGGCAGCAACAGGCTTTTCGTCGAGGCCGGAAGATTGGCAAGCTCATCCCGCCGGGTTTCGATGACGGTGACGGAGAGGGGCAGCGGTGCAAGAGCCGCTGCAAGGGCGCGGCCGACATGGCCGGCGCCGAAGACGTAGACCTCGGGCAGGCGTTCTGCTTCGCTCTCCTGCTTTTTCTCCAATTCGTCTTTGACCGCATCCGTCACACGACGGAAGCGCAGTTGCGTGCGGCCGCCGCAGCACTGGCCGATTTCCGGCCCGAGCGGAATATCCATGATATCTGTACCGCCGGTGCCGCCGAGCAATTCGCGGGCATTGCCGATGGCGATGAATTCGAACTGGCCGCCGCCGACCGTGCCCCAGAGGCTGCTTGCCGAGACCAGCATGAAGGTGCCGGTCTCGCGCGGTGTCGAGCCCTGCGTGCCGGTTATTTCGACGAGGATCGCTTCGGGCTGGAGTGCCAGAAAGGCGCGGAAGTCGCTGCCGGGCACAAAACCGGAAAGGATTTCGCGCCGCGTCATGATTACACCCTCTTCATCCTCTCGATCGCCATCAGCACGCGTTCGGGCGTGGCAGGCGCATCGAGATGGGGGCAGACGCGGTAGTTCGCGACGCTGGCGATGGCCATGGAGAGAGCTTCCAGCACTGAAATCGCCAGCATGAAGGGCGGTTCGCCGACGGCCTTGGAGCGGCCGATCGTGGCTTCCGCATTCTCGGACCATTCGGCGAGCCGTACATTGAAGATCTTCGGCCGGTCGGAGGCGAGCGGGATCTTATAGGTAGAGGGCGCATGCGTACGCAGGCGGCCCTTGTCATCCCACCAGAGCTCCTCGGTCGTCAGCCAGCCCATGCCCTGAACGAAGGCGCCTTCGATCTGGCCGATATCGATTGCCGGGTTCAGCGAGCGGCCGACATCGTGGAGAATGTCGGTGCGGTCAATGAGATACTCGCCGGTCAGCGTGTCGATCGTGACCTCGGTGCAGGCGGCGCCATAGGCGAAATAGTAGAAGGGCGTGCCGCGGCCGGCCTTGCGGTCCCAGTGGATCTTCGGCGTCTTGTAGAAGCCGGCGGCGGAAAGCTGCACGCGGGCGAAATAGGCCTGCTTGATGAAATCGGGGAAGGGGATTTCGATCTCACCGACTCGTACACGGTTCGGCAGGAAGACAATCTCCGAAACCGGAACCTCCCATTTCTCCGCCGCGAAGGCGACCAGCCGTTCCTTGAGCTGGCGCGCCGCATCGTAGGCTGCCATGCCGTTCAGGTCCGAACCGGAAGAGGCGGCCGTGGCCGAGGTATTCGGCACCTTGCCCGTCGTGGTCGCTGTTATCTTCACGCGGTCGATATCGACCTGGAAGCTGTCAGCCAGCACCTGCGCCACCTTGGTATAGAGGCCCTGGCCCATTTCCGTCCCGCCATGGTTCAGGTGGATCGAGCCATCCTGATAGATATGGACGAGGGCGCCGGCCTGGTTGAAGGCGGTCATGGTGAACGAGATGCCGAATTTCACCGGCGTCAGGGCAATGCCCTTGCGGATATAGCGGCTGTCGCGGTTGAAGGAGACGATGGCGTTGCGTCGGGCGCGGTAGTCGGCACCGTCCTCCAGCTCCTCGACCACGCGGGCGATGATATTGTCCTCGACTTCCTGATGATAGGGCGTGGTGGTGCGCCCCGACCCCGGCTGGCCGTAGAAGTTCAGCTTGCGGATATCGAGCGGATCCTTGCCGACGGCATAGGCGATCTCTTCGATGAAGCGCTCGGCGCCGAGCATGCCCTGCGGGCCGCCGAAACCGCGGAAGGCGGTGTTGGAGACGGTATGGGTCTTCAGCGGCTGCGAGATCAGATGCACATGCGGATAGAAATAGCTGGAATCGGCATGGAACAAGGCGCGGTCTGTGACCGGGCCTGAAAGATCCGAGGAGAAGCCGCAGCGGGCCGAATAGGTGGCATCGACGGCGTGGATGCGGCCGTCATCATCGAAGCCGAGTTCGTAGTCGACGCGGAAATCGTGGCGCTTGCCGGTGGCGCTCATGTCCTCGTCGCGATCGGGCCGGAACTTGATGGCGCGCTTCAGCTTCTTGGCGGCGACTGCAGCCAGTGCCGCAAACTGGTTGCCCTGCGTTTCCTTGCCGCCGAAGCCGCCGCCCATGCGGCGCACGTTCACCGTGACCGCGTTTGAAGGAATATGCAGCACATGGCCGACAATGTGCTGGACCTCGCTCGGGTGCTGGGTGGACGACCAGACGGCGACCTCGTCATCCTCGCCGGGGATAGCCATGGCGATATGGCTTTCGAGGTAGAAATGCTCCTGGCCGCCGATGCGCATGCGGCCGGTCAGCCGGCGCGGGGCATTTGCCATTTCCGCCTTGGCTTCGCCACGCTGCAGCGTCATCGGCGTGATGACGAGCGGGCTGCCGTTCTCGATCGCGCCGTCGATGTCGCTCCAATGCGGCAGGTCGCGATATTCGATCTTTGCCTTACGGGCGGCACGGCGGGCCGCCTCGCGGGTTTCGGCTATCACGGCGAAGATCGGCTGGCCGTGGAATTGGACCAGGGTTTCGGCAAGCAGCGGCTCGTCGTGGCTGCCGTTCGAGCTGACATCGTTGACGCCGGGAATGTCCTTGCCGGTGAAGACCCAGACGACGCCGGGACAGGCCGCGACCTCCGACAGGTCCATCGAGATGATCTCGGCATGGGCGCGATCGGACATGCCGAGAGCGCCGTGCAGGAGATCAGCGGGTTCGGGAATATCGTCGATATAATCGGCACTTCCGGTGACATGCTTATGCGCTGAATCATGGCGCAACGACACATGCATCTGGCCGTTGATGAGCTTGCGGTCCTCGAAGGTGGACTTGTCCATCAGATGGCTCCTTCGCGAGGAGAGGTTGGCGCGTGTGGCCCCCTCATCCGCCCTTCGGGCACCTTCTCCCCCGGGGGAGAAGGGAGAACGGAGACGGCGCGGCATCCCCTTCTCCCCAGCGGGGAGAAGGTGGCGGCAGCCGGATGAGGGGGCCATACGGCACGGGTTTGCATCATCCCCATCACGCCACCTCCTCGAACCGCTTCAACTCAGCCGGCGCACCGACCGTTTCTAGATAGAAGCGCGTCAGCAGGTTCTTGGCCGTCAGTTGGCGATATTCCGCCGTGGCGCGCCAGTCCGTCAGCGGCTGGAAATCCGCATCGAAGGCAGCGCGGGCGGCCTCGATGGTCGCTTCGCTCCAGACCTTGCCGATCAATTCGGCCTCAACCGAGCGGGCGCGTTTCGGCGTTGCCGCCATGCCGCCGAGCGCAATGCGGATCTCGCTGACATGCTCGGCCTCATCAAGCACCAGGTAGAAGGCGCCGAGTACGGCGGTGATATCCTCGTCGCGGCGCTTGCTGATCTTGTAGGTGGCAAATTTGGCGTCTGCGACCGGGTGGGGCACGAAGACGCTTTCGACGAATTCGCCCGGCCGGCGATCCTGCTTGCCATAGGCGATGAAGTAGTCTTCCAGCGGCAGCGTGCGGGCGCCTCCGGCCGAGCGCAGCGTCAGCTGCGCTCCAAGCGCAATCAAGGGCGGCGGGCTGTCGCCGATTGGCGAGCCGTTGGCGATATTGCCGCCGATCGTGCCCATGTTGCGCACCTGATCGCCGCCGATGCGGGTGATGAGGCGGGCGAAGGCGGGGATCTTGCTGGCGATTGTGTCGAGCGCGCGGGTGTAGGTGACGCCGGCACCGATGCTGATGCCATATTCACCTGCAGTAATCGTCTGAAGCTCAGCCAGATGATTGATGAAGACCACGGGGTTCAGGTGCTGCATCTGCTTGGTGACCCAGAGGCCGACATCGGTCGAGCCGGCAATGACGGTTGCGGTCGGCTCGGCCGTCAGCACCCTCGCAAGCGCATCGACGGAGCGCGGCACGATGAGGCGGCCTTCTTCTGACACAATCGAGATCGTATTGGATGCCTGCATGGCCCAGAGGCGAGAGATGATCTCGGCGCGGGTCTTTTCGAGCGGATCGAAGAGGGTGCTTGGCCGCTGCAGGCTCACCTGCTCGGCGGCCTTGACGATGGGCTCATAGCCTGTGCAGCGACAGAGATTGCCTTGCAGCGCCTTTTCGATCTCGGCACGATCCGGCTTCTCGTTGGAGAGCCAGAGGCCGTAAAGGGACATGATGAAACCGGGCGTGCAGAAGCCGCATTGTGAACCGTGGAAATCGACCATGGCCTGCTGCACCGGATGCAGCGTGCCGTCCCTGGCTGCCAGATGCTCGATCGTCACTACATGGGTCGCGTGCAGGGAGCCGATGAAGCGGATGCAGGCATTGACGGATTCATAGAAAAGCTTGCCGTCGATGAGCCGGCCGACCAGCACGGTGCAGGCGCCGCAATCGCCCTCGGCGCAACCTTCCTTGGTGCCCGTCAGCCGTCGCTTCAGCCGGAGAAAATCGAGAAGAGTCTCCGTCGGCCGGACGTTACTCAAGGAAACGTCCTCGCCATTGAGGATGAAGCGGATGCTGTCGTTCATGATATTCCCGGTTGTTTTCTTAAAATGGTTATGCCGCCGTCCAGCCCCCGTCAATCGAGATGTGCGTGCCGGTCACCTGCCGGGCTTCCTCGCTTGCGAGGTAGAGCGCCAGCGCTCCGATCTCCTCGGCCTTGACGAATTCATGCGTCGGCTGCGCCTTGAGGATGACCTCGGTCTTGACCTGCTCCTCAGTCATGCCGCGCGCCTTGGCGGTATCGGGGATCTGCTTTTCGACCAGCGGGGTCAGTACATAGCCGGGGCAGATGGCGTTTACCGTCACGCCGAATTCGGCAAGCTCGAGGGCAGCCGTCTTCGTCAAGCCTAATATACCATGCTTCGCCGCTACATAGGCAGATTTGAAGGGCGAGGCGACCAAGCCGTGGGCCGAGGCGATATTGATGATGCGGCCGTATTTCCTCGCCTTCATGAGCGGGATCGCAGCCCGCATCGTATGGAAAGAGCTGGAAAGATTGATGGCGATGATCTGGTCCCACTTCTCGATCGGGAAATCCTCGATCTTTTCGACATGCTGGATGCCGGCATTGTTGACGAGCACATCGACCGTTCCGAAGGTCTTGCCGGCAGTCTCGATCAGATCGGCAATCTCTGACGGCTTCGTCATGTCGGCCGGGTGATAGAGGGCTTTCGCTTTCGACGATGATTCAAGACGTTCGATTATCGCCTTGATTTCGTCGTCCTTTCCGAAGCCGTTGATGACGACATTGTCGCCCTTGGCAGCAAAGGCGGTGGCGATCGCAAGCCCGATGCCGCTGGTGGAGCCGGTGACGACGACTGATCTGCTCATGCTTCTTCCTCCCTGACTATGAGATGCTGCATTGCAGCGTCAAAGCGAGGTTATGCTCAAAGGCGTCGGGCTGGCAATCGGGAAGTGGCTGAGGGGCTTGGCTGCCACTTACGCCCTTCCAAGCCAGGCGGACCTGCCCTATTGATTTGCCACGACAACAGGATAGCGCGGGAGGAATCGCATGGGTGGATATGTTCTGGCGGTCGATCAGGGAACGACCTCGACGCGGGCGATCGTCTTCGATGGCGACATGAAGATCGCCGGCATGGGCCAGAAGGAATTCACGCAATTCTATCCGCGCTCCGGCTGGGTGGAGCACGATCCCGAGGAAATCTGGGATTCGGTCGTTTCGACTATCCACATGGCGCTGCGCGAAGCCAAGGTGACGGCCAAGGATATTGCCGCACTCGGCATCACCAACCAGCGCGAGACCGTCGTCGTCTGGGAGCGCGAGACCGGCAAGCCGATCCAGAACGCCATCGTCTGGCAGGACCGGCGCACGGCAAGCTATTGCGACAATCTCAAGCGGCAGGATCTTGAGCGTACCTTCGCGAAAAAGACCGGCCTTATCCTCGATCCCTATTTCTCGGGCACGAAGCTTTCCTGGATGCTCGCCAATGTGAAGGGCGCCAGAGCAAGGGCAGCGCGCGGTGACCTCTGCTTCGGCACGATCGATACTTTCCTCATATGGCGGCTGACGGGCGGCAAGAGCTTCGTGACCGACGCGACCAATGCGTCGCGCACGCTGATGTTCAATATCGCGACCAATGAATGGGACGAGGATCTGCTCGACATCCTGCGCGTGCCGGCCGCCATGCTGCCCGAGGTGAAGGATTGCGCTGATGATTTCGGCACCGTCGATCCGGAGCTGTTTGGTGCAGCCATTCCGATCCTCGGCGTTGCCGGCGACCAGCAGGCGGCGACGATCGGCCAGGCCTGCTTCGAGCCGGGCATGCTGAAATCGACCTACGGTACCGGCTGCTTCGCGCTGCTCAATACCGGCAGCGATATGGTGCGATCGAAGAACCGGCTGCTGACGACGATTGCCTATCGCCTGAATGGCGAGACGACCTATGCGCTGGAGGGCTCCATCTTCATTGCGGGGGCAGCGGTTCAGTGGTTGCGCGACGGGCTTGGGATCATCGACAGGGCATCCGATACCAATGATTTGGCGGAGAAGGCTGATCCGACACAGGACGTCTATCTCGTGCCGGCCTTTACCGGCCTCGGTGCGCCGCATTGGGATGCGAAGGCACGCGGTGCGATTTACGGCCTGACCCGCAACAGCGGCCCGGCAGAACTTTCCCGTGCGGCGCTGGAAGCGGTTTGCTACCAGACGCGCGACCTCTTGGAAGCGATGCAGAAGGACTGGAAGAACGGTACCGACGATACTGTGCTGCGCGTCGATGGCGGCATGGTCGCCTCGGACTGGACGATGCAGCGGCTTGCCGACCTGCTGGAGGCGCCGGTCGACCGTCCCGTCATCCTGGAGACGACGGCGCTTGGCGCAGCGTGGCTGGCCGGCAGCAGGGCCGGGGTCTGGCCGGACAGGGAGAAGTTTTCCGCGACCTGGAAGCGTGACCGGCGCTTCGAGCCCTCGATGGACGAGAAGACCCGTGCCGCTAAGCTCAAGGGTTGGAAGAATGCGGTGAAGCGGACGCTGAGCGAGCTTTGATTGCTCAGTTTGGCGAGCTCATATGAGCATACTGCTTGCGGTATTCCGCCGGCGTCACGCCAAGATGGCGCGTGAAGGCGCGGCGTAGCGTATCGTCATCGGCAAAGTCGCCTTCGCTCGCCGCAATTCAGCCTGGATCGGCTAAGTCTCAGGCAGGCGGTGTCAATGCCGGCTGCCCCTTTCGTCTCCCAAATTAAAACAACTCCACTTTGTGGTGTAGAAAAATATACGCTTTAATGTAGAATTTCCTAAGGTATTGGCTTATACTCTTGCTCTGCATCTCTGGGGGATAATGCCATGAACAGCATACACCCAATAGCGACTGCACTTGTACTTTCTCTGCTGTCAGACATTGTTGCGCCGACTTTGCTCTATGCGCAGACGCGCGTGCAGGCGAAGTATTTCGCAGCCTTCACGATGGATGGGCGGCCTACGTCGCGGCCATATGCAAGTTGTCAGCGGGTTCAGATCCGCAGCAGGACATTATGGGCATGCCCGTTGTCCGCACTTCGTTCCGACACGGCCGAGCGCAACCGGAGTGGATCGGATATGGGCAGCATGGGCAATTCCCGGTCCACGTCCGGCGACAACGGCTCCATGGGCGACCAAGGCGGTAGCGGCATGGGTGGATCAGATTCGGATCCTATGAACTGAAGAATCACACGCGATGCCGATTGATTTTGCTTATAGGGATGAGCCGTCGGAATGAGCGAAAACTGGGCCGTCTGCATCGGCATCAACAGCTATGACAGTCTGAAGCCGCTCGATTGCGCCCGGCGGGATGCCGAGGCCGTGAATGACTTTTTCAAGGACACGCTCCATTTCAAGAATGTCTATTTCCTTGCCGAGGACGCACCGCCACTAAAGGCGGACTATGGGCAGACGCTGCATTCACGGCCGACATTCGGCAATCTTATGCGGTTCCTGCGCGTGCGCTTCGAACAACCGTTTCTGCAGCCGAGCGATAATCTCTGGTTCTTCTTCGCGGGTCATGGCCGGCGCGAGCGCGACCAGGACTATATCCTGCCGCTGGACGCGGATCCGGGCAATGTCGAGGAAACCGGCATACCCGTGAGATATGTCGTCGAAAGGCTGCGTAGAAGCGGAGCCGAGAACGTCGTTCTATTGCTCGATGCCTGTCGCAACGAAGGTGCGCGCGACGGTCAGGGTGTCGGTCTGGACAACCAGCGCGGCACGGTGACGATCTGCTCCTGCAGTCCCACCGAATTCTCCTACGAGATCGATGACCTAGGGCACGGAGCGTTCACTTACGGGTTGATCGAAGGGCTGCGGCTGCATGGAGAGCAGAACTGCGCAACCGTCGAGCGGCTGGACGCCTATCTTCAGACGCGCGTGCCGGAAATATGCCGGCTGCACGGCAAGCCGCGGCAGACGCCGTGCACTTTTGCCGAACCTCTGTCCAAGCGGCATTTCATTCTGTTGCCGGACATTGCCTTGCCGGAAGACCTGGAGCCGCTCAAACTGGAGGCGCTGGAAGCGGAGGCCAATGACGATCTGGCGCTTGCCGAGCAGCTCTGGTGGCGGATCAACGCGGTCGAGCCGACGGACGCGCAATCGAGAGCTGCCATCAGGCGTATCGCGCTGAAATTCGAACGTCTGGCGGCACAGCCAAAGAAGCCCGAGCCGCCGGCACCAGATCCTCCCACACCTCCGCTGCCGCCGGAGGATCAGACTGTGAAGACCTCACGGCGCAGGCTGGTGATTGGTGCGGCCGCCGGGGCTGCCGCGCTTGCTGCTGGCGGGGGCCTTCTGGTTCTGCCTCGGCTGATGAAGCCGCGATTTCCCGAGCTTCGGCAAGAGATGCTGCAGATTGAAACAGTGGATAGCGAGGGCAGGCCGCAGCCGACGGCCTGGCAGCAGGCAAATTGTTTCGACCAGCCGCTTGGTGGCGATAACGCCATCGAATTCAGCATGATACCGGCCGGCGAATTCACCATGGGATCGCCCGACGGAGAATTGTTGCGCAGCGACAATGAGGGACCGATGTTCGTCAAGGTCGGACATTTCGCGATGAGCCGAACGACGATTACGCAGGCACAGTGGCGCAGCGTCGTGCTGGCGCGACCCAGCGCGATCCGCTGGGTGATGCCGGTCGATCCATCCTCCTTCAAGGGGGACGACCTGCCGGTAGAGACGATCACCTGGCAGCATGCGTGGGAATTCTGCGCACGGCTTTCGGCATGGACCGGCCACACCTACCGTCTGCCGAGCCAGGCCGAATGGGAATATGCGTGCCGGGCGCGCACGACGACACCCTTTCATTTTGGACAGACGCTGACGCCGAAGCTCGCCAATTATTGCGGCACAGGCGGCGCGGTCTGCGGGGTGAGCGACGGAAGGGACATCTCCGACCTCGCCTATGATGGAAATGTCTATCCTGACGGCACCTATGGCAGCGGCCCTGCCGGCATCTTCATCGGCCAGACAAAACCGGTCCGGTCCTACCCGACGAACCGCTTTGGTCTCTTCGAGATGCATGGCAACGTCTGGGAATATTGCAGCGACAACTGGAGCGACCGGCTGGAGGACATCCCGGATAATGGCAGTCCCTATGTGGGCGGCCGGATGGACCTTCATGTGCTTCGCGGCGGTTCGTGGTCGCACAATCCGGCCATTTGCCGGTCGGCTTACAGGGATCGTGTGAATGAAACTTCCCGAGGCTGGTCCGGACGGATCGGTTTCAGGATCGTTTGTGAAGTCTGAGTTCAAAGGGAGCTGAATTGCGATGGACAGGCAGATCCAGGTTATTACTGACGCCGAACCCCTTGTTACTGATGGTGCAAGGGGCAGCGAAGACGTGGGCGGCGGTTTCGGCGCTCGCTCTGATGGCGGGCTGTTCCGGTCGATCACGCTCAGTGCCGACGGGCTGCGCGATCAGGTTTCCAATCTCGTCGAGGTCGTCCAGTATGTCTTCAGCCATACGCTGGAGAAGCCCGATCTTTCGCTCGATCAGATCGAGCTTTCTGTGGAGATCAGTTCGGAAGGGCAGATCAGTATTCTCGGCACTGGAGGCAAGGCCGGCGGCCGAGGCGCGATCAAGCTTGTGTTCAAGCGTCCTCCCCAGCCGGTCGCCAAAATTGCGGTTGCGGCAGGAGAGGGGCATGCAGGAGCCGAAGCCGTGGTCAGCAAACCGCAATAGCTGCCGACGAGGCTCGGGTTCCGGTCATTTCTTCAGCCAGGGTGTCGCCGTGCTCCAGAAGATCACGTTGGCGCCGAGATAGTCCTGGGCGAAGGCGGTGAATTCCTCCTTGGTGAAGGGCTTCCTGGTCGCCGGGTTCTTGTAGGTCAGCGTCGGCTCCTGCACGGCGAGGCCGACATAGGCGAGCTTGCCCTTGTACTTGTTGAAGAAGGGGTAGGAGTTCTTCATCTGCGCCTTGCGGTTCGGCACGATATCGGGGCCGCCGAGGCCGACATTGTTCTTTTCAGCGAAATCGAAGAGGCGGCCCATGTAATTATGGTCGTTCTCCCATTCGCAGGGCCAGAAGTTCACATATTGCACGACCAATGACTTTTCGAAGGCCTTGCGGGCGAAGGCAAGGTTTTCCATCTCGGCGGAGAAATAAGCGTCGCAGGAGAAGCCCTTCGGCTCGTTCTTGGGATCGAGATCGATAGAGGTTTCCGGCAGGTTGATGCCGTAGACCTCGCCGTCGAACTTTTCAGCGAGTGCCTTCAGAAGCGCTTGGTACCGTTCGCGAACGACTGGGTTCCACTGCTGGGCGACCCAGCCGGAACCGACAGGCTTGTTCTCGCCCGGATTGTCGAATTGCGGGGTCAGGCCGCCGTCATATTCCGGTTCGGTCAGCATATAGTCAGGGATGTTGCGCGCTTTCGGATTGAAAAAGCGGTCCTGCACCTGGATGAACATCTTCTTGTTCAGGCTTTTAGCGACGGCCAGGTCCTGCTCGATTGCCGAGAAATCATACTGGCCCTTCGCCGTCTCCAGGCTCTTCCAGTTATAGACGACCTGCACGCCACCGATATCGGGCCTGGCGAGCTTCGCCTTTGCGGCCGCGAGGTCGCCAGAGCCCATATAGACGAAGTTTTCCGGGGCGGAGGCGGCATGGGCAGCCTGCGTCGACAACACGAGGGTGGCAAGCGCAACGAGAAGTCTCTGAGATTTGTTCATGCGGCTCTCGAATGGAAACGTGATGGAAAGTGTGCAGAGCTCTCTGGACCAAATTGGGCAACTCAATGGCGGCGATTGCAGAGCCCTTGCGGATAGTTAACCGCGCTGCATTCATGAGATTTACTGATTTTCCCCTTCGTAATTTTTTGATGCGGCCTGTCGGCCAAACGGCTACTCCTTCGTCATTCGGAAAGAGGAGTAACCGATGCTTTACGCAATCCTTTGCTACGCCCATGAGGAAACCGTCTTCGGCTGGACTGAGGAAGAAGAGGCCGCCGTCATGGGAAATCTCCATGCCGTGATCGAGCCGCTCGCCGCGGCCGGCAAGCTCGGCCCGACCGGCAGGCTGATGCCGACGACGACGGCAGCGACCGTGCGCAAGGGCAGGGACGAGGCCTTTGTGGTCGACGGTCCGTTTGCGGAAACGAAAGAGGCGCTTCTCGGCTTCTATACGGTTGATTTCGAAACGCTGGATGAGGCGATCGCCTTCTCGAAGCAGCTTTCGGCAGTGAATCCGGGTTCCACCTCTTACGAAATTCGGCCGTTCTACACCTTCAGGCCGGGAGAGATCGCATCATGACAGACATTGCCTGGATCGACCTCGCGCTTGCCTCGGCCCGGCCGAAGGCGCTCGGCGCACTGCTGCGCTACTTCCGCAATCTCGATACGGCGGAAGAGGCGTTTCAGGAGGCGTGCCTGAGGGCGATCCGGACCTGGCCGGAAAAGGGACCGCCGCGCGATCCGACGGCGTGGCTGATCTTCGTTGGCCGCAACAGCGGCATCGATGCGGTGCGCAAGCGGGCGAAGATCCAGGCGCTGCCGGATGAGGATCAGATTTCCGATAAGGAGGATGCCGAAAGCGATATTGCCGACCGGCTCGACGATTCCCATTATCGCGACGATATCCTGCGGCTGCTCTTCATCTGCTGCCATCCGGACCTGCCGGCCACCCAGCAGATCGCGCTGGCGCTGCGCATCGTTTCCGGCCTGTCGGTGACGCAGATCGCCCGCGCCTTCCTCGTCTCCGAAAGCGCCATGGAGCAGCGCATCACGCGGGCCAAGGCGCGGGTGGCAAAGGCTGGCATACCGTTCGAGACACCCAGCCCGCAGGAAAGGGCCGAGCGGCTGATCATCGTCAGCACAATGATCTACCTGATCTTCAATGAGGGCTACAGCCAGGCTGATCCGGAGCAGGAGGCGGCCGCCTTCAGCGACGAGGCGATCCGGCTGGCGCGGCTGATGCTGCATATCTTCCCCGCCGAGCCGGAACTGATGGGGCTGCTTTCCCTGATGCTCTTGCAGATTTCCCGCCGGCAGGCGCGCTTCAGTGCGGAAGACGAGATCGTGCTGCTCGAGGATCAGGATCGCTCGCTCTGGAACCAACCGTTCATCAATGAGGCGCTGGCGCTGCTCGACAAGGCGCTGCGTCACCGCAAGCCCGGTCCCTATCAGTTGCAGGCGGCAATCGCCGCCGTCCATTCCCGCGCCAAACGCGCCGAGGATACCGACTGGGTGGAAATCGATCTGCTTTATCGTGCGCTCGAACGTGTCCAGCCTTCGCCTGTCGTGACACTGAACCGCGCTGTCGTCATTTCCAAACTTCATGGCCCGCAGGCGGCGCTCGACCTCATGGAGCCGCTCGGCGAAAAGCTCGACGGTTACTTCTATTATCACGGCCTGCACGGCAATCTCTTGAAGCAACTCGGCCGCATCGCCCAGGCACGGGTCGCCTTCGACCGCGCGATTGCACTTGCCCATTCGGCTGCGGAAGCGGCCCATATCCGCCGGCAGATCGACAAGATGCAGGAAGAGGCGGGGCGGTCGGTGGCAAAATAAGCTGTGTGTCGATGGGATACCGCGTCTTGCGACTCTCAGTGCATGGGCATCGAGATCATCAATCCCTGGGAGTCGCCAGCCTGACGCGGCTATCAACTTTATCGAACGATCCGTTCCAGAATTTCCGTTTGCTCCGAACCTTGCCGGACCTTATCTCAGGCGCAAGTTAAACAGGATGCCGACCATGGAACTGGGCCTTTATACATTCGCAGACGTCAATCCCAACCCGTCCCGCAGCAAGGGAGTGGAAGGGGCCGAACGGATCAAGCATCTGATTGAAGAGATTGAGCTTGCCGATCAGGTTGGCCTCGACGTCTTCGGGCTTGGCGAACATCATCGGCCTGATTATGTGGCCTCGGCGCCGGTGGTGGCACTTGCTGCGGCTGCGGCGAAGACGAGGAATATTCGCCTCAGCAGCGCAGTGACGGTGCTTTCCTCCGACGATCCGGTGCGGGTGTTCCAGCAATTTGCGACGCTCGACCTGATCTCCAACGGCCGTGCTGAAATCATGGCGGGACGAGGCTCCTTCATCGAGTCCTTCCCGCTCTTCGGCTACAATCTCGAAGATTACGACCAGCTCTTCGAGGAGAAGCTCGATCTTCTTCTGGCCCTGCGCGACAACGAGGTCGTCACCTGGAAAGGCGAGCTTCGTGCGCCGATCCAGGGACGCGGCGTCTATCCGCGACCGTTGCAGGATCCGCTACCGCTGTGGATCGCGGTGGGTGGTACGCCCCAATCCGTTGCCCGCGCCGGTGCGCTCGGCCTGCCGGTGGCGCTTGCCATCATCGGCGGCGAATATCCACGCTTTGCACCACTGTTGGATCTCTATCGGGAAGCTGCTCGCCGGGCGGGGCAGGATGCGGCGAAGCTGAAGACCAGCATCAACGTGCACGGCTTCATTGCCGATACGACTGAGGCCGCGGCCGACCAGTTCTATGGCCCGCAAGCAGAAGTGATGAACCGCATCGGCCGCGAGCGCGGCTGGGGTCCGACGAGCCGGGCGCATTTCGACATCTCGCGCGGCCCGACCGGCAATCTCTTCCTCGGCGATCCGGAAGTGGTGGCCGAGAAGATCATTGCCGCCCACAAGGTTTTCCGCAACGACCGCTTCCTGCTGCAGATGGCGATCGGCCTGATGCCGCATGATCAGATCATGCGCGGCATCGAGCTCTACGGGACAAAAGTGGCGCCGATCGTCAGAAAGGCATTGACTGGTGCTGCCGAAGGCGCGAAAGCCACCGGCTAACGAAGAGCCTGTCGCTCTCGGCAAAGCCGGAACGGATTCATGGTCATCGAGCACGACGAAGAACTTTCCAAGCTCAAGGAAATCGGCCGCATCTGCGCCAACGCCATCCAGGTGATGGCGGCGGCGATGGAGCCGGGCATGACGACGCTGGAGCTCGACCAGATCGGCCGCAAGGTGCTGGAAGACGCCGGCGCGCGGTCGGCGCCTGAATTCTGCTACCAGTTTCCGGGTGCGACCTGCATCAGCGTCAATGAGGAAATTGCCCACGGCATTCCCGGCCCGCGGATCATCCGCCCGGGCGATCTCGTCAATATAGACGTGTCGGCGGAAAAGGACGGTTTCTTTGCCGATACCGGCGCTTCCTTCGCGGTGCCACCGGCTAAATCGAAGATCGAGAAGCTTTGCCGCGACGGAAAGCGGGCGCTCTGGATTGGCCTCAACCAGATCAAGGCCGGCGAGCCGCTGGCAAAGATCGGCAATGCCGTCGGCGCCTTCGCTCAGAAGAACCGCTATACGCTTGTCGCCAATCTCGCCAGCCACGGCGTCGGCCGCTCGCTGCATGAGGAGCCGGCGGAGCTTTCCACCTGGCCCGATCCGTCCGAAAGGCGCATGATGACGGAAGGCCTCGTCTTTACCGTCGAGCCTTTCCTGTCGCTTGGCGCCACATGGGCGGAAGGCGGCGACGACGCCTGGACGCTTTATGCCGATCCCAAGGCCCCGACGGTGCAGTATGAGCATACTGTCGTTGCAACCCGCAACGGGCCGATTATTCTGACATTGGCGGCTTGAAGGGTAACGCCCTTCACTGTTGGAGGTCGAGATGGCTGTTGCCTTCACCAAAGAAGAAAGTGCCGAAACCGCAGCAGAAACGCTGCTGCCCGATCGCACGATTTCTCCTCATCCAAATCTCGTGACTGAAGCAGGGCTGAAGGCGCTGGAACTGCAGGTGCAGGAAGCGCGGCAAGCCTATGAGGCTGCGAGCACGATCGAGGACGTGAATGAGCGGCGGCGGCAGGCAGCAAATCCCCTGCGTGATCTGCGTTATTTTGTCGAACGCGTCCGCACAGCCCAGCTCGTTCCTGCTCCGGCTTCGACTGAAATCGTTGCCTTCGGAAGCACTGTAACCTTCAGCCGCGATGATGGACGTGTCCAGACATATCGTATCGTCGGAGAGGACGAGGCCGATCCGAAAGCCGGGTCGATTTCCTATATCTCGCCGGTCGCCCGGATTCTCATGGGCAAGGCCGTTGGCGATGTCGTTGCTGTCGGTGATCAGGAACTTGAGGTCATGAAGATTTCGTAGAGCGCCGCGCGCGCTTCATGCGCGACGCTCATGTTTGCGTCAGGCGGCCTGCGGCAGGCGGGCGATGACCTTGATCTCGAAATCGAAGCCGGCCAGCCAGTTCACGCCGACGGCCGTCCAGTTCGGATAGGGCGCCTCGCCGATTTCCTTCATTCTGATACCCGAAATTACCGGCCACTGTGCCTCGGGATCGGTGTGGAAGGTCGTGACGTCGACGACGTCGTCGAACGTGGCGCCGGCAGCTTTCAGAACGGCTTTCAGATTATCGAAGGCAAGCTGTACCTGCTTTGCGAAATCGGGCTCGGGCGAACCGTCTTCGCGGCTGCCGACCTGGCCGGAGACGAAGAGAAGATCGCCGGAGCGGATTGCCGCCGAATAGCGGTTGATCTCATAGAGCGCCTGCCGGCCGGCGGGGGAAATCGCATCACGCTTGGTCATTGTTTTACTCCTGTTCAGACAAAAGGACACGGATCGCCGAACTTGCGTTCGTCGAGAGAGGTGACGCCTTTATGGGTGCGGGGTTAGCCCGTTACGCGGAGCCGCAATTGATATACGCTCCGTATGTGGATATATCAGGAGATGCGCCGCGTATGTCAATACGCATACGATGCGTATGTGAGTTTTGGAGATGGTAATGGCCGCAAAAACCCGGGCGCAGATGATGGAGGAGACGAGGGCGAAGCTTATCCATGCGGCCCGGAAAGCATTCGCGGTCAAAGGATATGCGGCAGCCTCCATGGACGATCTGACCGCCGATGTCGGTCTGACGCGCGGCGCGCTCTATCATAATTTCGGGGACAAGAAGGGCCTGCTGCAGGCCGTCATCGACCAGATCGATGGCGAGATGGTGGTGCGGATGCGCATCGCGCGCGATCGGGCGGAGACAAACTGGCTCGGGCTATTGGCGGAATATACCGCCTATATCGAGATGTCGCTGGAGCCGGAAATTCAGCGCATCATGCTGCTCGACGGGCCGGCGGTGCTGGGCGATCCCTCGCAATGGCCGAGCCAGAATGCCTGCCTTCGCACGACGACGCAGACCATCCAGGCGCTGATCGATGAAGGCACGGTCAAGTCAGTCGATGCCGAGGCCGCCGCCCGCCTGCTCAATGGGGCGGCGCTCAATGCGGCACTCTGGATCGCCGCAGAGAATGATCCTCATCCTTATCTGGCAAAGGTCATCGAAGCGTTCCGATGCCTTGCGGGCGGTCTATTGAAAACCGAAAGCTGACGAGGGCGGCGATTTAGGGCGTCCTCGTCAGGTAAGGTTAGTCCTGCTGCGGGTCGCTCTTGCCGCCCTGCAGGATCTCCATGGCAGCGCGCTCCAATATGCCTGATATCCTGACGGCTTCGCTTGCCGACCAGGGATGGCGCATGCGCAGCGCTGAGCGCAGCAGCTGGCGTGCGGCATGGACGTTGCTGTGGTCGCGGCCGAACTCATCGTCCTCATGATCGCGACGGTGCTGGCTGCGGCCACCGCCACCTCTGCCATGGCCACCCTGCGGCTGGTCTGGGTCGAACATGCGGTTGACGAAGGCCATGCCCTCGGCAATGCGTTCCAGCTTGGCAAGCGTCTCGTCGATCGCGGCGCGGTTATCTTCCACCTTCTGGCGGCCGGCTTCGGTGATCTTGTAGAGCTTCTTTGCGCCGTCGTTTTCGACTTCGGCCAGTCCGGTTTCTTCCAGATAGGTCAGTGCCGGATAGATGACGCCTGGGCTCGGCACGTAAAAGCCGCCGGAGCGCTCTTCCAGCGTCTTGATCAGCTCATAGCCGTGGCTGGGACGTTCTTCCAGAAGCGCCAGCAGGATCGTCTGCAATTCGCCTGCGGAAAACCTGCGGCCCATTCCCATGCGCATCGCCTCACCGACGAAACCACCTCGAAAACCTCTCATGACATGCTCCTTTATATCTGATGTATCACTCACTATGTCTTAAACATATATCGTAAGATATGTCGTTCAAGAGGCGGCGCGAAAAATCTGTTCGCGAAATTGAAGCACGCATCAGAATTACTCACTTGTGACACCCATGTTGCAGCGCGATAAACGGGCCATGTTGGCTCCGAATAACGACCATCAGGTCAATCTCCTCACCACAGCGCTTGCAGGCGCCGTCGCCATGGCGGCGGCCATGGGTTTCGGGCGTTTTTCCTTCACGCCGATCCTGCCCGGCATGATGGTCGGCGTGCCGCTTTCGGCCGCCGATGCGGGCTTCATCGCTTCCGCCAATTTCGTCGGTTATCTCGTCGGCGCCGTTCTTGCCGCCTATGGCTGGGCGGCGGGGCGCGAGCGGCTGGTGGCGCTTCTCTCGCTGCTCGCGACCGCAACCCTGCTGGCCGCCATGGCGGCGACGGATTCAGTCTTGCTCTTTGCCGTCATCCGCTTCCTGGCGGGCGTGGCGAGCGCCTTCACGCTGGTCTTCTGTTCGGCAATCGTGCTGAGTCACGGCGCTGCTGCAGGCAATGATCACGTTCAGGCGACGCATTTTGGCGGGCCGGGGGCGGGGATTGCGATTTCATCCGTCATGGTGCTTGCGCTCGGCTATGTCTTAGACGATGCGGCCGGCGGCTGGCGGGCGGACTGGATCGGAGGAGCGCTCTTCTGCCTGGTCAGCCTTGTTATCGTCTGGGCAATGCTGCCGAAGGCACCGGTGCACAATGGGCAGGTGAAGGAGCCGGCGCTGATCTGGAGCCGGCCGATGGTGCTGCTGACGCTGTCCTATGGCTTGTTCGGCTTCGGCTATGTCATTACTGCCACGTTCCTCGTCGCCATCGCCCGCGCGAGCGCGTCCGGGCCGATCGTCGAGTTCCTCTGCTGGTTCATAGCGGGGCTGATGGCGACGGTCGCGCTGTTTATCTGGAAACCTTTCGTGCGCTTGCTCGGTCTTGGCGGTGTCTATGTTGCGGCGCTCATCATCGAGGCTCTAGGCGTGCTCGCAACGGTCGAGCTGCCGCATTCGGTGGCACCATTGATCGGCGGCGCGCTGTTCGGCGCCACTTTCCTTGCCATCACCGCTTATGGATTGCAGATCGGCCGCCGGCTCTCACCCGAAAGCCCACGCCGCATCCTGGCGCTGATGACGGCGGCTTTCGGTGTCGGCCAGATTATCGGCCCAGTCGTTGCTGGATGGATCGCCGAGGCAACCGGAAACTTCGTACTGCCGACCATTATTGCTGCCATTGTGCTGGTTTTCTGCGCACTACTCGTCATGCCTGTGATGAAGAAAATCCCTTAAGTGGTTACAAGTGCGTAACAATGGGCTGAACCCATTGCCGCTTTCTTCGAACTGCCTTAATTTCCGGGCAATCAGTGGTTCGCCACTCTTCCGTGACTCCAGTTCAGGAAAGCAAATCCTCCCGTGTTCCATTCCTTCTTTCCCCAGCCAAAGGCGTTCTTTACTTCGCTCGTAGTCTGGACGCTGGCCGCAATTTTCGGCTGGTATTTCTTCGCCGCCGGTCTTGGTGCTTCCCTCGGTTTTGCGCCGGTTCCTGAAGAGCAGCAGCCGATCGATCTCTCGTTCTTCCTGCTGCCGGAAAATATCTGGTTTTATGGGTATTTCTTCCTGGCCGCGCTGATCTTCTGCGGCGTGTGGCATCTGAAGGCGCTCAGCCATCCGTGGAAGATTTGGTCCATCTGGGGCTCGGCGCTTATCATCTTCGTCACCTATTTCAGCGTTCAGATTTCGGTTGTTATCAATAACTGGCGCCGGCCGTTCGGTGATCTGCTGCAAAATGCGCTGGCGAAGAAGCCGGGTATTACCGTCGAGAACTTCTATGATCTGTTTCTGATCTTTGCACAGATCGCCTTCCTCGCCATGTTCGTATCGATCATGACCGACTTTTTCACCAGCCATTACATCTTCCGCTGGCGAACCGCGATGAACAATTTCTACATGGCGAATTGGGAAAAGCTTCGTCATATCGAAGGCGCATCGCAGCGTGTGCAGGAAGACACGATGCGTTTTTCCACCACGCTGGAAGGTCTCGGCATCAACCTGATCAATTCAGTGATGACGCTGGTCGTCTTCCTGCCGATTATGCTGGCGCTATCACATTACGTAACGTCCCTGCCGTTTCTGGGGGAAGTGCCGAACTCTCTCTTCTGGCTGGCTATCTTCTGGTCGGCCTTCGGTACCGTTCTCCTTGCTGCCGCGGGTATCAAGCTGCCTGGTCTGAACTTCAAGAACCAGCGCGTTGAGGCCGCCTACCGCAAGGAACTGGTCTATGGCGAGGATCATGCGGACCGGGCGCAGCCGCCGACGGTTCAGGAACTGTTCTCAAGGGTGCGGAAAAACTATTTCACGCTCTATTTTCACTACATGTATTTCAATGTTGCCCGCTCGTTTTATCTGCAGGCGGACAATCTTTTCGTCTACTTCTTCATGGCACCCACCCTTGTCGCCGGCGCCATCACATACGGCATCTTCCAACAGATCGCGACCGCTTTCGGCCAGGTCAGCAATTCTTTCCAATACCTGGTGAACTCCTGGTCGACGATCATCGAACTGCTCTCCATCCACAAGCGTCTCAAAGCCTTCGAGGCGGCAATCGACAACGAGCCGCTACCTGATATCGACCAGCGCTACCTGGAGCGCGAGGCCGGCGTCGTCCACGTCGACGGCTGACCACAAGAATAAGGGCCACCCATGCGGTGGCCCTTTCTTTTTTGGGACCTGACGAGGATCGTCAGTTTGGGCGCGTACAGCCCGTATTTTTCCGGTCCATATCCATCAATGCCTCCAGAATATGGTCGGCGACGGCCATGTTGCCTTCCCTGATGGCAATATCGTAGGCCGCCAGGCAATGGTCGAGCAGCGGTGTAGCCACCGGCGCTTCCTCGGGAAGGGGAAAGACAATGCCGCCGTAAAGAGACGGAATGCCGTTCTTGTCGCGGAAGCACCGCCCGAATGCCATGACCTGATGGAATGCGCCGTTGGCGCGACGTACGCGGTAGCTCTGTTGCTCCGGCTCCTGCGTCAGGATCGTATCGTGGATGATCTTGGCGGCGGCCGGCTGATCCTCCGGATGGATACGGGCGACATAGGCTTCGAGTGGAAGGCCGCTTGCCGTTTCCGCGGAATCAAGCCCGAACATTTCAGCGACCGCTCCGTCGCCATAGAGGAGGTTCGCAACGATATCCCAAGTGAAAAAGCCAGTTTCGCAGGCGGGAAATTCGTCTTTATCAGCCAGGCACTCCGGGTTCTCAAAAAACGTCATGACGTTACCTCCCATGCTTGCAGCGCATTCATGAGGTAATGCTTATCGAAGCGCAGGCCCGATGCAATCAATAGGTGCAGGTTTTTTTGATATCCAACAGTTTTAAGCGGTAAGTGCGCCTTACAACCCGGATGTCTGCTGCAGCTTGCCGCGCGCCTCGATCATGGGGATCGCTTCGGAATAGCTGACGCAGGCAACATCTGATCTGTGGCAGACGTCGCTGACCAGCCTGTCGAGCGCGCGCCAGTAGGCGCCGCCGTTCATTTCCACGAAGTGGAAGCCGAGCTGCAGGGGAATGCGGCTGCCGGCATATTGCTTGTCGAAGGCTTCCTTAAAGGCGGCATAGGCACGCTCTTCGAAAGTGGCGGTGTCTGCTGCATCTTCCTCGCCCTTGGAGTGGCGAACGAAGAGATTGTAATCCATGCCGATGATCGGCTTTTCGCCCGGGCCTTCAGGGATGAGCGGTAGGCCAAAGCGTATGATGCCGTCTTCCTCGACGGGCATGGCCGGCCCCCTGGTGACGAGGCTTGCGTCATAGGTAAAGCCGGCCTTCTTCTCGGCTGCGATCATGTCCGCGCCGCCGCCGGTCGAAAGGTACGGGGCGCGAAACCCCCTGATGCCGTGATCGACGAGATCCTGCCAGCCGGCCGGTTCGTCTAGGCCGACGCTTTTCCAGGCGTTCCTCAGCGTGGTCTTGAAAGTCGCATATTCGGCTGACCAGTCCGCTTCGCTCCATTGTCGGCCGTCGAAATGGCCACAGGCATGGCTGGAAATATCATGGCCCTCGAGGTGAGCGTGCCAGATATTGCCGAGGCGTTCACGGATTTCGTCGTCGCTCTGTGCGAAGCCGACATTGGATTTTCCGCGTTTCTGATGAGGGGCCTGGTAAGCCTGCTTCGCGTCCTGATTCATCAGAAAGGTGCAGGAGAGGAAATAGGTGAAATGTGCGCCGTTCTTCGCCGCCATCTCGCGGCTCTTCTGCCAGAGCGCATTGTCGTGTGCGCCGTCAAAGGAAATGATGACAAGCTGTCTCGGCTTGTCGGCGGCGTCCGCAACAGCAGGAAAAATCAGGGAGAGAGCGAGGGACGCAGAAAAAATAGAACGAAACATGGGCACCGCGACAATTTGCATTGCGGTTTTCCTGTTACAGAAATGCGGCGAAGCTGCGGTCTTGCTGGCATTTTTCATCTTGTGCCGGTAATTCATTGCTGACCGTCAAAATAGGAAAACCAGATCATCATGGCTCTGCTCGTCCTCAGCCTCATTCTCTTCCTCGGCCTGCATCTGATCCGCGTCGTCGTTCCGGGCTTCCGGCAGGCGATGATTGACAGGGTGGGCAAGCCCGCCTGGATCGCCTTCCACTCGATTGCCAGCATTCTGACGCTGATCTTCGTGATCTATGCCTTTGGCGTCGCCCGTAGCGAGCCGATCGGGATGCTTTACAATCCACCCATGGGTATGGCGCATCTCACCGTCACCCTGATGTTGATTGCAGTGATCTGTTTCGTCGCCGGTTTCCTGCCAGCCGGTTATATCAAGACGAAGACGAAACATCCGATCGTTCTGTCGGTGAAGATCTGGGCGCTTGCCCATCTCCTGTCGAATGGCGAGGCCTATTCGGTGCTGCTCTTTGCTGCATTCCTTGCCTGGGGCGTGGTGGTGCGCATTTCGCTGAAGCGGCGCCAGCGCCGCGGCGAGATCACGCTGCCGGTCTTCGTTTCGGCCAAATATGACATCTATGCCGTCATCATCGGCGTGGTCGTCTGGGCGCTGATGATCTGGCGCGTTCACGAATGGCTGATCGGTGTAGCGCCGCTACCGATGCTTGCTTCGTGACGATTCTGCGATATCCCCCTTACAACGGCCGCAAAATGGAGTAGAAGGCCCGACAATGTGCGTTTTGCATTGTATATGGGTATCCGCGGCCGGAGACGAGAATGGCATTCAACGACGATAGCTTCATTCGTGAAGTCAATGAGGAACTGCGTTCCGACCAGATGAAGGGCGCGGTGCGCCGGTTTGGCCGCTATATCGTTGCCATTGCCGTTCTCATCGTGCTCGGAACCATCGGCAAGGTCGCTTACGAATATTGGGACAATACCCGTTCCTCCGGCGCCGGCGACCAATTCCTGGCGGCGATGAAGCTTGCCGACGAGAACAAGACTGACGAGGCGCTGGCCGCACTCGACAAGCTGGAGAAGGAAGGCCACGGCGCTTACCCGGTTCTGGCGCGCATGCGTGCTGCGACCGTTCAGTCGCAGAAGGGCGACAATGCCGGCGCGATCGCGTCCTTCCAGACCATCGCCAAGGATAAATCCGTTCCGGCTGCCGTGCAGGATGCCGCCAAGATGCGGGCCGGCTGGCTGCTGATCGAAAACGGCACTTACGAGCAGGTTTCTGCCGCCGTCGAGGAAATGGCCGTGCCGGGCAACGCCTTCCGCCATTCGGCACGCGAGGCGCTTGGTCTTGCCGCCTACAAAGCCGGCAACATGGCGCAGGCGCGTCAGTGGTTCCAGTCGATCGTCGACGATGTGGACAGCCCGCGTGGTGTTGCCAATCGTGCCCATATGATGCTTGATCTCATCACCGCATCCGGCAAGGCGCCCGCCGCGCAGGGCTGAGCTTAAGGGAAAATAATGAGTTTTACGGTCGCCATCGTCGGACGCCCGAATGTCGGTAAGTCGACGCTTTTCAACCGGCTGGTCGGGAAGAAGCTTGCGCTTGTCGATGACACGCCCGGCGTGACCCGCGACCGCCGTCCGGGTGAAGCGCGGCTTATCGACCTGCGTTTTACAATTGTCGATACTGCAGGCCTTGAAGAGATGACGGATGAGAGCCTGCAGGGCCGCATGCGCCAGCAGACGGAAACGGCAATCGACGAGGCCGATCTATCGCTCTTCGTCGTCGATGCCAAAACCGGGCTGACGCCAGTCGATACGGCGCTCGGCGAGATGCTGCGCCGTCGCGGCAAGCCGGTCGTGCTGGTTGCCAACAAGTCTGAGGCGCGCGGTTCCGACAGCGGTTTCTACGATGCCTATTCGCTGGGGCTTGGCGAACCCGTGCCGATTTCGGCCGAACATGGGCAGGGCATGCTCGATCTGCGCGACGCCATCGTTGCCGCACTCGGCGAGGATGTCGCTTATCCGTCGAAAGAAGATGTTGCCGTCACCGATGTCGATCTGCCGCAGCCGACCGGTGAAGAGGGCGAAGAAGACGAAGAGCCCGCCTATGACGAGACCAAGCCGCTGCGCGTGGCAATTGTCGGTCGTCCGAATGCCGGCAAGTCGACCCTGATCAATCGCTTCCTCGGCGAAGACCGGCTACTGACAGGGCCGGAAGCCGGCATCACCCGCGATTCCATCTCTGTGGAATGGGATTGGCGCGGACGTACCATCAAGATGTTCGATACGGCCGGCATGCGCCGCAAGGCCAAGGTGATCGAGAAGCTGGAAAAGCTTTCCGTTGCCGATGGGTTGCGCGCCATCCGCTTTGCCGAGACCGTCGTCATCGTCTTCGACGCGACGATTCCCTTCGAAAAGCAGGATCTTCACATCGTCGACCTCGTGCTGCGCGAAGGCCGTGCGGCTGTGCTCGCTTTCAACAAGTGGGATATGATCGAGGATCGTCAGGCCGTGCTTGCTGACCTGCGCGAAAAGACTGACCGGCTGCTGCCGCAGGCGCGCGGCATCCGCGCGGTGCCGATCTCCGGCCAGACAGGCTGGGGGCTCGACAAGCTCATGCAGTCGATCATCGATACGGACCGTGTCTGGAACAAGCGCATCTCCACTGCCAAGCTCAATCGCTGGCTGGAGCAGCAGCAGGTCCAGCACCCGCCACCGGCCGTTTCCGGCCGCCGTATCAAGCTCAAATATATGACTCAGGTAAAGGCGCGCCCGCCGGCCTTCATGGTGTCCTGTACCCGCTCCGACGCTCTGCCGGAATCCTATACGCGCTATCTGATCAACGGGTTGCGGGCGGATTTCGATATGCCGAGCGTACCGATCCGGATCCATTACCGGTCGCCAGACAATCCGTTTGAGGGCAAGAAGAGGCGGACCTAGCCGCTTCTTGTTGTCGCCTTGCCGCTTGGGCCAGAGTGGGTCTGCCGGACGCGCCGGTAGCCCTCAAGACGCGCTCTTATTCAGTGCTTCCCGCAGCGCGACGATCTCCGCCTGTAGCCTGACGAGCTGATCCGTGTCGCGGCCGCTTGCGTCGATGATGCAGCCCGGTACGGTCTCAGCCTTTTCCTTCAGCCGTTTGCCTTCTTCCGTCAGGTGCAGCACGACGACACGCTCGTCCTCTCTGCTGCGTTCGCGGCGGATGTAGCCTGCTGTTTCCAGCCGCTTGAGGAGAGGGGTCAGCGTGCTCGATTCCAGGAAGAGCTTTTCACCGAGGCCGCCGACGGTCTGGCCGTCTTCCTCCCAGAGGCAGACCATCGCCAGATATTGCGGGTAGGTGAGGCCGAGTTTGTCGAGCAGAGGCTTATAGACACGGTTGAAGGCGTGGCTTGCCGTATAGACGGCAAAGCAGATGAAGGTGTCGAGTTTCAGCTGATCCGACATGGCTCAATCTCCAAAACTACCGAACTTTATATCGTGCGATAAATAATCGTAGCCGCTTTTAGTGCATGGCAGATATGCAAGAATTATAATCGTACGATAAAAAATCGTGTGCGATATAAAAGCTGTGTTCAGGACGAACGCAACAAACCCGAAGAGGACACGACAATGTCGACGATCAAGACCGCAGTTTCCGCAGCGGCAATCCTGGCAGCTTCCGCCATTGGGGCGTTTGCCGATCCGGTACTGGAACCGACAACGCAGAAATTCATCGATAGCCTGGCCGGCTCCAAGCCGATCTACACGTTCTCGCCCGCCGATGCCCGCAACATTCTCGCCGGCGCCCAGAAGGGCGACGTGAAGAAGCTGGCGGCCCAGGAAGAGGATAAGGTGATCAAGGTCGGCCCGACCGGCAGCGTCAAGCTGCGCATCGTCCGCCCTGAAGGCGCCAAGGGCACGCTGCCTGTCATCCTGTACTTCCACGGCGGTGGCTGGGTGCTCGGCGATGCCGATACACATGACAGGCTGGTGCGCGAAATTGCCAATGGCGCGAAAGCCGCTGTCGTCTTTGTCGACTATGATCGTTCGCCGGAAGCGCGTTACCCGATCGCCATCGAACAGGCTTATGCCGCCACGAAATACGTCGCCGATCATGCCAAGGAATTCCACGTAGATGCAAGCCGTCTTGCCGTTGCCGGTGATAGCGTCGGCGGCAATATGGCGGCTGTCGTGACGCTGCTTGCCAAGGAACGTGGCGGTCCTGCTATCGACCAGCAGGTGCTGTTCTACCCCGTCACCGACGCTAATTTCGACACCGGTTCCTACAATCAGTTCGCCAATGGCCCGTGGCTGACCAGGGAGGCCATGAAGTGGTTCTGGAACGCCTACCTGCCTGACGAAGCCAAGCGCAAGGATCCGACCGCTTCGCCGCTGCAGGCGTCACTCGAGCAGCTGAATGGCCTGCCGCCGGCGCTCATCATCACCGATGAAAACGACGTGCTGCGCGATGAAGGCGAAGCCTATGGCCGCAAGCTCACTCAGGCCGGCGTGAAGGTCACGTCGATCCGCTACAACGGCACGATCCACGATTTCGTGCTCTTGAATGCGATTGCCGAAACGCCGGCCGTCCGTGGCGCCATCTCCGTCGCCAACGATACGCTGCGGGCTGCCCTTCACAAGTAAGGGTCAATCAGCGGATGGAAGAGGCCCGGCAGGTTCGCCGGGCTTTCTTCTTGGAAGGGATTTGGTGGCATATTGCCAAGCCTTCTTCCATTTCGGCGTGATAACGCCGTTGGCGGCGCGGATATTGTTGATGAATTGCAGCGTCGCCGCTTCCCAGGAATATTGCATGGCAAGCTCGCGTGCCTTCTCCCGCGAGCCGGAGAGGGCTGCAAGGCATGCGGTCTGCAGGTTCTCGTCCAGCGCGCCGACAAGGCTTTCCTCACCGATGATATCCAGCGGGCCGGTGACGGGATAGGCTGCGACCGGGACGCCTGATGCAAGCGCTTCCAGAATAGTGTTGCCGAACGTATCCGTCAGCGACGGGAAAACGAAGACATCGGCCTGCGCATAGGCCTTTGCCAGTTCTTCGCCGAATTTCACGCCGGTGAAATGCACATCCGGATAGCGTTCTTCGAGTTCGGCGCGTGCGGGGCCGTCGCCGACCACCACTTTCGAACCGGGCAGATCGAGATCCAGGAAGGCCGGCAGGTTCTTTTCCAGCGCCACGCGGCCGACTGTCATGAAAATCGGCCGGGGAAGGCCGAAGGGCTTTTCCTCCAGCGGCATCGGATGAAATTGCGTGGCATCGATGCCGCGGCTCCACGGCATCAGGTTCTTAAGGCCCTTGGCAGACAATTCGCGGGCAAGGCTAGGCGTCGCCACCATGCAGCCGGCGCCACCATTATGGAACCAGCGTACGAAGGCGTAGAGCCAGCTCTGAGGGATCGGCAGGCGAGCCGACACATATTCGGGAAAGCGGGTGTGGTAGCTGGTGGAAAAGGGCATGCGCTTGCGGATGCACCAGCGCCGCGCCGACAGACCGAGCGGCCCTTCCGTCGCGATGTGGACGTAGGAAGGATTGTGCTTTTCGATCTCGCGGGCGACGCGGCGGTACCATGCGATCGACAGGCGGATCTCGGGGTAGGTGGGGCAGGGGATGCTGGCGAAACGCTCGGGGGTCACCATCGAGACTTCGACGCCCATCCTGGCCAGTTCGCGATTGGTGTTCTCGATTGAGCGGACGACGCCATTGACCTGCGGATGCCAGGCATCAGTCACGATCACTAGCCGCTCTGGCACGGCCCCAGCGGCTGCGGCACTAGCCCAGCTTTCGCCGCTATATGAATTTGACGGACGTTGCAGCATGCTTCCATTTCCATCAGCGTCGCTTAGTTCTGGCAACGCACAACCCCTGGCGGGGTTTCCGGAATGGCGATTCCCGCGTTCTTATTTTGGCGGAAGTGCATGATGGAAATATTACAGCCCTGTACGAGTATTTACAGGAACTTGCGGCGGTAGGGGCCAGCAATTATGTCGGCGATGAATGGCCGAAAGGCGTTTGCGCCTTAAAAGGAACGGCGCCGACGGGGAGGTCGGCGCCGCAGTAAAACTTAGGCTGCAGCCGAAGCGGAGCCGGAAGTCGGGACTTCTGAGATCGTCTTCAGAACCTGCGAAGCGATCTGGTAGGGGTCGCCTTGGGAGTTCGGGCGGCGATCTTCGAGGTAGCCCTTGTAGTCGTTCTTGACGAAGGAGTGCGGAACGCGGATCGAGGCGCCACGGTCAGCAACACCGTAGGAGAACTTGTTCCACGGAGCCGTCTCGTGCTTGCCGGTCAGACGCTTGTCGTTGTCTGGGCCGTAGACGTTGATGTGGTCCATCAGGTTCTTGTCGAACTGCGCCATCAGCGCTTCGAAATAGGCCTTGCCGCCGACTTCGCGCATGAACTTGGTCGAGAAGTTGCAATGCATGCCCGAACCGTTCCAGTCGGTGTCGCCGAGCGGCTTGCAGTGATACTCGATGTCGATGCCGTATTTTTCGGTCAGGCGCTGCAGGAGGTAGCGCGCCATCCAGATCTGGTCGGCGGCCTTCTTGGAGCCCTTGCCGAAAATCTGGAATTCCCACTGGCCCTTGGCCACTTCGGCGTTGATGCCTTCGTGGTTGATGCCGGCAGCGAGGCAGAGGTCGAGATGCTCTTCGACGATTTCGCGAGCAACCGAACCGACGTTCGAGTAGCCGACGCCGGTGTAGTAAGGACCCTGCGGAGCCGGGTAGCCGCTCTCCGGGAAGCCGAGCGGACGGCCGTTTTCGTAGAAGAAATATTCCTGCTCGAAGCCGAACCAGGCATCTTCGTCATCGAGGATGGTCGCACGGGCGTTGCTTGCATGCGGGGTCACGCCATCCGGCATCATGACTTCGCACATGACGAGCACGCCGTTCGTGCGGGCCGGATCGGGATAGAGGGCGACGGGCTTCAGCACGCAGTCAGAGCTGCGGCCTTCGGCCTGCATCGTCGACGAACCATCGAAGCCCCAGAGCGGGAGCTGTTCGAGCGTCGGGAAACTATCGAATTCCTTGATCTGCGTCTTGCCACGCAGGTTCGGTACCGGGGTGTACCCATCGAGCCAAATGTACTCGAGCTTATACTTTGTCATCGCGACTCTCTCTGCTGCGAACTTGAGCAAATCCTGAGGCAGTAGACGCAAGGGTGCGCTCTCCCGCCAGGGGATGTCTCTTGTGAAGCACGTAGCGTGCCAGATCGGGCAGCCGACATAAAAAATTTACGAATCATCCCGCCATCGCAATTTCGGAGCGGACTGGCAGGGGGCTGAGTGGAGCCGGTATATGGCTATCCCGCTTAGAGATGAGCATTTTCCGCGTTGGAACCAGATGAAAATTCCGGCGTTGAGCATGACGGATGAAGTTTTAAACAAATCAGCGCAAGCTTAATCAGGAAATGCTGCATCGATCGTTTATAATTGCAACATTGCTGTTATTTTGTGCAATTTGCATAAACTATGTGCATTGTGCTACTATACAGACCGTGAATGTTGATAGGCCGAGCTGAAGAAAGGCTATCTCATGGCAATCGGTTTCCATCGTGAATCCGCGACGATCTACCAGTTTCCCGTCAAGGCCGTTCAGGCCCAGAACCGCTTCGAGCGCTTTCGCATGATGGAGCGGGAGGCCGCTGATGTGTGTGACGCTGCGCTCGACAGCTGCTGGTATCACGACGAAGCCGTTCGCACCGACGGCAAGAAACCCAATTCCTGATCCGACGATCGATGATGAATGACCGCTTTGGCGGGGGCGAGCCTGCGCGTGGCCGCGCGATAAGCGACATGCGCAGGCTTCATCACGATATCAGAGGCCGAGCTTTTCCTTCGGCACGAGTGCGCCATGCTCGCTGACCACGCGGGCGGCGATTTTAGCCCCGAAGCGAGCGGCTGCCGGGGCGTCCCGGTTCTCCAGATAATGAGCAAGAAATGCGCCGTTGAAACTGTCGCCGGCGCTCGTCGTGTCGACGACCTTTTTGACCTTTTCCGCCGGCACGTAAGCTTTCTCGTTGGCGAAGCTCAGCGTTGCACCTTCGGCGCCGTTCTTGACGACGACATGCGAGGCGCCAAGAGCAAGATAGCGCTCAATGGTGGCGTCAATGGAGGCGTCTCCGAAATGGGCAGCCTCGTCATCGAAACTCGGCATGACCAGCGAGGAGGCACGGCCGCCTTCGCTGATCGTCGTGTGCATCACGTCGTAGCTCGACCAGAGGCGGGGACGGATGTTCGGATCGAAGACGACGAACTTGCCGATTGCCTTGGCGCGGCGGATTTCCGCCAGCAGCGTCTCTGCGTCGTCATGGGAGAGGATGGCGAGCGTGATGCCGGAGAAGTAGACGACGTCAGCACTTTCCACCGCCTCGCGCAGGCGGTCAGGATCGGCGGCAAGGCTGCGGGCGGCAGAACTGTCGCGCCAGTAGCTGAAGGAGCGTTCGCCGTTCCTGAGATTGATCATGTAGAGGCCGGGCGTCTTACCCTTGATGCGATGGATGAGGTCTGTGCCGATGCCGGCCTTGCCCATGAAGGCGACCATTTCGTCGGACATCGGATCATCGCCGAGCGCGGTGAAATAATCGACCGACCAGGCGGGAGGCAGGCAAGCGCGAGCATACCATGCGGTGTTGAAAGTATCGCCGGCAAAGCCTTTGCGAAGCAGGCCTTCACCCGCTTGCGAGAGTTCCACCATGCATTCGCCGATCGACAGAAACCGTCCGCTCAAGCCATCCTCCCGGATTTTTTCTGCTCTTGCGGATACGCGAAGTGCTGAGATGAGACAAGCCGCATGGAGCGGAAAGTCCATCGCCCCGATGCAGGGAGATGGAGGAAGAGAGACTAAAGCGTGTCGCGCTCTCTAGGATTCGCTTACGACGCTTTAGGTCTTTGTTTTACGCATGTCGTTATCGCAAAACCGCTGCACGGTTTTGCGCGACATGCTTTAAGGCCGGTCCATGTGATAGCAGGCGGCTGTCTGGCCGGGACGGATCATTTCCGTCGGCGGCATTTCGGTGCGACAGACAGCCGTCGCCTTCCAGCAGCGCGGCGAGAAGACGCAGCCTTTCGGTGGATTGAGCGGCGAGGGCGGGTCTCCCTGCAGGCGGATGCGGCTGCGCAGGCGCGCAAGTTTGGGATCCGGGATCGGAGCCGCTGAGAAGAGCGCCTGCGTGTAGGGATGGGCCGGGTGTTCGAAGACCGTCGCGCAATCACCGGCTTCGACGACCTTGCCAAGATAGAGCACCAGCACATCATCCGAGATCAGACGTACAACCGAGAGGTCGTGGCTGATGAAGATCAGCGTCAGGCCGAACTCCTTGCGCAGCTTGCGAAGCAGGGTGATGACCTGGCCCTGGATCGACACGTCGAGAGCGGAGACCGGCTCGTCGCAGATGATGAGCTTCGGCCGGGTGACGACAGCGCGGGCAATGCCGATACGTTGCGCCTGACCGCCCGAAAATTCGTGCGGATAGCGGTTGATCATTTCCGGCACCAGACCGACGGCTGTCATGATTTCGCGCACGCGCTCAAGACGCTGAGACCTCGTCAGCTTTGGCTCGAAGACGGTGAGCGGCTCGGCAATGATATCGCCGACCGTCATGCGCGGGTCGAGCGAGGCGATCGGGTCCTGGAAGATGATCTGCATGTCGCGGCGTGCGGCACGCATTTCCTCATCCGTCAGATCGAGCAGGTTGCGGCCCTGCCAGAGGATGCGGCCCTTCTGTGCCTTCAGAAGACGCAGGATGGAGCGGCCGAGCGTCGACTTGCCGCAGCCGGATTCGCCGACAATGCCGAGTGTGCGGCCTTCGGCAAGATCGAAGCTGACATTGTTGACGGCCGTCAGCATCAGCGGCGGCTTGAAGAAGGATTTCGAGGGGATCTCGAACTGGGTCGTCAGGTTCTCGACCCTCAGAAGCGAGCGTTCAGCCATGGATCAGCAACTCCTCGCGGCGGGGGAAGGGATGGAAACAGGCGGCGCAATGATTTGCCCCCTGCTGTTGAAGCTGCGGCGGGCGGTCGATGCAATCGTCCTGAACCTGCGAACAGCGCGGCGAGAAATTGCAGCCCTTCGGCAGGTGCTGCAGGTTCGGCGGGCGGCCGGGGATGACGACGAGGTCGTCGACATCCTGGTCCGGGCGCGGGATCGAAGCATGGAGTGCGGCCGTATAGGGGTGGGCCGGGTTTTCGAAGAGCTCGTCGACCGGGGCTTCCTCGACGATGCGGCCGGCATACATGACGGCAACCCTGTCTGCGAGACCCGCCACGACGCCGAGGTCGTGGGTGATCATCAGAAGCGCCGTGTTCATCTCGGCCGTCAGATCATTGAAGAGATCGAGTATCTGGGCCTGGATGGTCACGTCGAGCGCGGTGGTCGGCTCGTCGGCGATCAGCAGTTTCGGCTTGGTGAGCAGCGCCATGGCAATGACGATGCGCTGGCGCATGCCACCCGAAAGCTCGTGCGGATAGAGGTTGAAACGGCGTGTCGGATCAGGAATGCCAACACGCTTCAGCATATCGAGCGCCGCTGCGGATGCCGCCTTGGCGGTGAAGCCGCGATGGATCTCAAGCTGTTCCGTTAGTTGCCGGGAAATCCTGAGGGACGGATTCAGGGCCGTCATCGGATCCTGGAAGACCATGGCCATGTCCTTGCCGCGGACATGATCGAGTTCGCGCGGTTTGAGCGCCAACACATCCTTGCCTTCGAGCAAAGCCTGGCCGGTCGTCTTACCGTTCTTTGCGAGCAGGCCCATGATGCCGAGGAAGGTCTGGCTCTTGCCGGAACCCGATTCACCGACGATGGCGATGCGCTCGCCCCGGCGAACCGTGAGGTTCATGTTGGAGACCGCCTTCACCTGTCCCTCGGGCGTTTCGAAGGTGATCGAGTAGTCCTTCAGTTCGAGAAGGGTATCGTTCTGTTTTTCTGGGGTCATCCTATCGATCCTTCGGGTCGAACGCATCGCGCAGGCCGTCGCCGATGAAGAGCAGGCTCAGCAGCAGGGCCACGAGGAAGCTTGCCGGGAAAATCAGCAGCCAGGGCATGCTTTCCATGGCGTCGGTGCCTTCGGCAATCAGGGTGCCGAGCGAGGTCAGCGGTTCCTGAACGCCGAAACCGAGATAGGAAAGAAAGCTCTCGGTCGCGATGATCTCAGGCACGGTCAGCGCCGCGAAGATGACGACGGGGCCGACGAGGTTCGGGATGATGTGCTTGGTGATGATCTTGAAGGGTTTCTGGCCCGAGGCGCGGGCCGCTTCCACGAATTCGCGGTGCTTGAGCGACAGGGTCTGGCCGCGCACGATGCGGGCCATGGTCAGCCATTCGAGCGCGCCGATCGCTGCAAAGAGCAGGTAGACGTTGCGGCCGAAGATGACCATCAGCAGGATGACGAAGAGGATGTAGGGAAGTGCATACATGATGTCGACGAAGCGCATCATGATGGAGTCCAGCCTGCCGCCAATATAGCCGGAGACCGCACCGTAGAGCACGCCGATGACGACGGAGACGAGGGTTGCCGTCAGCGCCACGGCCAGTGAAACGCGCGTGCCATAGAGCACGCGGGCGAGCAGGTCGCGGCCGTTCGGGTCGGTGCCGAAATAGTGGCCGCTTTCGAAGGAAGGCGGGGTGCGGAAGGCGGCCCAATCAGGGTCTTCATAGTTGAAGGGGATGAAGTTCGGGCCGAGGAAGGCAGCGAGGATCAGCAGCACCAGCACGCCGATCGAGATGACGGCCGCCTTGTTGCGGGAGAGACGGCGCAGCGCGTCCTTCGTCAGCGAGCGGCCTTCCGGAGCCAGGCCTTCCGCTTCCAGCAACTCGGCTGCGAGCAGCTCTCTTTTTGCGGGATTGAGGATCATCTGTTTCTCACTTTCGGGTCCAGCCAGGCATAGGCGATGTCGACCAGAAGGTTCAGGAACACGATCAGCACCATGTAGAAGATGACCGTACCGAGAACCATGCCGTAATCGCGGTTCAGCGCTGCGTTGACGAAATAGCGGCCGATGCCGGGCAATCCGAAGATGCTCTCGACAACCAGCGAGCCAGTGAGAAGATAGCTTGCCGCTGGGCCGAGATAGGAGACGACCGGCATCATGGCGGGTTTCAGCGCGTGGCGCATGACCGTGAGGCGCGGGCCGATGCCCTTGGCCTTGGCGGTGCGGATGAAGTTCTGGTTCATCACCTCGATCATCGAACCACGGGTGATGCGCGAGATGCGGCCGGCATGCGGCAGAGACAGAACGACAATCGGCAGGACGAGATATTTGATCGAACCGTCACCCCAACCGCCGACCGGAAACCAGGCGAGGTGAATGCCGAAGATCAGCTGCATGATGGGCGCGATCAGGAAGTTCGGAAGAACGACACCCACCAGAATGAGGGCACTCAGAATATAATCCGGTGCCTTGTTCTGATAGAGCGCCCCAAGACAGCCGACGGCCACGCCGACGATGATGGCGATCAGGAAGGCAGCCGTACCGATGGTGAAGGTGTAGGGCAGACCGATCATGATCTGCTGGGCGACGGTGAAGTCCTCGCTCGCGAAGGAGGGGCCGAGGTCGCCTTTCAACAGGTCGCCGACATAGATCAGGTACTGCTGAACGAGCGGCTTATCCAGATTGTAGTGGATCGCGAGGTTTTTCAGGATCACCGGCGGCAATGGCCTTTCGCCATCGAAGGGGCCGCCGGGGGCAAGGCGCAAAACAAAAAAGCAGGCTGTGACGGCGATCCACAGGACGGGGATCGTCGACAGCAATCGACGGAGAGCGTATTTGATCATGGTCGTGGAGCGGCTCTTCCTGGTCAGACCGGGAAGAGCCTTTCATCCTTATTCCTTGATGGACAGCCAGCGCGTGCGGTGGATGTCCTGAACGTTGTCGACGAAGCCCTCGATCTTGGGCGAGACGACGTTCTTGGAGACGTAGTAATAGATCGGCAGTGCGGCGGAATCGTCCAGCGCGAGCTGTTCGGCCTTCTTGAAGATCTCGGCGCGCTTCGTCAGATCGGTCTGAGCGTTGCCGTCCTTGATCAGCTTGTCATAGTCGGCATTCGACCAGCGGCCGTAGTTCATCTGAACGCCCGTGACGAGCAGGTTCAGGAAGTTGTCCGGATCGTTGTAGTCGGCGAGCCAACCGGCGCGGCCGATCTGCACTTCACCACGCTGCAGCTGGTCGTAGTGGACCTTCGTCTCAGCGTTGACGAGCTCGACATTCACGCCCAGCGGCTTCCACATGGAGGCGATCGCGACGGCGATACGCTTGTGGTTGTCGTTGGTGTTGTACTTAAGCTCGGTGGTCAGCGGATGATCCGGGCCGAAGCCGGCTTCCTTCAGCAGCTTCTTGGCTTCTTCAACCTTGTCCTTGTAAGGAAGGTCCTTCCAGGAAACGTAGGCCGGTTCGCCGTAATTTGCCGTGCCCGGCGGAACCCAGGAGTAAGCCGGCAGTTCGCCGGTACCGAGGATCTGCGGGCCGATGACTTCGCGGTTGATCGCCATAGAGAGAGCCTGGCGGACGCGCTTGTCGTTGAAGGGCGGCTTGGTCGAGTTGATGACGTAGTAGTAGAGGCCGGAGAAGGGGGCGACATGCGCCTGGCCCGGCAGGTTCTTCTTCATCCACTCGTACTGGTCGGTCGGGAAGTCGGTGAGGATGTCGAATTCGCCGGCGCGGTAGCGCTTCAGCGCGGCTTCCTGGTCTTCAAGCACGAAGAACTTCGCGCCGTCGATCTTGATATCCTTGGCGCCGTAATACTGGTCGTTCTTGACGGTCGTGACGTGCGAACCGGGGACCCACTCGACCGGCTTGTACGGACCGTTGGTGACGATGTTGCCGATCTTGACCCAGTCCTGACCCTTGGCCTCGACGACATGCTTCGGCAGCGGATAGGCCGTGTAGTGCATCAGGGCGTTGATGAAATAGGGGGTCGGGTTTTCAAGGGTGATCTCGAGCGTCTTGTCGTCGATTGCCTTGACGCCAAGCTCGTTCAGATCGGTGATCTCGCCCTTGTTGATCTTTTCCGCGTTCTTGATGGTGAACTGCAGATAGGCGTAGTCGGCCGCATTCTTCGGGTCGATGAGGCGCTGGAAGGCGAAGACGAAGTCGCCGGCCGTTACCGGTTGGCCATCGGACCACTTGATGCCATCACGGAGCTTGAAAGTGTAGACCTTGCCATCGGGGGAAATGGTCCAGCTTTCGGCCTGGCCGGGAACCGGGTTGTCCTTGGCGTCTTCGGTGACGAGGCCTTCGAAGATGTCGCCGGCAATACGGTTCTCCCAGTCGCCGGAGAGTTTTTGCGGATCCAGCGAGGTGGGGTCGCCACCATTATGGATATTCAGCGTGGCCGCGTGGGCCGAAAATGCGAGCAATGAGCCAACCATTGCAGACGCGAGAAATTTTTTCGTGAAAAAGGACATACTGGGTCCACCTTTCTAGGCTTTTCGCCTTTTCTTTAGTCATTTGTTCCCGGTTTGACCTGTTACGTGCAGGTCAACGGCACCTTAACGCAAAGGTTTGGCGTTGCAACCCCTAAACCGGTGGGTAGCATTCGGGTGTGGACAAGCTTATAAGCGTCTCCCTTTTGTCCGATCGCGACTGCCCGTCATTCAAGTCCAAATGTGCCATTGCGCTGTTGTTTTTTGCTTCGCCGCTTAAAGCGCGCCGCGATCTTTCAGATTCGCCTGCCACGCTTTAAGTCTTTGTTTTGCGCATGTCGTTCTCGCAAAACCGCTGCACACTTTTGCGCGACATGCTTTAGTGTTGCGGGCGAAAATGAAGCAGGAGGCGGTGGTCAATGGTGCTGCAGACAGGCGGGAATGCGGATTGGTGGCGCGGTGCGGTGATCTATCAGGTCTATCCGCGCTCGTTTCAGGATACGAACAGTGACGGGCTCGGCGATCTCAAGGGGATAACCCGGCGCCTCACCCATATCGCAAGCCTGGGCGTCGATGCCATCTGGCTCTCTCCCTTCTTCAAGTCGCCGATGGCCGATATGGGTTATGACGTCTCAGACTATTGCGATGTCGATCCGATTTTCGGCACGCTCGACGATTTCGATGCGATGATGGCAGAAGCCCACAGGCTCGGCATAAAGGTCATTATCGATCAGGTGATTTCCCATACATCAGACCGGCATCCATGGTTCGTGGAAAGCCGTTCCAGCCGGACGAACGACAAGGCCGACTGGTATGTCTGGGCCGATCCGAAGCCCGACGGGACGGCGCCGAACAACTGGTTGTCGATCTTCGGCGGGCCTGGTTGGGAGTGGGACGGCGTGCGCCGGCAATATTACCAGCATAACTTCCTGACCTCGCAGCCCGACCTGAATTTTCACAGCAAGCCGGTTCAGGATGCGCTGCTGCAGACGGTGAAATTCTGGCTCGACCGCGGTGTGGACGGTTTTCGGCTGGATACCGTGAATTATTACTTCTGCGACAAGCTGCTCCGAGACAATCCGCCGCATCAGCCAGACCCGGATCAGCCCGGCCTCGATGCGCCCGACAGCAATCCCTATGGCATGCAGAACCACCTTTACGACAAGACGCAGCCGGAAAACCTCGAATTCCTCAAGCGCTTCCGTGCGTTGCTCGACCAGTATGAGGGGCGTACGACCGTCGGCGAAGTCGGCGACGGTGCGCGCTCGCTGAAGACTGTTGCGGCCTATACGACCGGCGGCGACAAGCTGCATATGTGCTACACCTTCGACCTGCTTGGTCCGGACTTCACGGCAGATCATATCCGCGGCTGTGTCGAGAGTTTCCAGCGTATGGTGAAGGACGGCTGGGTCTGCTGGGCCTTCTCCAATCACGACGTCAACCGCCATGTCAGCCGTTTCGCGCTGACGGAAGAGGAGCGTCCGGTTATCGCCAAGCTGGCGATTTCGGTTCTGGCAGCACTTCGCGGTTCGATCTGCCTCTATCAGGGCGAGGAGCTGGGGCTGCCGGAGGCGGAGCTTGCCTTCGAAGACCTGCGCGACCCCTATGGCATCCGCTTCTGGCCGGCCTTCAAGGGCCGCGACGGGTGCCGCACGCCGATGCCATGGGAGGCTGGCAAGGCGCATGCCGGTTTCACCAGTGCGGAGAAGAGCTGGCTGCCGGTGCCCTACGAACAGGCGGCGCTTTCCGTGGATACCCAGGAAAACAATGACAGTTCCGTGCTGCACCATTACCGGCGTACGCTGGAATTCCGGAAAACCTATCCGGCGCTCGTCGACGGCAGCATGGAATTCGTTGGCAGCAATCAGGATCTCCTCGCCTTCGTGCGCGAGAAGGGAGACGAGAAACTGCTCTTCGTCTTCAACCTGACGCGTGAGCCTGCGGAGTTTCAACTTCCTGCCGGCATGGTGCTGGGCGCTAGTTTGTCCATGCCTGGGTTCAACGCTGTCGCCAGCATCAAGACAGTGCGACTCGATGCGCTTGACGCCTTCTGCGCTCGTATCAGCTAACTTAGTCGTGAGCTGATCAGCGCGAAGCGATCGACATCCACCATTCCCTTGTCCGAGATCTTCAAATGCGGGATCACGGGCAGGGGCAGGAAGGCAACCTGCAGGAAAGGCTCTTCCAGGGTCGTGCCCAGCGCATAAGCCGCCTTGCGCAGATGATGCAGCGTGTCGCGCACCGCCTCATAGGGTTCCAGGCTCATCAGGCCGGCAACGGGCAGGGCGATCTCGCCGGTGACCTTGCCGTCTTCGACAACGACGAAGCCGCCCTTGATCTCTCCGAGACGATTGGCCGCAAGCGCCATGTCATCCTCGCTGACCCCGACGACGCAGATATTGTGGCTATCATGGCCGACTGTCGAGGCGATGGCGCCTTTCTTCAATCCAAAACCCTGGACGAAGCCGTTGGCGTGATTGCCGTTCTTGCCGTGACGCTCGATGACGGCGACCTTGATGATGTCATTGCCGAGATCGGCGGTGGTCTGGTTGCCCCTGGCCGGTAGGCGGTAGCGACGATGCTCGGTGATGATCTTGCCGGGCATCACGCCGATAACGGGCGTTTCGCCTTCCGAGACGGGTACGCCGAAGTGGGCCGCATTGACCGGCCGCGCCTTGACGCTGTCTAGGCCGACAGGCGAGACGGGTTTGCGGGTGGCAAACAGCGCGTCGGTGACGTGGCGGCCGGCCGAGAAGACCATCTCCGCCCGGCAATTTTCCAGGCTGTCGACAACGACGAGGTCGGCCCTCCAGCCCGGGGCAACGAGGCCGCGGTCACGCAGGCCGAAGGCGCGGGCGGCCGAGATCGAGGCGGCCCGGTAGATCGCCAGCGGCTCGACGCCAGCAGCGATCGCCGTGCGGATCATGTAGTCGAGATGGCCCTGCTCGGCGATGTCGAGCGGGTTGCGGTCATCGGTGCAGAGCGCGAGGTATGGCGAGAGGCGTTCGGTGATGATGGGCATCAGGGCGTACAGGTCCTTGGAGACGGAGCCCTCGCGCACGAGGATATGCATGCCCTTGCGGATTTTCTCCAGCGCTTCGACTGCACTCGTGCATTCATGCTCGGTGCGAATGCCGGTGGAGAGATAGCCGTTGAGATCGTTGCCTGAGAGCAGCGGCGCATGCCCGTCGATATGGCCGCCTTGGAAGGCATTAAGCTTCGCCATGCAGACAGGATCCTTGTGGATCACGCCGGGGAAATTCATGAATTCGGCAAGGCCGATGACCTTAGGATGATCGCGATAGGGCAGGAGGCTTTCGACCGGCAGATCGGCGCCCGATGTTTCCAGATGCGTGGCCGGTACGCAGGAGGAAAGCTGAACGCGAATATCCATGATCGTTTCGAGCGCCGAAGCGAGGAAGAACTCGATACCGTCCTTGCCGAGCACATTGGCGATCTCGTGAGGATCGCAGATCACGGTCGTCACACCATAGGGCAGCACGCAGCGGTCGAACTCATGCGGTGTGACGAGCGAGGATTCGATATGCAGATGTGTGTCGATGAAGCCGGGGACGACGATCTTGCCCGAAATATCGATCTCGGTTTCGCCGCTATAGCTGCCGCAGGTACCGACGATGCGGTCGCCGCCGATGGCGATATCAGACTGGACGAGTTCGCCCGTGACCAGATCGAAGAAGTGCCCGCCTTTCAGGACGATATCGGCCGGTATGCGGCCCACACCCTGGTCGATGAGATGTTCGAGCTTGGCGGTCATGACTATCCTCGCGATACAATCGATTCCGCGAGTTATAGCGCATCTGTCTGCGGATTCGATGCCCGCAAACGAAACCGGGCGCCAATGGCGCCCGATCCCGTTGTCAGCCTGTTGCCACTTACTCGGCGGCGACGATCTTGCCGCCTTCCCACTTGTAGAGCGAGAAGCTCTGCGAGGTGAGGTCGCCGGTTTCGCCGTAGGTGAGCTTGCCGATGACGGTCGGGATCTGCTCGCCGCCCTTCAGGGCAGCAGCAACGGCTTCCGCATCCTCGGCACTACCGGCCTTCTCGATGCCGGCCTTCAGCACTTCGACGGCAGCATAGGCGTTGAGCGTGAAGGCTTCGGCCGGGATGTTCTTGGCGGCGAGTGCATCGGCAGCAGCCTTGGAGTCCGGGCTCTTGGTGGCGTCGGAGGCGTTGGTAAACAACGTGCCGGCTGCCGCATCCGTGCCGATCGTCCAGAACTCGGTGTTGGAGAGGCCGTCACCGCCAATGATCTGGGCGTTGACCGAGAGGTCATGGAGCTGGCGGGCAAGCAGGCCGCCTTCCGGGTGGTAACCACCGAAATAGACGAGATCGACCTTTTCGGCCTTGATACGGGTCGTGAGTGCGGAGAAGTCCTTGTCGCCGGGCGTGATGGAGTCATTGATGACTTCGGTAATGCCGCCGGCGTTCAGCGTTGCCTTGAAGGCGTCGGCAAGGCCCTTACCGTAAGCGCCCTTGTCGTTGATGATGGCGACACGCTTGTCCTTGAAGTGTTCGAGAACGTATTTGGCGGCGACTTCGGCCTGCTGGTCGTCACGGCCGCAGGTGCGCAGAACGTTGGTCAGGCCGCGCTTGGTGAGGTCAGGCGCGGTTGCCGTTGGGGTGACCATCAGCACACCGTTTTCAGCGAGAACGTCGGAAACCGGGATTGCAACGCCGGAGGTGACCGGACCGACGACGAAGCGGATGCCGTCGGCGACAACCTTGTTTGCGGCGGAAACGCCCTGCTTCGGTTCGCCGGCGTCGTCAGCAAGCTCGAGCACGACCTTCTCACCGAGAATGCCGCCGCTCTTGTTGATTTCATCGACGGCGGTCTGTGCGCCGTTCTTTACCTGGTCACCATAGGCTGCCACCGGACCGGTCAGCGGCGCGATGAGGCCGATGACGATATCCGCATGCGCGAGCGGCGCAAATGCCAGCGAGGCGATGAGCGTCGCCGTCAGAGTCTTCAGGGTCATGTTCTCTCTCCTTGGGTAGGGTCGTCTTCGACCACCGGTTGCTTGCCGCGAAAGCCGTTTCTTTGTCAGCGATCCCTTTGGGAGCGTGCCAAGGACGAGGAAAAGCTGCGCGATCAATGAGCCTCGCGGCCATATTTGGCTCGCGCGGCGCATGGCAAGATTTCTAGGAATTTCGGTGAGATTCCGCAAGATGATAACAAGATCGGGTTCGTTTTCGCCAAATCTGGAAAGATTACGCCCGATTTTTTGATTTTTCAGTCCATTTCCCGCAATTTTCGGTCTGTCCTGCCCGGGCTGTTCCGCAGGCCCCGGCGCCGGTGTCAGGGCAATCTCGGTCTGCAACTGTCAGGGCTAGGTTTTTCCGATCGCATGCGTTCAGTCGTGCGTGACTTGCAACCTCCGCAGAAAGTCGAGGCGAGAGCATATCGACGGCTTCGGATAAGCAGATATGTGGTAGTGGCGCCGCTGATCACTGTTTTAGTTTTGCTGTTTTAGCAAGTTAACAATTGATTCTGAGAATCCCAGTATAACTACCATTCCCTAGTATATTGTTGCGGTGCAATAAAATATTTGATTTGTCGATACAGGCATATAGCGGGAACAGATATCTGAATGCTCAAGCGTATTGAAGCCAGGCAGGTGCGGACCGGAATGTTTATCGAGATGGTCGAGGGCATCTGGCACGATCCTCTTCTATCCCGGCGACGGTTCTTACTGCGACGCGAGAGCGATACGCTGAAGCTCAATGAGTGCGCGGATGCGGGTGTCGTGATTAACACCACCAAGGGCCTCGATGTCAGCGACAGTTCACGCAAGACCGAGATCGACGTCAAGGCGGCGCGCGAGACCATTCAGAAATCCGTGGAAGTGCTGGAAAATGTCTTCGGTCGGCTGCAGGGCGGGGATGCGATCACCGTCGATCAGGTCGAGCCGGTGATTTCCTCCGTTTCGAAATCGATGGATGACCATCCCGCCGTCTTCATCAGCGTTACGCGGCTGAAGTCCAAGGACGAGGTGACCTTTCTGCACTCACTCTCGGTCAGTGCGTTGATGATCCTTTTCAGCCGTCATCTCGGACTGGACGAGGAAGTGGTGCAGACGCTCGGCACGGCAGGACTGTTGCACGATGTCGGCAAGCTCGAAATTCCGCTCGAAGTACTCAACAAGGAAGGGCGCCTGAACGAAGACGAGATGCAGTTGATCCGCGATCATCCGGAAAAGGGGCATGCAATCCTGTCGCGTCAGGAGGGCATGTCGGAAATCGTTCTCGATGTCTGCCTCAATCATCATGAACGGATCGACGGCAAGGGTTATCCGCGCAAGCTGTCCCACGGCGAGATCAGCCTTCACGCGCGTCTTGCCGCGATCTGCGATGTCTATGACGCCGTTACGTCGGCACGCCCTTACAAGGCTGCATGGAGTGCGAAGGAGGCGCTGACCTGGATGCTGGCCAATGAGGGGCATTTCGATCGCCGGCTCGTCAAAAAATTCGCCCTCTGCCTATCGGTCGCCTCCGGTTCCTGAGCGTATCTGTCTCATCACACAAGGCCTGCGGGGATGTGATCCGCCGCAGGCCGAATGTATTCGGGATCCGTGGCACCCCGAAAGCGCGCAGGATGAGGAAGCTGCTCTATTGATCAGCGAGCGCCTTTCCCAGGAAATCCGTGACCATGCTGGAAACCTGCCGGTGAATCGTTCCGCGAGCTGCGCCGACGCCGTCCCGGCAGACGATGCTCTCCCCTGGCGCCTCCTTCTCGATCAGTTCGGCGGCGCCAGGTTTGCAGGGCTGCATGAAGCTGAAATGCAGCGATCCGGGGATAAGGCTGTAGGTGGTGGTCGCTGGCGGCAGATGGCGGGCAAGGTAATCGGAATCCTTGTTGGTGGCGGCTATGTCCGCCTCGGTTGCAGTGTCCGCATCGACATCCGCCGCAGCACCCAGCACCATGAGGGGGATATGGACTGCCGCAAGGCTCTCCGGTGTCAGCCCGCGGCCAGGTCCGAGATCGAGTGTCACGACGGCACGAATTCTTGCATCACCGAGATCGGCGGCCATCGCCGCATTGGAGGCCGCATCGCGCCCGATGCCGAGCGCCTCGAATATCTTGCAATAGATCGCGCTGAATTCAGCCATGCAATTCTTCGTCACCTTGGCCGCGTCGAAGCGGCCGCCTGCCAGTTCGACGACCGTCCAGCCGCCGAGCGAATGGCCGATGGCGGCAATCCGATCGGATGCTATGCCGCCCGTCAGATCGGGATTGTCGAGCAGAGCGTCGATCACGCGGCTGAGGTCGCCGGGGCGCTTCCACAGTTCGACAGCATCGGGCTTTCGCATGTCGAATGTGGTCGTGCCGGGATGATCGGGTGCGGCGACGACATAGCCCGCGTCAACGAGGTCGGCCGCAAGCCAGGCGAGGTTGCGCCAGCTGCCGCCATAACCATGGGAGAGGACGACCAGCGGATGCGGGCCGGCTACGGGTTCGGCGTCCTTGATGACAGGCTGGCCGATGAAGGCCGGTGTTTCGCCGAGAAGGACCGGTGTGGCGTCAGACGCGGTCGGATACCAGATGCTGACATGAACAGGGCGATCGGCGTTTTTGCCGGGCAGGGTGGTTTCGCGGAACCCGGTTCCGGCATGTGCTGCTGATACCAGCAGCAGGAGCAGAGGGAGGACAAAGGCAAGTCTTGGCATGGGATCTCCATTGGGTTGATCTACCCTGTCTGGAGGAAATCCCTGAGGCTGGAGACCGATAACACGATTGAGGTCGCCAATATCAAAAGAAAGGGCGAGGCCGGAGCCTCGCCCTTGAATTCACTTGGGACGATTGAGCTCAGATGTTGTTCTGCAGGATCGTACGCAGCTTGCCGAAGAGTTCGTCGATGTGCTTCTTCTCGATGATCAGCGGCGGGGAGAGCGCGATGATGTCGCCTGTCGTGCGGATCAGCAGGCCGCTTTCATAAGCCTTGAGGAAGGCGGTGAAGGCGCGCTTGGTCGGTTCACCGGCGATCGGGTCGAGTTCGATGGCGCCGATAAGGCCGGTGTTTCTGATGTCGATGACATTGGGGCAATCCTTCAGCGAATGCAGCGCATCGGCCCAGTAGTCCGAGAGTTCGGCTGCACGGGTCAGCAGGCCCTCTTCCTTGTAGGTGTCGAGCGTTGCAAGTGCTGCGGCCGAGGCTATCGGGTTACCGGAATAGGTATAGCCGTGGAAGAACTCAATCATGTGTTCGGGGCCATTCATGAAGGCATCATGAATTTCCGAGGTCACGAAGACAGCACCCATCGGGATGACGCCGTTGGTCAGGCCCTTGGCGGTGGTGATGATATCGGGCTTCACATCGTAGTACTGAGCAGCAAAGGGAGCGCCGAGGCGACCGAAGCCGGTGATGACTTCGTCAAAGATCAGCAGGATGCCGTGCTTGGTGCAGATCTCGCGCAGCTTCTGCAGATAGCCCTTCGGCGGAATGAGAACGCCGGTGGAGCCAGCGACCGGCTCGACGATCACGGCGGCGACCGTAGAAGCGTCATGCAGGGTGACGATGCGCTCGAGCTCGGTGGCGATATCGCCGCCATGCTCGGGTTCGCCGCGGGTGAAGTTGTTCTTGCCAGGCAGATGGGTGTGCGGCATGTGGTCGACGCCAGTCAGCAGGGTACCGAACATCTTGCGGTTGGTGACGATGCCGCCGACGGAGATGCCGCCGAAGTTGACGCCGTGATAGCCACGCTCGCGGCCGATCAGGCGGAAGCGTGAGCCATTGCCCTTCACGCGGTGGTAGGCGAGCGCCACCTTGAGTGCCGTTTCCACCGATTCAGAACCGGAATTGGTGAACAGGACATGGTCCAAGCCTTCCGGCGCAATGTCGACCAGGCGGTTGGCAAGCTCGAAAGCCTTGGGATGGCCGAGCTGGAATGCCGGGGCATAGTCGAGTTCGCCGGCCTGCTCGCTGATCGCTTCGGTGATCTTCGGGCGGCAGTGGCCGGCGTTCACGCACCAGAGGCCAGCCGTACCGTCCAGAACCTGACGCCCGTCATGGGTCTGGTAGTACATATCCTTGGCGCTCACGAAGAGGCGCGGTTCCTTCTTGAACTGACGGTTCGCGGTAAAGGGCATCCAAAAGGCGCGAAGGTCGTTTGGCGTTGCATTCAGACGGTTGGACATGCTGTTCTCCTGGCCGTTGGGGAGGCCGTTCCCGTTCAAGGCTTGGCGCCGATTATTTTTACTGCCCGGTCAAATTATCAGCGCAAGGCAAGGCGTCAAGCCGAAGAAGCGCCGCCGTCTGCCGTTCCCGGGACGCTTCGGGCGTCATCAATCCTTCGCCCGGCATTGCTACAAAAATCGATGGCCGCAATGGCCGAGGGCATTTCATTCATTTCCTTGAAATTCAACCGTTTTTACCGGAGGTAGTCATGACGGACCGCCAGAAAACCAGACCGCGCCCCAATCCGCGGCGTGCATTTGCGCCGAGCTACGGCACCATTCTCGAAGAAGGCGTTCGTCGCCGCACCGTTCTCAAAGGCTTCATCGCAGCCATGGGGGCGGCCGCTTTTGCGCCGGCGCTCGAAGCAACGAAGGCAGAAGCCGCCGAGTCGACCCTTACTTTCCCCGAACTGAAGCGCGTGCGTGACGCCGCCGACCACTGGCCTGAAGGTTACGAGCGCCAGATTCTCGTGCGCTGGGGCGATGCTCTCTTTACCGACAGCCCGGAATTCGACGTCACGAAGCTCAACGGCAAGGCCGCCGAGCGCCAGTTCGGCTACAACAATGATTTCACGCAGTTCCTCCCGCTGCCTTGGGGCGAGAAGAGCTCGGACCACGGCCTGATGGTCGTCAGCCATGAATATGCGACGCCCTTCCTGATGTTTCCGGGCCTGACGGCGGACGATTATCGCGAGAAGATGACCGAGGACCAGATCCGTGCCGTCATGGCCGCTGTCGGCGTTTCGGTCTTCGAGGTGCGCAAGGACGGTAATCAGTGGCAGGTGGTCAAGGACGGCAAGTATAACCGCCGCATCCACATGAGCACGGAGATCGGCATTTCCGGCCCGGCTGCCGGCGACGACCGCCTCAAGACAAAGGCCGATCCGACCGGCACGGTCGTCTTCGGCACGATCTCGAACTGCAATGGCGGCATCACGCCCTGGGGCACGATGCTCTCAGGCGAAGAAGGTGCAATGGATGTCTTTGCCGGTGATTGTACCAAGCTGCCGAACCAGGAACTGGTCGAGCGCCAGGGTTGGGACGAGGATGAGAACGACATCTATTCCGTCAGCCGCGTCGAGCCGCGCTTCAAGTTCGAGGAAGAGCCGAATGAGTGGATGCGCTTCGACTGGGTGGTGGAAATCGATCCGTTCGATCCGACGGCAAAGCCAGTCAAGCGCACCTCGCTCGGCCGCATGACGCATGAAGGCGCGCAATGTTGCGTCGCGCCTGACGGCCGCGTCGTGGTCTTCATGGGCGATGACGACGATTTCGAATATATCTATCGCTTCGTCACCCGCGATCCGTGGAACCCTGGCGATCGCGCCGCCAACAAGGATCTGCTCGATCACGGCACCCTGTCTGTCGCCAAGTTCGAAAGCGACGGCACGATGCGCTGGATCCCGCTGATCGCCGGCGAAGGCCCGCTGACGGCGGAGGCCGGCTTCAAGACCCAGGCTGACGTGGTTCTCGCTACTCGCGCTGCCGCCGACCTTGTTGGTGCGACGCCGATGGACGGGCCGGAGGGCTTCATCCCGCATCTCGGCACCGGCAAGCTCTATGTGGCCATGACCGAAAACGAGGATCGCCTGCCGAAGGGCCAGGGGGACGACGAGAAGGAACAGGTCAACGTTGCCAATCCACGCGGCCCCAACCCGCATGGGCATCTGCTGGAGCTGGTAACACCAGGCGGTCCGGATAAGCCGGACTACGCAGCTGAAAGCTTCAAGTGGGACGTTTTCGTACTCTGCGGCGATCCGGCCAAGCCCGAGGACCAGGCGATGTTCCACCCGGCGACCACATCGGCCGGCTGGTTCACCGACCCCGATAACCTTGCTGTCGATCCAGCAGGCCGCCTTTGGGTGACCACCGACGGTCCGCCGCCGGAAGGCATCGCCGATTCCGTCTATGTGATGGATACGGAGGGTCCGGGTCGCGCGCTGCCGAAGCTCATCTATATCGCGCCGGTCGGTTCGGAGACCTGCTCGCCGACCTTCACCTCTGATGGTTCCAGCGTCTTCCTCTCGGTTCAGCATCCGGGCGAATTGCGTATGGCCGACAACGAGGATGCGACCTCAATGGAAGATGCCGGCACCAACTGGCCGGACTTCAAGCCGGGCGTACCAGCCCGCCCGTCGCTCGTCGTGCTGACGCGCGGCAACAACGAAGTGGTGGGCAGCTAGGTCCGCCCTTCCTGAAGAGTGGCACGATCTTTCAGATTGGCTGCCACGCTTTAGGTCCTTGTTTTCCGCATATCGTCATCGCAAAGCCGCTGCACAGTTTTGCGCGACATGCTTCAAACAAACAAGACCGGCAATTCTTGCGAATTGCCGGTCTCTAAGGCTTCACGTGCTGAAAACAGCTCAAGCCGCGTCCGTGGAAACATCTCCTTTAGGACGCTGCTCAGACTGACATCATGTCAGCGCGGACATCAGGCTGCAGACCTGCTCCGGTTCTGAGCCACGTAGATATCCTCCAGCGTCGCGAGGATCTTCATGACCGGCTCGGAGTTGCTGGAATAGTAGATCGTCTGTGCATCACGACGGGTCTTGACCAGCTTCTGAGCGCGCAATTTCGACAGATGCTGGGAGAGGGCCGACTGGCTCAGGCCAACCTGGGTGGCGAGAACGCCGACAGGCACTTCTCCCTTTACCAGGCTGGTGAGGATCAGCAAACGCTTGGGGTTGGCCATGGCCGATAATAAAGCTGCCGCCACATTGGTGTGCTCGGCCAAATCAGAGGTTTCCATATTTTTTCTTCCTAATGCGAAACGTACATCATCCGTACAGGCACAGGCCGTCAGACGGTTCTTTGACTGACGGCGAAAACTAGCAATTGGGCTCGAAGATTGTATATACCTAAATTTAAGGTATCAGGTATGCTATTTTAGATATGTTTGAACAAATGTGATCCAAGTCTTCAGCGGGTATGTCGAACTCGCAACGCATCAATAAGTCACCTGAAATCATATCAAAACCTGCGGAATCGACCCCACATATGCGCCAAGGACCCGCTTCAGGCGCCTTTAGTCGCGATGTCAGCGCTAACATCAGGTCCGGATGGCGCGCTACTAAATCTTGCACTGCGGCGTCAGCTTTTTCAGCGATGTCATCATTTGCCCGGGAGTGAATCACGAGATCGCTGCCGTCCAAAATGTAAGCACGGCCGAATCCGCCATTAAGGCTGGCCGATTGCGGGATGAGCCGGAAGAAACGGAAGTCCGGGAAATCGATATAGAGTTTCGCCTTGGCGTGACGGTTGAGGAAACGAGTGCGGATGCGCGCGTGGAGAGGCGTATCCCGCTCCACCTGTTCCGCGCGGCATTGGGTCGTCAGGCGGGCATAGGCGAGCGGATCGCCCTTTCCGGGCTCGCCGGTCAGGAGCGAGGCCCTGGCATCGGCAGCGAGCGCTTTCGTGTGGGTCGACAGCGCGGAAACGAGAATGACCGGCACGCCGTCTATGTCGGTGCCGAGGAGAACCCGGCTTGCGAAGGGAAAGCCGGTTTCAGGATCGAGAACGGCGAGGGCCGCATAGCGAGCGGAGCGCAAGAGAGTGCGCGCCAGCTTGCGGGCCTCGTCGTCGGTTTCACGGAGCGTGGAGGACGGTTCTTTCATATCCGCCATGTTTGCAAAGCGGAGTAAAAGGATCAAGTCTAAAGCGTGTTGCGGTCTCCAGGATTCGCTTGTCACGCTTAAGTTTTTGTTTTCGCATGCCACGCAAAACCGCTGCAGTTTTGCGTGGCATGCTTTATTCCTTCCGCTTGTGCCGCGTGAGGCCGGTGACGACATCCTGCGCCGAGATCGTGCCGACGATCTGGCCGTTGTCGACCACGCCGATACTGCCGGGCTGCCGGGAGAGGGCGTCGAGGATATCGACAAGCGGCGTCGTGGGGCGCGCGGTGGCGCTGACCGACATGCCGATTGCAGCATCGCCAAGCCCGGGCTGCATGATGTCGGAGGCCATCAGCATGTTGATCGGGTTCATGTTCTGCACGAAGTCGGCGACATATTGATCGGCCGGGTTCTTGACGATCTCCTGCGGCGTTCCGCACTGGATGATGCGTCCGCCCTCCATGATCGCGATGCGATTGCCGATGCGGAAGGCCTCGTCGAGATCGTGGCTGACGAAGAGGATGGTCTTCTTCAACCGCCGCTGGAATTCCAGCAACTCGTCCTGCAGGCGCGTACGGATCAGCGGATCGAGCGCGGAGAACGGTTCGTCCATCAGCAGGATCGGTGCGCCGGTGGCGAATGCGCGGGCGAGGCCGACACGCTGCTGCATGCCGCCGGAGAGCTCGTTGACCTTGCGGTCCGCCCATTTCGTCAGGTTGACGAGTTCGAGCTGCTCGCCGACCCGGCTCTTGCGCTCGGCTTCCCGCACGCCCGAGAGCTCAAGGCCGAAACCGACATTCTCGGCAACGGTGCGCCAGGGCAGGAGGGCGAACTGCTGGAACACCATGGAGACCGTATGCGTGCGCAGGTCGCGCAGCGCCTTGGCGTTGCATTTGTACGGGTTTACCGGCCCCGTTGCCGTCGAAACGGCGACGTCGCCGCGTACGACCGGCGCAAGCCCGTTGACGGCGCGCAGGAGCGTCGACTTGCCGGAACCTGAGAGGCCCATCAGCACGAGGATTTCGCCTTCCTCGATGGTCAGCGAGGCATTGGCGACGCCGAGAACGAGGCCGGTCTCGGCGCCGATCTCGTCGCGTGAGCGACCCTGGTCGACCATGGCGAGCCCAATTTCCGGCCGGTCGCCGAAGATGATGTTGACGTCTCTGAAACTGACCGCGGTCATGCGCCGTCTCCTTCGCCTGCGGTGCGGAACATGCGGTCCAGAATGATTGCCAGGATGACGATACAGAAACCGGCCTCAAAACCCTTGGCGATGTTGACGGTGTTCAAGGCACGCACGACCGGTACGCCGAGACCGGGAGCGCCAACGAGGGCGGCGATCACGACCATCGAGAGGGAGAGCATGATAGTCTGTGTCAGGCCGGCCATGATCTGCGGCGTTGCAAAGGGCAGCTCCACCTTGCGCAGAACCTGGATCGGCGTCGCGCCGAAGGCGACGGCGGCTTCGACGAGGGAAGGGGGTGTCGAGATGATGCCGAGACGGGTAAGGCGGATGGGGGCGGGGATGGCGAAGATGACGGTTGCTATCAGGCCCGGCACCATGCCGAGGCCGAAAAGGATAAGTGCTGGAATCAGATAGACGAAGGTTGGAATGGTCTGCATGAGGTCCAGAACAGGCCGCATCGCGGCATAGATCCAGGCGCGGCGTGCAGCCGCAATGCCGAGCGGAATGCCGATCACCATGCTGACGAAGGTCGCGGCGAGTACGAGCGCCAGCGTTTCCGTCGTCTCCTTCCAATAGCCCTGATTCATGATGAGCAGCAGCCCAAGACAGGTGAATACCGCCACTGTAATCGACCGGCGCAGCCACCAGGCGAGGAGGCTGATGGCAAGGACGGCAATCAGCGGATTGGGCGTCTGTAGCACGAAAAGCAAGGCATTAATGACGTGCGACAACAGGGCGGAGAGTTGGTTGAAAAACCATTCGCCGTTCGATGTCAGCCAATCGACAAAGGACTTGGCCCAGGGGCCAATGGGAATTTTAGCGTCGGTGATCCAATTCACGAGGCGCGCCTGTCTTTTGAGAACGAAGATCGGGATGAAAACGAAAACGGGGCGGCAGATCCGCCCCGGTCATTTCATCAGAGGCCGAGGCCGGACTTGACGGCTGCGAGGCCATCGCTGCTGCCGTCACGCGTCTTGACACCGGCAAGCCAGGGTTCGACGGTGGACGGATTGGCCTTCAGCCATTCGCCCGCTGCCTTTTCCGGTTCCTCGCCGTCGTTCAGGATCTTGTTCATGATCTCGTTCTCCATCTTCAGGGAGAACTTCAGATTCTTGACCAACGTCCCGACGTTCGGGCACTCACCGAGATAGCCGGCACGCACGTTGGTATAGACTTCGGCGCCGCCGAAATTCGGCCCGAAGGTGTCGTCGCCACCCGACAGATAGGTCATCTTGAAGTTGGTGTTCATCGGGTGCGGTTCCCAGCCGAGGAAGACGATGGGTTTGCCATCCTTCTCGGCGCGGGCGACCTGCGCCAGCATGCCCTGCTCGGAGGATTCGACCAGTTCCATCTCCTTCATGCCGAAGGTGTTCTTGTCGATCATGTCGATGACGTGGCGGTTGCCGTCATTGCCGGGCTCGATGCCGTAGATCTTGCCGTCGAGATCGCTCTTGTGAGCAGCGATATCCTTGAAGTCCTTGATGCCGAGTTCGGCGCCCTTGGCATTGGTCGCCAGCGTGTACTTGGCGCCGACGAGGTTCGGACCGTAGGATTCGACCGATTTGTCGTCGAGGTAGGGCTGGATATCCGCCTTCTGGGACTGCATCCAGTTGCCGAGGAAGACGTCGATGTCCTTGTTCTTCATCGAGGTATAGGTGACCGGCAAGGAGAGAACCTTGATGTCGGTCTCATAGCCGAGCTTCTTGAGGAGCAGGGAGGCGGTCGCCGTAGTAGAAGTGACGTCCGTCCAGCCGATGTCCGAAAGATGGACGGTGGAGCAGCTTTCAGGGTCTGCAGAGAAGGCGGCGGTCGCAACGGAGAGAGCTGCGACTGCAGTTGCGGTAACGAGTTTGAATGCGCTTGTTGTTTTCATTTTAGACTCCCAGTCTTACGTTCCCAAGCCAACCATCAATAGACCAGTTTTACAAGCGATCTCGGCGCGTTTGCGGCGTTCCGGACTATATGATTGCGACGCCCCAGCGTTTTTTGGGAAAGCTTGAATTTCAAGGCTTTTGGCGATTTCGCCGCCAGGATTTCCTGTGATTATCGATTTGTCGGGGCTTTTCTTTGCGTTCTCCAGCTTTCAAGAAGCCAGATAAGGAGAATCCGATGGCAAAACTCTATTTCAACTACTCGACAATGAATGCCGGCAAGTCGACCATGCTGCTGCAGGCCTCCTACAATTACCAGGAGCGCGGCATGCGCACGGTTCTCTTGATCGCGGCCTTCGACGATCGGGTGGGGCGCGGCGTCATCGGTTCGCGTATCGGGCTCGAAGCGGAGGCCATCCCTTTCGAAAGCGACAGTGACCTCTACGTGCTGGTCCGGAAACTCAGCCGTGAAGGACAGGCGATCTCCTGCGTCTTCGTCGACGAAGCGCATTTCATGACGCGCGATCATATCTGGCAGCTTGCCCGCGTCGTCGACAGGCTTGGCATTCCCGTGATGGTCTACGGCCTGAGAACGGATTTCCAGGGTAAGCTCTTCCCGGCCTCGCAGGAGCTGCTGGCGATTGCCGACGAGATGAGGGAGGTGCGTACCATCTGCCATTGCGGGCGCAAGGCCACCATGGTCGTGCGGCTCGATGCCGAGGGCAAGGTGCTGCACGAAGGCGCACAGATCGATGTCGGCGGGAACGAGAAATATGTTTCATTGTGTCGCCGCCATTGGGATGATGCAATGAACGGCGAATGGATTGCCGAGCCGGTCTGAACGGATCGACGCCTGTTTTCTTTAGCGCGGCAAATGAATAATCTGGAATTCGCAGATTCCCTGGGAGTGCCCGGTGCGCAAAAGCCCGCCTTTCGATAGCCAGTATGATGCTGCCCGTGACCTTGCCGAGGCCATGGCCGGCGAAGCCGATTATTGCTCCGCCTGCATCAAGGGGTTCGATGGCGATGAGTCGCGCTCATCCGACGAGATTTTCCTGGAGCAGAATGCGCGCTTCCAGGCGTTCTTAAACGATAGTGCCACGCTCGATGTGCTGCTTGCGGAACTCGTCTTCTCTCTCGACCGGCTGACGGCCAAGGTTTCGGCCGATCTCGACAGTTTTCGCGGGCTGACGCGGCGCGAAAAGATGGCCGGATGGTTTTCCCGACAGCGCATGTGGCGCATGCATGGCGCGCGGGTGCGCGAGGCGCCGGTCGTGGAACAACTGCTCGATCTTCTGACGAAATCCGATCTGCTGGCGACGCTGCTTAAAGGCCAGAGGCTGTCCCTTGTCGAGCGTCACAAGAGCGCCGAATTGAGCCTCATCGACATTGTCGAGCACCGGCGGCGGCTTGTCGACAAGATCGACATCGCGCGGATGCGTATGAAGGAGCTCAACGCCAAGGCATTAAACACGCAGGGGCGCATCGGCGTCTATGGCAACAAGGCGCACTGGGAGCAGATGGAAGCGGAGCGTCTGGCGTTAAAGGCGGAGGCCGAGCGCATTTCCGTCGAGGAACATGCGATGCGCGACGAGAGCCAGCGGCGCGAACGCTTCATCGGCATGTTCCAGGCCTTCGTCGACAGGCTGAACGGCCGTATCGCCGGCTGCAACGTTCTCATCCGAAAGCTTTCGGTCGATACCGAGGAGCGGCTCATCATCTATCAGGCACAGGTCGATACCGATCGTCCGGGCATGAAGGTGAGGATCAAGCCGGAGCTTTTCCCTAATATCGCCGCATCCATTGCGCTTTTCGAGAAGGGCATGCTGGTGCCTCAGGATCTGGTCCAACGAAAGAGCCGTGCAGACCAGGAATTTGCCCGGAAATTTCCCGCCTATGCCGAGAAGCCCTCGGAGGCGCCACTGATCGATGTGGTGCGAAAATCTCCGATGTTCGGCCTCGGATTCCTCCGTTCACTGCGCTCCTGACGGGGCGGCGAGGGAAGGCGTATCCGATCTGTCGTGTCTGGCTCGCGCACCGTTTGGCCGAAATATCCTTGTCTGTTGTTGTACTTGGGCGATTGAGCGCATATGTGGATGGAAAGGATATCCCTGTTTTCGCCGCCTGACAGGAGACGACGATGCTTGACCGGATTGCCGGTTTTTTTAGACTGATCGGCCAGACGATCAGCCGCTGGGTTCGCCTTTTTGCCGCCTGGGCCATCTGGCCGTTCATGGCCGCGCACGGATGGTATGCGCGGCGGACCTGGATGATCCGGCTGCCGATCATCGCGTTTCTGGCACTTCTCGTCGTCCTCTACGGCTATTTTATCTGGCAGACGCAGGTCTGGTCGAATTTCAACACGAATTTCGTCGATCAGTATCGCCTTTCTGATCGCAAGGTGCCGGCAGGACAGGAAATTCCGACCGCGGACGGGACTGCTGCCAAGACCTGCCAGCGCTCGGCGATCGTCGATGTCGCGGCCGATCTGACGGATTTCAACGTCAACCAGAATGCCTGGATATCGTCGATGGTGCTCTACAAGATGGGCCTGTTCGGCATGGACTGGGATCACACGCCCTTCCTCGACAACAAGGCATCCTTCCAACGCGGCATCAACCAGGCGGTCCGGCGAACTTCGGCGGAGCTTGTTGATACGCTCGGGCGCGTGCGCGGCACGTCGGGTATCAACAACGATCTGCAGACCGCGCGCGGCAATCTGCAGTTCGATGAACACAGCTGGTATTTCGGGCTCGATCCCTTCGGACTGAAGACGCCGACGCCTGCCTATTATCGCACGGCCATCAAAGACTTGCGCAAGTTCAACGCTGATCTTGCCGCCTGCAACGCAGTTTTCGACGGTCGCGCCGATAACCTGATGCAGTTCATCGACCGCATCGCCAACGATCTCGGCAGCACCTCCGACATGCTGGCGGAGCGCTCGGAAAACCATAATCGCGGCTGGTTCGACACGCGGGCCGACGACCGGTTCTGGTTCGCCTATGGCCAGCTCTACGCTTATTACGCGATTCTGTCGGCCGCGCAGTCGGACTTCTCTCAGGTTGTGGCAGAACGGAACCTCGGAGCAATCTGGGCGGGCACGACCAAACAGTTTCAGGCCGCACTTCGCATCCAGCCGGCGATCATTTCCAACGGCCGGGAGGATGGCTGGATCATGCCGAGCCATCTCGCCACGATGGGCTTTTATATGCTGAGAGTGCGGTCGAACCTGGTCGAAATCCGCTCGGTGCTCGACCGCTAAGCCGTCCGGAACGCTGTATCCTGGCGGCTAAAGCTCGACCCGCTAAAGGGGCGTGCCGCCGTCCTCGAAGCCGACGATGCGGAGTTTCTCGACGAATTCGTAGGTGATGCCTACGATGCCGCCGCCGCTAGCGTCGTCGCGGAATTTGCCGACGGAGCGCACCATCTTGTAGCCGCCGAGCCCGTTGTCGACGCGATAGACATAGTGGAAGCCGACCCGGTAGAGGCTTGCCTGCTCGAAGGTTTCGGCAATCAGCAGCCGGTCTTCCTCATGGATGCGCGACATGAGTTCGGTCAGGTTGACCGGACCTTCGCTGTAGGGAAGATCGAAGATCTGGTGTACGTCTTCGCTGGCGAAGAAATGCCCGGTCTCGAGGTTCATCCGCCAGAAGCCGAAGAGGCGGTAGGCTGCGAACATGGTCAGCGCTTCGGCATCGGTAATTCCGATGTGGGCACGGGATTGCAGCCGATGTTCGACGGCTGACTGTTCGAAACGAAGAGGCACGGTTTCCCCCTAATTGGGATGACGCGCTGATTCTCTTCTGATTCCTCAGTTGATCAGCTTCAATCGGATGGCTTTTGCTACCAACTGGGTGCGGTTGACGCAATCGAGTTTTTTAATTGCGTTCGTCATATAGGCATTTACCGTGTGATCCGAGAGCGCCAGGATCTGGCCAATCTCGATCGAGGTCTTGCCCTGCGCCGTCCACCGCACGACCTCGAGCTCGCGGGCCGAGAGCGCGCTATGGGGGCTCTCCTCATTGCGCTTGACGCTGTTGTAGGTATCGACGGCGTGAAGAACGATCATCGCGAGTTCGTTGATCTCGCTCTGGCCGAGGGATGCGCGTTCGCCGCCGAACCAGAAGACGAGGCGCTGTCCATCGGCCGAATTGATCGGCATGGCAATGCCGGCGCTCATAGCGTGCTGGAGCATCAAGTTTCTGGTGCCGGCGGGGAAAGATTGGGCATGGCCGGGATCGTTAAGATGCCATACCTGCGGTACGGCTGATTCCCTCATGCGCGCGGCAAAAGGACAGGCGCGCAGCATATGCGCGCGATCGAAATCCCTGATGTAGGAAACCGGCAGCGAGCTCTCGATGATCAGCGGCTTGAGCAGCAAATCTTCTATCGTCGGTGCGTTCAGCAGAGTGGCGTGCTCAAAACCGAAAGCTGCCGCCACCCTTCCAAGCGCTTGTGCGAACAAGCCGCGCGTGCGCGCCACTGCCAGTTCGCTCGATAGCAATGACTGCCTTTCAGAGGTAGTCATGTAAGACATTATATGCCCCCGCAGGTCCCCATGTTACCGCTATCAAATACATAAATCCGCCTGCATGCTAGCCCTAATTGACTTAGCACACGCTGATTAATTCATTTTGTGAAAAATTAATCAGCTGAAAAACGCGCTTAAGTTGATTTTCGAGCTATACGGGTAGAAGGGCTGTGCCTTTTACCTCCTCCATGACCGCATAGGTATGTGTTTCGCGTACGCCGGGGAGGGAAAGAATCACCTCGGAGAGGAATTGGCGATAAGCCTCCATCCCCGCCATGCGCGCCTTCACAAGATAGTCGAAGCCTCCCGCGACCATATGACATTCCATGACGTCGTCGCTGCGTTTTACTGCCGCAGCAAAGGCATCGAAAACGTCAGGCGTGGTGCGGTCAAGTTTTACCTGTACGAAAACGAGGAGGTTGCGGCCGAGTTTTTCCGGCGAAAGGATTGCCATATAGCCCGTGATATAACCGTCTCGGGTTAGCCGCTTGACGCGCTCGGCAGTCGCCGTGGGAGACAGGTTGACGCGTTCGGCGAGCTCTATGTTGGAAAGTCGTCCTTCCTTCTGCAGCGCACGGAGAATCTTGCGGTCGAGACGGTCGAGCTCTTTCATTTTTCGCGGCCTTTCAGGCGGTCGGTAGGCGAAGATCGTGTTGGTCGGCCTCAGTTTAGTGAAAAACACTGCGAATGAACAGCTATGTTGCCGAAATCACGGAGAACACTTCATGCCGACCCAGATTTCCACGGCTTTTGCCCCGTTCAACGCTCCATTTGCCGGTGACGATGATCGCTTGCTGCATGGTTTCGCCGAAGGCTTGCGCTTTTCGGCCTCCCAGGATGTTGCTATCGACAAGCGTGCCGGCGGCATGATCGAGGCGATCCGCAGCAATTCGGGATCGATCGGCGGCGTGGAGGATTTCCTCAGGGAATACGGGCTTTCCACCAAGGAGGGTCTGGCGCTGATGGTGCTTGCCGAAGCGCTGCTGCGCGTGCCCGACGCGCTGACACAGGACAAGCTGATCGAGGACAAGCTTAAGGAAGGCGGCTGGAGCGAGCATGAGGGCAAGGCCGATAGCTGGTTTGTCTCGGCATCCGCCTGGGCGCTCGGCGTTTCAGCCCGCATCATCCGTCCCGGTGAGACGCCCGAGGGCGTGCTTCGCGGCCTCGTCAAACGCATGGGCCTGCCGACCGTTCGCAATGCCACCAAACAGGCCATGCGCTTCCTGGGCCATCACTTCGTGCTTGGCGAAACCATCAAGGACGCTCTCAACCGCGCGGCCAAGAGCGAGGAGAAGGGTTATCGCCACTCCTTCGACATGCTGGGTGAGGGCGCACGGACGGCCGAAGATGCCAAACGTTACTGGCAATCCTATGCCATGGCGATCGAAGCGATCGGCGGCTGGATGGCGAAGAACGCCAAGGGCAAGGATCTGCCCGATCGCATGGGTATTTCCGTCAAGCTTTCGGCGCTGCATCCGCGTTATCTCGCCACCCATCGCGACCGCGTCATGAAGGAGCTGGTGCCCGATCTCCTCAAGCTTGCGCAGATGGCCAAGGCACATCAGCTCAATTTCACCATCGACGCCGAAGAGGCTGACCGGCTGGAGCTGTCGCTGGACGTAATCGCCGCAGTCTTTTCCGATCCGTCGCTTGCCGGCTGGGATGGTTTTGGCTTGGCAATCCAGGCCTATCAGAAGCGCGCGGTGGCCGTGATCGATTATATTGACGAACTCTGCGCAAAGCTTGGCCGCCGCATGATGGTGCGCCTCGTCAAGGGCGCCTACTGGGATACCGAGGTTAAGCGGGCGCAGGAACGCGGGCTCGACGATTATCCGGTGTGGACGCGCAAGCAGGCGACGGATCTTTCCTATCTCGCCTGCGCGCAGCACATGCTTGCCAAGCGGGCGCGCATCTTCCCGCAGTTCGCTACCCATAATGCGCTGACGGTTTCCACCATTCTGGAGCTCGCTGGCAATGATCGCTCCGGCTTCGAATTCCAGCGCCTGCATGGCATGGGCGAAAGCCTTTACAATCATCTGCTTGATACCAACGACCGGATCGCGTGCCGGATCTATGCGCCTGTTGGCGGTTACCGTGATCTGCTCGCCTATCTCGTCCGCCGTCTTCTGGAAAACGGTGCCAATTCCTCCTTCGTCGCGATGGCCGGCGACAAGAACGTGCCGATCAAGGCATTGCTGGAACGCCCGGCGGACAAACTGCAATTCGATGTCGGAGCAAGCGCGCGCAACAGCAAGATTCCTATGCCGCTGCAGCTTTACGGCAAGCGCAAGAACAGCGCCGGACTGGAATTCGGTCATCGTGCGACGCTTGAAAAGCTGATGGAGGCGATTCGGAAGGGGCTTCCCGCCATCGCGGCTGCGCCCCTCATTCCGGGTGTGGCTGCCAGCGGTTTGGAAGCGCCAGTCGTTTCGCCGTCCGATCGCTCCAAGACCGTCGGCTCGATTCGCAATGCCACCGCTGCCGATATCGACAAGGCCTTTGCCGCTGCCGCCAAAGGCTACAAGGCATGGTCGCGCCGTTCGGTCGAAGAACGTGCATCTGCGCTGGAGCGCATGGCCGACCTTATGGAAGAAAATCGCGACAGGCTGCTTGTTCTTTTGGCCGCAGAAGCCGGCAAGACGCTCGACGACGGCATTGCGGAAATACGCGAGGCGGTGGATTTCTGCCGCTATTACGCCGGCGAGGCGCGCCGGCTTTTCGGTACCGCGACCAAGATGCCGGGGCCGACTGGAGAGGATAATCGGTACCTGTGGCGTGGTCGCGGGGTTTTTGCCTGCATCTCGCCCTGGAATTTCCCGCTGGCGATCTTCCTTGGGCAGGTTTCGGCCGCACTCGTTTCCGGCAACGCCGTGCTCGCAAAGCCTGCACCGCAGACGCCGCTGATCGCCTATGAGGCCGTCAAGCTGTTCCACAAGGCCGGCGTGCCCGAAGACGCGCTGCTCTTCGTGCCTGGCGGTCCCGACGTCGGTGCCGCTATCACCGCGCATGCAGCGCTTGCCGGCGTCGCCTTCACCGGTTCAACGAAGACGGCATGGGCGATCAACCGGGCGCTTGCTGCCAAGGATGGTCCGATCGTGCCGCTGATCGCCGAAACCGGTGGTCTCAACGCCATGGTGGTCGATGCGACGGCGCTCGGCGAGCAGGTGGCCGATGACGTGGTCCTATCGGCCTTCCGTTCGGCCGGTCAGCGCTGTTCCGCACTGCGCCTGCTCTTCCTGCAGGAGGATGTGGCTGAGCACATGACGCAGATGATCGAAGGTGCTGCGCGCGAACTGCAGCTCGGCGATCCCGCATTGGAAACCACCGATGTCGGCCCGATCATCGACGAGAAGCAGAAGGCGATGCTGGAAGCCCATATCGCCGAGATGCAGAAAACGCAGAAGGTGCGCTATGCCGGCAAGGCGCCGGATGGTGGCAGCTTCTTCGCGCCGCACATTATCGAGCTCGACAAGCCAGCGGCGCTGACCAAGGAGGTCTTCGGGCCGGTGCTGCACATCGTCAGATGGAAGGCGAAGGAATTGCCTAGGGTGCTGCAGGATATCCAGGCCTCCGGCTATGGCCTGACGCTTGGCGTCCACAGCCGCATCGAATCCACGATCCGCACCGTCACCGATGCGCTCGATACCGGCAACATCTATGTCAACCGCAACATGATCGGCGCCGTTGTCGGTACTCAGCCTTTCGGTGGCTCGGGCCTTTCCGGAACCGGCTTCAAGGCTGGCGGCCCTGCCTATCTGCAGCGTTTTGCGCTGGAACAGGTGATCTCGGTAAACACCGCTGCGGCTGGAGGCAATGCCAGCCTGATCGCGATGGGCGAATAAAGTAATGAAGCGGCAGCAAGTCTTTGGAACGCCGCTTGCTGCCGTTCAAACCAATTGGTAAGCGTATGATCAGATACAACTGAGGCGATCTGGTCGTGCGCTTTGCAATTTTCTTTTCCGTAAAGTATCTGTTTTCTCGAATAATACTTGCTTTAGTTCTTTCTAGCCTCCCAATCGGGGTTGCGCTTTTGCAGGCCGCAGAGCAGAAGCAGTCGGAACATCCAGCGATGAGCTTCATCATCGTGCGCCGTGCTGTTTGCAACCAACCCTGCCCGGAATGGATTTCGGCAGAGGGGCGCATTACTTCCGATACACCTGCCCAAATGAGAAAGATTCTCAAGAAGATCGGGAATCGGAAATTGCCGATCGTGTTCCGTTCCGAAGGTGGGGATGTGAACGCTGCCTATGCTATGGGACGAATGATTCGTAAGGCTGGGCTGGAAACGGCGGTCGGTGGTACGCGGCTGGAGGGCTGCCCGCCTGAGGATCTGCGTTGCGCTGCTGCCATCGCCCGGAATGGCGCTCCAGCTGGATCCACCTATTCGTATGGAGCATATTGCGTTTCTGCGTGCCCGCTGGCTTTGGCGGGGGGCACGACGCGAGTTTCGTCTCAATGGGCCTATATCGGCGTTCATCAGATCACGACCGTCTACAACAAGATGCGCGTGTCCTATCGCATCGAATATAAGATGGTGAATGGGAAGAAGCAGGAAGTTTCCCGCAAGGAGATTGGCCGCAAAGTGACCGGGCAGAGCAGTTCCACCAAGCTCGGCAAAAAAGCTACCGCGACTTTGAAGGCGTATCTGAAAGAAATGGGAGTCAGCGATGACATCGTTGACCTGATGATGAGGGCCGCGCCCGACAGCATGATGATGGTCGCGCCCACCGATGCACTTCGGACAGGTCTGCTAACGGATATGCTGGCTTACAACGAATGGCCCGGCATGCCGCTCTGCGCGCAGGATGCAGCGGCCGATGCCGTATGCTATCGCCATCCGGCGCCCAAAGCGGCTGTCGCAGAGGTGCCCGTGAAGCGTGCGACCGTATACCCAAGCTATCCTGCGCCTAAAACCCATCCGATGGACTTTCTCCTGATGTACAACGGTAATTGCCAGGAAGAGTGCACGCAGTGGATCTCGGCGGATGGCGACATCATGCCGGATACACCGGCTCAACTGGACGCAATCTTGAAGACGCTCGGCGACAGAAAGTTGCCGGTCGTCTTTCAGTCCTTTGGTGGCGACAAGGATGCAGCTTTCGCAATGGGGCGTATGATCCGCGCTGCAGGCCTCGATACGTCAATTGGTAGAACGCGCTTGCCGAATTGTCCGATGCAGGATCCGCGTTGCACCGCGAGCATGGCCAAAAGCGGGCCGACCGAGGGGGAAGTCTTTGCCGGTGGTGCGTACTGTTTTTCGAGCTGCACGCTCGCCTTTATGGGCGGAACGTCGCGGCTCGTGGGAAGGACTTCCGCTCTTGGCATCAGCCAGCCGGCGAGCAAGGTTACGGAGACTGAGCGCGGAAAATTCATTGCCTATTTCAGTGAGATGGGGATCAGTCCCGAGACATTCGACACGATGATGATAACGCCGTCTTTCGGGAGAGGCGATATATATCCACCTCAGGCGCTCAAGCTTGACATCATCGACGGTGTGATCCCCTACGATGAAGAGCCTGGCCTTCATTTCTGCGGACCGAACGCGAAGGAAAGCGTTCGGTGCCCCAGGAGATCCGGTGTGGAAACTGTTCCGGTTGCGGCTACGGTCAATTGATGCCGATATCCGAAAAGATGCGCAGCCGCGATACGGCGCCTTTGCTTTGTGCCGCTATCATTCGTCGGATTTTTTCGGCTTGATGCCGCCTTACGCCTTGTCCTTCAAATCATTCTTCGAGGTCACGCTCATCAGCTTCTCAAGGAAGCCGAGCATGACCGCCGAGACGACGAAGGCGAGATGCATGAGGGTCAGCCACATGATCCTGCCGTCGGTATATTGATCGACGTTGAGGAAGACCTGCAGCAGGTGGATGGAGGAGATGGCGACGATCGAGGAGGCGACCTTGATCTTCAGGCTGCCGGAATCGAGCTTGCCGAGGAAGGAGACTTCACCTTCCTTTTCCGCCTCGTCGAAGCGGCTGACGAAATTCTCGTAGCCGGAGATCATGACCATGACGATGAGGCTTGCGACGAGTGCCGCATCGATAAGCCCGAGCATGGCGAGGATCATTTCCGCCTCGCCGAGTTCGAATACGCTTCCTGCGACCTTCAGGAACTTGAAGGCGAAAGATACGGCATAAACGGCCAACGCAAGCACCAGGCCGATATAGAAGACCACCAGCAGCCAGCGGCTGGAAAGAATGATGCGCTCGACCAGAAGTTCGAGTGATTTCATGGTCTATCCCCGTAAATCCTAGAATCGTTGGTCCCTAATAAACAATGGAATAGGCGGACTGCAAGGCGCAGCACTATTCACAGGTTCGGGATATTTCGCTATCCGATTGAAATAAACGCCGAGTCCGTTGTGCTGAGAGAATGAGGACACGATCCATGGCTGCCATCAAATCCGATATCGAAATCGCGCGTGCGGCGACGAAGAAGCCGATCTTCGAAATCGGCGCCACGCTTGGCATCCCCCCGGAACAGCTTGTTCCCTATGGTCATGACAAGGCGAAGATCAGTGCCGAGTTCATCGCCGCCCAAGAGGGCAAGAAGGATGGCAAGCTTATCCTTGTTACCGCCATCAACCCAACGCCGGCGGGCGAGGGCAAGACGACGACCACCGTCGGTCTCGGCGACGGGCTGAACCGCATCGGCAAGAAGGCGATCGTCTGCGTGCGCGAGGCCTCGCTTGGTCCCTGCTTTGGTGTGAAGGGCGGGGCGGCAGGTGGCGGATATGCCCAGGTCGTGCCGATGGAAGACATCAACCTGCATTTCACGGGCGATTTCCACGCGATCACCTCGGCACACAATCTGCTCGCTGCGATGATCGACAATCACATCTACTGGGGCAACGAAGAGAATATCGACCTGCGTCGCATCACATGGCGGCGGGTGATGGACATGAACGACCGGGCGCTGCGCAGCATGGTCTCGTCACTCGGCGGCGTGTCCAATGGTTTTCCGAGGCAGAACGGCTTCGATATCACCGTCGCCTCCGAAGTTATGGCAATCCTGTGCCTTGCGACTGATCTTAGGGATCTGGAACGTCGCCTTGGCGATATCATCATCGGCTATCGCTTCGACAAGACGCCGGTTTATGCCCGCGATCTCAAGGCGGATGGGGCCATGGCCGTGCTCCTGAAAGACGCCATGCAGCCGAACCTCGTGCAGACCCTGGAGAACAATCCTGCCTTCGTTCACGGCGGTCCTTTCGCCAATATCGCCCATGGCTGCAATTCGGTGATTGCCACGAAGACGGCGCTGAAGCTCGGCGAATATGTCGTGACGGAAGCGGGTTTCGGGGCCGATCTCGGCGCGGAGAAATTCTTCAACATCAAGTGCCGGAAGGCAGGATTGAAGCCGAGTGCTGCGGTGATCGTGGCGACTGTCCGGGCGCTGAAAATGAACGGTGGCGTGAAGAAGGACGATCTCGGCGCGGAGAATGTTCAGGCGCTGGTTCGCGGCTGTTCCAACCTTGGCCGCCATATCGCCAATGTGCGCCGGTTCGGCGTGCCTGTCGTGGTGGCGATCAACCATTTCACGTCTGATACAGATGCGGAAATTGCTGCCGTCAAAGATTTCGTCGCGCGTCACGGCGCGGAAGCCATCCTCTGCCGTCACTGGGCGGAAGGGTCTGAAGGCATCGAGGACCTCGCCTATAAGGTTGTGGAGCTTGCAGAATCCGGCCAGGCGAAGTTCGAGCCGCTCTACGGCGACGACCTGCCGCTGCTCGAAAAGATCGAGATCGTCGCCTCGAAGATCTATCACGCCGGCGAGGTGACGGCTGACAAGGCCGTACGCGACCAGCTCGCAGCCTGGGAGGAACAGGGCTACGGCAACCTTCCGGTCTGCATGGCGAAGACGCAATATTCCTTCTCCACCGATCCGAACCTGCGCGGTGCGCCCGAGGGGCATATCGTAACGGTGCGCGAGGTACGCCTGTCGGCCGGCGCCGGTTTCGTCGTGGTCATTACCGGCGAGATCATGACGATGCCCGGTCTGCCGAAGTCGCCGTCGGCAGAGCGGATTTACCTCAATGACCAGGGTTATATCGAAGGGTTGTTCTGATCCGGAGCAGCTTTCTCGCCTCGGATCAGGCGATGACGTTGGCGGTTCCCAAATTCAGGGTCGATGAATAGCCAAATGAAGAGCCTCTCAAGGCTGCCGCTCAGCAATATCCCTATGGGGATGAGCCAGAGAATGTGGCCTGTAAACAGCAAGGCTATGGCAGCTAAAAGCAGCCCGAGGATGATACAGGCTGCGATAGCCTTCATTCACTTTCCTAACTTCGCCTTCGTCATTCTCAGACTTTGATTTGGGGATGTGAGGAACTGATTCAAGCCGCTGTCTCAAGCGCCTGAAATGATTAGTGGCAGTAGCGATAATCGCCCTTTCTCTGCAATACGTCCAGATGGAAGTGGGTCTCGTGGGCAGCATCGCTCTCGGGATCGAGCACGGTGGTGAAATAGAGGCAGCCTGCGGCGCTGACGGTGCGCTGGAATGCCCCTGTCAGCGTCGAATCCTCGCGGCGCGAGCGGACGGCAACATCCTCGCCCTTCTTGAAGCTGAAGCTTGCGATATCGATGGCATTGCCGCGGGCATGTTCGGAGATCTTGCCGGTGTCGGCGCCGTTGCGCAGGCGGCAAATGTAGGCGGAGGCCTGATTGATGGTGGTGATATCGCCGCTTTCCGGCAAGGCGACCGAGGCTGTGGGAATGACGCTTCCCTTTATCCATCGTGCGAGCGCCAGTGCCGTCGGGCAGCGTAGTGTGGCTTCAGGCTTCAGTGCGATGCCGGGCAGGGCCTCAGAGACAATGATCGGCTTGTCGATGCCGCAGCCGTTGCCGTCGTCGATGCGGGGTGTCTCGCGGAAGACGACGCCGAGGCTCTGCAATTCTCTAGTGCATTCGGCATGGTCCACATCGCTTTCCGGTTCGATGGTCAGATGCTGCTCTTCGAGCGTCTGTTCAGTCGGGGGCTTCGGTGCCCGCTCTTCTAGTGCGGGAGAGGGCGGACCAAATTTTTCGCCGGCTGGCGCGGCCGGAGTCTCGCTCGGTTTGGGCTGCGGTGTCGGAACCTCGGCGGCGGCCGGCGGTGTTTCGGGGTTTTGCGCAGGCGCAGGTTCGGGCTGAGGCTTGGGAACCTGCTCTTCTTCCTGTTTCTTTTCTGGCTGAGGGACCGCAGGCGCTTCGATTGCTGCTTCTGGCTTTGCCTGAGGCACCGGGCCGGTTCGCGGCAATCGTGCACCGGGGAGCAGGGCGAGTGCGGCCAGAATGACCGCCATCTTCCGAAATTCTCTCACACGTCGTTTCCCGTTGATCGAGCGGAGGGGAAACGCAAGAACGGCGAATTCGTTGCAATTGCGCAACGTTTCCTGAGATCCTTAAAACTTGACGCTATTATTCAACATAAATCGGCGGAATATATTGACAATAAAACTCATGTTTTTTATGCGGCAAAAAGAAGGCGGAAATCTCCGCAGTCGTCCGCAAGCCTAGCCAGCCCCTCGAGCGTCTGAAACGCCACGACAGCCAGCCCGGTAATTTTCATTTGAGGGTAGGTTATGATCGTCCGGCATTGGCGCTCGGTTCTAATGGTCTGCACAGCAGCCGCACTTGTTCTTCCTGTTTCACAGGCTTTCGCCCAGAGCGCTCCGGCGACCACGCCGGCCACGAATGCTGAAGGCGCAACCGTCCTTCAGAAAATCGTCGTCAAGGGAAACCGTGCAGCCCCCGGCAGTGTTGCCGACACGCCGCTTGCGACGCAGATCGACAAGAAGGAATTGGAAAAAAAGCAGGTCACGAATTACGACGATATCGGCCGCAGCGTCGATGCAACCGTGAATTATTCGCGTGCCGATGCGGGCTTCAGCCTGCGTGGCCTTTCCGGCCCCCGTATCCTGACGACCATCGACGGCATCCCGATCCCTTATCTCTCGAACAGTTCGCGTCAGGGTGCCTTTGCGCCGGCCAATGCCAATGGCGGCGGCGACACCTTTGATTTCGATTCACTTTCCTCTCTCGATATCGTGCGGGGCGCGGATTCGAGCAAGGGCGGTTCAGGCATGCTCGGCGGTGCCTTCGTCCTCAATACGCTTGAACCCGAGGATCTGATCCCCGAGGACCGCGACTGGGGCGCGATCGTCAAGTCGACCTATGACAGCGAAGACCGCAGCATTGCTGGCTCCGCTGCTGCCGCCAAGAAGGTCGGCAATACGTCGATCCTTTTCCAGGGTGCCTATCGCAAGGGCCATGAACGTGACAGCAAGGGCAATGACGATGTTTATGGCCGCTTCCGCACCGAGGCCGATCCGGCGGATTTCGATCAGCACAACCTGCTCTTCAAGCTGCGCCAGGATCTCGAAGGCGGCCATCGCATCGGCCTAACGGCTGAACGCTTCCGGCGCGACCTGAAGACCGATCTGCGGGACCTGCAGGGCACGCCTCCGATCCGCAGCTATCTCGTCGGCAACTATGACGGTCGGGAACTGCGCGACCGCGATCGTGTCTCGCTCGATTATGATTACGAGGCGCAGTCTTCCGATGCATTCTTCAGCACGGCCAGAGCCACCCTCTACTGGCAGGATCTGAAAAAGGAATCCGGCAGCCAGGGCCGCACCGCAGCCAATGTCGCTTACGGCCGTAATAACAGCATCGAAAACGAAACTTGGGGCTTTAGCGGCACGGCAACGAAGGACTTCGAATATTCCGGTCTTAGCCACTCCGTTCGCGTCGGCCTCGACGTCGGGGTATCGAAATGGACCCAATATAGTTCGGCGCTTTGCCCGACGCCGACCACGTGCCCGTCACTCAACAACCAGTCCGAAGTGCCCAACGTCGACAGTGCGAACCTCGGCGTGACATTCGAAGACAAGATCGAGATCGGCAATAGCGGCTTCGCCCTGACGCCTGGCTTCCGCTTTGACTGGTTCAACTACCGGCCGTCGACGGGTGGCGGTTTCGAGAGCAATCCGGCGCTTCCCCGCTTCGGTGCGATTTACGATCGTACGGAAGCCGGCATGTCGCCAAAATTGCTTGCGACCTATGACCTGACACCTGATGTTCAGCTCTATGCCCAGCTTGCAGTCGGCTTCCGTGCTCCGACCGTCGATGAGCTCTACAGCCGCTTCTACAACTCGACGCAAGGTTATGCGCAGCTCGGCAATCCCAATCTGGATCCGGAAATCGGCCGCGGCATCGAGATCGGTGCCAATTTCGATACTGGCGGTCTGCAGGGTCGCGTAGCGGCATTCCATACCCGGTATCAGAACTTCATCGAAGTCGTGACGACGACCACTCCAGGCTTCACGACGTTCAATTATACGAACGTGTCTTCGGCCTCCATCTCCGGTCTCGAAGCGAACCTGATCAAGACGTTCGACAACGGCATCAACCTTCATACCTCGCTTGCCTATACCTATGGCCGGAATGACGATACGCAGGAGCGGCTGCGCTCGGTCGCGCCGTTTAAGGCCATCGTCGGCGGTGGCTGGAGCAATGACGAATACGGTTTCGACCTCTCCTCGACGCTCTCGTCGCAGATGACCGGCAACGATAACGCGGTGACGTCATTCGACGCGCCCGGTTACGGCATCGTCGACCTGACTGCATGGTGGACACCGGAGCAGGTAAAGGGGCTTCGTATTCAGGGCGGGGTCTACAACATCTTCGACCAGGAATATTACAATGCACTCGCCGTTCGCGACGTGAACCTCTCCGCAACGTCTTCGCAGCCGAAGGAGTGGTATTCGGAGCCAGGCCGCACCTTCAAGATTTCGGTCACCAAGACTTTCTAGTTAAGAATCAACCTTTCACGGCTGGGGGTAGGGGCGGCTTTCGGGCCGCCCTTTTTCGTGCGGGAATGGCCTCTTGCGCTTGGCTTCATCTCAGGCTAACAATTTCGCCCATGAAGAAGTCCTTGAACATTGCAGTTTGGTGGTGGGCTCGCTGAGGCGGCCTCGACCAATCGTGTCCAAAGACGACGAACGAGCCGCCCGAAACTTCGAGGCGGCTTTTTTGTTTCAAAGGCCGCCTTTCGTCCGGGCCCCGATAACGGAGTGGAACTATGGTAACGATCCTGCGGGATGATGGTGCGGAAATCTACGAGACCAAGGGCGGCATCACCGTCACGCGGCAAAGGCGGGCCATCCCTTATGCCGATGCTGTTTCGTCCTATGTCGACAAGCTCGATGAGCGGCGCGGCGCCGTCTTCTCCTCGAACTACGAATATCCGGGCCGCTATACGCGCTGGGATACGGCTGTTGTCGATCCGCCGCTCGGTGTTTCCTCCTTCGGCCGCAATGTCTGGATCGAAGCCTATAACGAGCGCGGCGAGATCATCCTTGGCTTTATCGTCGAGCGGTTGAAGACTGTCCGCGAACTTGAACTCGGTGCATTGACCGCGCGCAGGCTCGACCTGACGGTCAAGTTGCCCGACCGAGTCTTCACCGAAGAAGAGCGCTCGAAGATGCCGACGGTGTTTACCGTGCTTCGCGCCATCACCGATCTCTTCTATTCGCAGGCTGATGCCAGCATCGGTTTCTATGGCGCCTTCGGTTACGATCTCGCTTTTCAGTTTGACGCGATCAACCTGAAGCTGGAACGCCCTTCCGACCAGCGCGACATGGTGCTCTACCTGCCCGATGAAATTCTCGTCGTCGACAACTACGCCGCAAAGGCGTGGGTCGATCGCTACGACTTCGCTAAGGGCGGCAAGACGACTGAGGGCAGGGCGGGCGATATTGCTGCCGAGCCGTTTATCCGCACGGATGCCATTCCGCCGAAGAGCGATCATCGTCCGGGCGAATATGCAGAGCTCGTCGTCAAGGCGAAGGAAAGCTTCCGCAAGGGCGATCTCTTCGAGGTCGTGCCTGGCCAGAAGTTCATGGAGCGTTGCGAAAGCAAGCCTTCGGACATTTCCAAGCGGCTGAAGGCGATCAATCCGTCACCCTATTCCTTTTTCATCAACCTCGGAAACCAGGAATATCTCGTCGGCGCATCGCCGGAAATGTTTGTGCGCGTTTCCGGCCGCCGCATCGAGACCTGCCCGATCTCCGGTACGATCAAGCGTGGCGACGATCCGATTGCCGACAGCGAGCAGATCCTGAAGCTCCTGAATTCCAAGAAGGACGAGTCCGAACTGACCATGTGCTCGGATGTCGACCGCAACGACAAGAGCCGCGTCTGCGAGCCGGGCTCGGTCAAGGTCATCGGTCGCCGACAGATCGAGATGTATTCGCGGCTGATCCATACGGTCGATCATATCGAAGGCCGCCTGCGGGACGACATGGATGCCTTCGACGGCTTCCTCAGCCACGCATGGGCTGTCACCGTCACCGGCGCGCCAAAGCTCTGGGCCATGCGCTTTATCGAATCTCATGAGAAGAGCCCGCGTGCATGGTATGGTGGGGCGATCGGCATGGTCGGCTTCAACGGCGATATGAATACCGGCCTGACGCTGCGCACCGTGCGCATCAAGGACGGCATTGCCGAAGTGCGCGCCGGTGCGACGCTGCTGAACGATTCCATTCCCGAGGAAGAAGAAGCCGAAACCGAACTGAAGGCCTCTGCCATGCTTTCCGCAATCCGCGATGCCAAAACGGGCAATTCCGGCAAGACCCAGCGCGATGTCGCCTCAGTCGGCAAGGGCGTCAACATTCTGCTGATCGACCATGAAGACAGCTTTGTTCACACGCTGGCGAACTATTTCCGCCAGACGGGTGCCACGGTTTCGACCGTTCGTACGCCGGTGCCCGAGGAAGTCTTCGATCGGCTGAACCCGGATCTCGTCGTTCTCTCTCCGGGTCCCGGCAACCCCAAGGATTTCGACTGCAAGGCGACAATCAAGAAGGCGAGGGCACGCAACCTGCCGATCTTTGGCGTCTGCCTCGGCCTGCAGGCGCTGGCGGAAGCCTATGGCGGCGAGCTTCGCCATCTGGCATTGCCGATGCATGGCAAGCCGTCGCGCATCCGCGTGCTGGAGCCGGGCATCGTCTTCTCCGGCCTTGCCAAGGAAGTGACGGTCGGTCGTTACCACTCGATCTTTGCCGATCCTTCGACGCTGCCGCGGGAATTCATCATCACTGCCGAAAGCGAAGACGGTACGATCATGGGCATCGAGCATGCCAAGGAGCCGATCGCAGCGGTACAGTTCCATCCGGAATCGATCATGACGCTCGGCGGCGATGCCGGCATGCGGATGATCGAGAATGTGGTGGCGCATCTTGCCCGCCGGGCCAAGACGAAGGCGGCCTGACGCTAAAGGCATAAGCAATAAAAAACCCGCCGGAATGGCGGGTTTTTTATGTGCGTCGGTTTGTTCGTCTATACGCGCCGCATGAGCCGGGCGACGATGGATACGACGAACAGCACCAGGAAGATGAAGAACAGGACCTGGGCGATCGAAGCGGATGCGCCGGCAATGCCGCCAAATCCAAGGACGCCTGCAATCAGGGCTACGACGAGAAATACCAGAGCATAGTACAGCATCGCGATCTCCTTTGTCGGTTGCTGGCAATATAACGGAAGCGTGAGCCGTTCGTTCCATTGTCGCTGCGACAATTGAATTGTGTGCTGATTTAAATCTGCTCAGCCGAATTGCAGATCGGTATTGAAGGAGCGGTCTCCATCGCGCGGCATGGGCGGTTCTGCTGCTGCCAGATAGGATCTCGCCGGGCCGGTCAGCACGAACCAGAGGCTGGCGCCGATCATGAAATAGGCGGCCGTCGGATCATCCGAACGTGAGACGAAGGGAAGGCAGATGGCGGTGAAGAGGATGGCAAGCCGCACGGCCCATTCCGCCTCGCGCTTCATGAAAGCCCTGGTTCTCAGCTTCTTGTAGGCGGCGACGTCATAGCCGTCTGTCGTGCGACTGGATGTGAAGAGCATCCAGGCCGAGGGGAGGGTCAGCATCGCGAGACCGCCGTAACACAGAAGCAGGGCCGGTCCGGAGAGGAAGTGTCCGGCGGCAAAGAACAGGAAGCCTGTCACGGCAATGTTCCAGAGCGGCTCCAGCCGTTCCGGCGAAAGGCCGGTTCGGATATGCCAGGCCCGCAAGGAACTGGCCGCACCGTCGAGCAACGGTTGGTCGATGTAGCGATTGATCCAATGCATGTCTGCGCGGTCCCCAATTGACAGCAGGGCCGTCAACACCATGCAATTGGGACGCTATCATGGCGCAAATGGGCAAAAGCTCGAGCCTGCGGCGTTTTGGTCAGCCTATACGCTGCGCTTGACGACGCGCAGGTTCATTTCCGACCGCAGCTTGAAGCCGAGTGTCTTGTAGAGCGTTATGGCTGAAGTGTTGGTGTAATAGGCATGCAGGAAGACGGTGTCGCCCCTGGCGGAAATTTCGCCGGCGACGAAACGGAAGAGCAGGGTGCCGAGGCCGCGTCCCTGAAAATCAGGATGGGTGCAAAGGCCGCTGAGCTCGCCAAATCCGGGATGTCGCAGGCGCTGCCCGACCATGGCGACAAGCCGGCCGTCGATCTTGACGCCCCAGAAGGTGCCAAGTTTTTGAGCGCCAAGTGTGAAGGGCCCGGGTTTGGTCAGCATGGCGAGGGCTAGCATCTCATCCGCATCGTCGGGGGTCAGCGGCTGCAGCCGGCTGTCGGAAATACGCTCGTAAGGCCGCTCGGCGATCATCTGCACCAGCTTTCCCTCGGAGATGACCGTCAGTCCCTGTGGGATGGTGACGGGTCCGGCTTCGACGATCGCCATGACCTCATCAGCGGCGGGGAGGTTTTCGAGCGCTTCGAGGCTTTCGCGGCTATCGTCGGCGGCGGCTGCGAAGGGGACGATGGACGGCGGGTAGCGCATCGCGTGCTTGCCGCCTTCGGCGAGTTCGGCATGCGTTGTTTGCAGCGCGTTCCAGATCGGTCGGTCGAGAATATGGCTCATGGTGTCTTTTCCTGTATGGCGCTACAGTATCGGCCCGAAAATCGGGACCGATTTTCGGAAAGCCTGATGCGTAAATTCAAAAAATTAGAGCGTCCTTTGTGCGTCCGAATGGACGCACGGCGCTCTAACGCGTCGGATCAACGGTGCTTCGGCGAGCCCGTCCTCCATCGCAGCAAGTTGCTCGAGCAGCGGGCCGTCGAGATTCCGGCAAAGATCGGCGACGGCGGCGGCAATGCGGGGCCAGACCTGTTGCTTCGAATAGTCAACGAGTTCCTGTCCTTTTGGTGTCAGCGAAACGACTCTGCGCCGCTGATCTTCGGCGGATGGTTGCATGTCGAGGAAACCTAGCTCCATGAGCTGGGAGGCGGTGCGCGTCGCGCCGGGCTGGGTGATACCCACTGCCTGTGCCAATTCCCCGATGGTCAGCGGGCCGAGCCTGTCGATGGCGCCGAGGAAGGGATATTGCGCGGCCTGTATGGAGACGCCCAGTTCCTCAATCATCTGTTGCGTGTCGGCCTGCAGACGCTCCCCGATCCGGCGGAAGCGGCTGCCGAGGCAAAGGTAGCCCAGCGATTTCACAACATCTTCGACCAAGACAGGTTCCTCATTCTAATTGCATAACAAGTTATATAACTGATAATGTAATTATCGTCAATTCACAAGCGGGTTAGGGCGCGGTTCACATGGAGATGACCTCGCCTTTGTCCTGCCAAAACCTTTGACTTTTTGAGCCTGATTGCCCATATCACCCGCATTGGCCGCCTGCGCGATTCCCGCGCGGGCGGTTTTGCGTTTCAATGGCTTAAATGCTGCAATTCATTCGCATCCGCAGGGGGATGATATGAACGAAGAAGGCAATCTCACGGTTCGGAAACTGGCGTTCTGGGGCATTCCCCTGTCGCTTGGCGTTCTGGGGCTGAAGATGGTCGCCTGGTGGGTGACGGGCTCCGTGGCGCTGCTCTCGGACGGGCTGGAATCCTTCGTCAATGTGGTGGCGGCCTTCATCGCCTTTTTCGTCATCCGCTACGCGCAGAAGCCGGCCGACCACGACCATCCCTTCGGCCACCATAAGGCGGAATATCTTTCGGCCGTCACCGAAGGAGTGATGATTGTCGTTGCCGCGCTGCTGATCGTGCAGGAGGCCGTGAACCATCTCGCAGATCCGCGCATGCTCGACGCACCGGTGCTCGGTCTTTCGATCAACTTCGCCGCCGGTGTCATCAATGCCGTCTGGGCTCGGCTTTTGATCCGCACAGGGCGCAAGCATCGCTCCGCGGCACTGACGGCGGACGGGCAGCACATCATGTCGGATGTGGTCACTTCCGTCGGCGTTCTCGTCGGCCTGCTGCTAGCGCTTGCGACCGGTTATGCGATCTTCGACCCCATTCTCGCCATTCTTGTTGCGCTCAACATCCTCTATCAGGGTTGGAAGGTGATCTCGCAGTCGATCGGCGGGCTGATGGACCAGGCGGTCGAACCGCAGGAGGAAGAGGCGATCAAGCAGGCGATTGCCACCCATGCGGCAGGCTCGATCGGCGTGCATGACCTGAAGACGCGGCGTGCCGGGTCGGTGACCTTCGTCGATTTCCATCTCGTCGTGCCCGCCAAGATGACGGTTCGCGAAGCCCATGATATTTGCGATCGCCTTGAAGACGCCATCAGGGCCGCGCATTCGGGCTCGACAATTGCCATTCACGTGGAGCCGGAGGGCGAAAAGGCCCATGGCATCCGCGTCAAAGTGATCAAGGAGGCGTAATGCCCAATACAGACGTTTCCAGCCTTTCGATGCTGGGCCAGCAGACGGAAACCGCCAGGAGTCCCGAAGAGGCGGTTCTGGAAAAAGTGCCGTCCAATCATGCCGGAACCGACTATGTCGTGCGCTTCACCGCGCCGGAATTCACGTCGCTCTGCCCGATGACCGGACAGCCGGATTTCGCCCATATCGTCATCGATTACATCCCGAACGAATTTCTGGTCGAATCGAAGTCGCTGAAGCTCTTCCTGCATTCCTTCCGCAATCACGGCGCCTTTCACGAGGATTGCTCGATCTATATCGCCAAGCGGATCGTCGAGCTTCTCGATCCGAAATGGTTGCGCATCGGCGCTTACTGGTATCCACGCGGCGGCATTCCGATTGACGTCTTCTGGCAGACAGGCAAGCCGCCGGAAGGCGTATGGCTGCCGGATCAGGGCGTTGCGACCTATCGTGGGCGTGGGTGAGCCGTGGTCGGGCGCAGCCCGAGCAATCGATCCAGTGAATCGATTGCAACTGCGAACGCCCTGAGCCAAAGCGAAGGGCCGGGCAAACGGTGCTGCAGTTTAAAGCCAACTGCCGCTTGCCCTTCGTATCAAAACTCAAACATCCGTCGTGTCGTCGCCGGAGTCATCCGTAAAATCGTCGTTGTCGTCGTAATCGGCCTGCTGGATATTGTCGTTATTGTCGGCTTGGTTGTCGTCAGCCTTATCGTCGTTACCGTAATAGTTGTTGATAACGGTTTCCTCGGCGGGCGCGCTGGCATTGCCGAAGGGATTGGCGCCGCCAAAAGATGAACCCAAGCCGAGCGACGACATGTGATTGCCAAAGATGCCGGAAAGCGAGTTGGCAAGCAGCATGCCGCCGGCAACGCCGGCTGCCGTGCCGAGGGCGCCACGCAGGAAGCTGCCGCCGGCAGACGGCGCGGAGGCCTGCTGGGTCCAGGGGCCGGTCGGCTGTTGCGGCGCCTGCCTGGTGTTGTCATAGCCGCGCGGCTGTTCGTAGCTGTCTCTCGGAGCGCCACCCCATGGGCCGGGTGCGGGCGCCGGCTGTTGCGTCTGCGTGTTGCCGAAGATAGAGCTCAGAAAGCCGCCTTGTTCGGCCCGGCGGTGATCGGTTTCGCCCGCTTCGAGCTGCCGGACGCGCTCTTCAAGCTCCTTGATGTGATTGGCCGCAGCTTCCAAACCCTTTTCCTGCACGATGACGGCCTGCGCCAGGTAGTAGGTGGCAGACGGTTGCGCACGGGTCGCTTCCGATATCAGCGTTTCGGCTTCCGGATCGCGCGGCGTGGCGGCGGCGGTACGGACGCGATCGAAGAGGGCGGTCAGCAATTGGCGTTCTTCCGGTGACATATCCTGTCTCCTCTAAAGTTCTGCAGCTTTAACATTCGGCGGATGGGCCGCTAAGGCTGAGTTAGGAAGCGATTGGGGCATTTCAAAGCCTTGGCGACTTACATTTCAGTAAGCTCAGGCCTCCTTCAGCCAGACGCGCAGCGGGCCCAGAAGTTCGAAGCCCGCGCGCAGCGCCTCGTCCAGATCGTCGCCGCGTTCGTAGCCGACAAGCGGTTCTCGCGGATAGAGTTCGGCCGCCCGAGCGACCAGCCCGCGGCGGATGGTTTCACCGTGCCGGCCCTCGGCAAACAGGTTCGAATGGCCGACGACGCCGGCGTGGTGGTTGAGGATACCGCCGCCGATCGGCTTGCCGTGTTCGAAGCCGAGCAGAAAGGCGATTTCGGGATCGTGCAGCAATGGTTCGGTAAATATCTTCTGCGTTACCGGACCGTTCGCCTTGCCCCATTCCGCCTCCCATTGGGCAAGATCGGCGGCGCTTTCCATGCGCTGCCAGGTGATTGGAGACGGCGCCGAGACCGGCGTGCGCATGCCGATCCATTCGGCTTCGAACAGCAGCTTGAAGCCGAGCGGCGCAAGATCGAGGGCCGCATGGCTGTCCTTGATCGCCCAGTCCCGTTTCTCGCTATTGATCAGCGTCGCGATCGTCTCCGTTTGTTCGCCGCCGGCCTCCGTCAACGTTACGGCATCGGGATAGAAGGGCGGCGTGCCTCGGCGATGAAACCAGAGTGTGGCCGTAAACTCACCGGGCGAGCCCAACGCTTTGCAGACGGCATCGCACCAGAATGCATTGTTGCTGATGGCGGCACGCAGAAAGGAGGAGGTCATTTTGCGTTTCTCCCGGTCTTTTCAGAGGATGCGATGATATCGTCCGTTTGTCATAAGAATATCTTCACCGCTTCCTGCTTCCTCTTTTTCCCGCATTGTTTTACGCATTGAGTCGCACTATGTGCGAGGAACCGGATTAGACGTGAGAGAGGTTCGAATGAACGAAGAAGAAGATCAGGACGAAAAGACGAAGGAACTGCCGCTCGGCAAGGAAACGGAGGCGAACCTTTTCAAGTCGCGTTCGATCTTCATCTATGGGCCGATCACGCAGGAACTGGCGCAGAAGGTTAGCACCCAGCTCGTGGCGCTTTCGGCCGCCAATGACGAAGATATTCGTATCTATGTGAATTCGCCCGGCGGTCACGTCGAATCTGGCGATTCCATCCACGACATGATCAAGTTCATCAAGCCGAAGGTCTGGATGATCGGTACGGGCTGGGTTGCCTCGGCTGGTGCGCTCATCTATGCCGCGGCTCCGAAGGAACGCCGCATCTGCCTGCCGAACACCCGCTTCCTGCTGCACCAGCCGTCCGGCGGCACACGCGGCATGGCTTCGGACATCGAGATCCAGGCACGCGAAATCATCAAGATGAACGAGCGCCTGATCAAGATCTTCTCGAAGGCAACTGGCCAGTCGGAAGAAAAGATCGCGAAGGATATCGACCGCGATTACTGGCTCTCGGCTGAAGATGCCGTTGCCTACGGTCTCGTCTCTCGCGTCGTGACCTCGCAGAGCGAAATCTGATCCTTCGCCACCTAGCTTTCTGAATTTACGCCCCGTCTGCCAGTCGCAGGCGGGGCGTTTCCGTATCTACCGACATAGCGCCATGCAATCCCGGGGGATTGCCGCGCAAGCGAACATTTCCGGCGGCAATCCGGCTTGCGCGGTCCTTGCTTATGCTGCTCCATGCGCAATCTTCGCAGCCGGAGTCGCGCCATGCTCAAAGATTTTTCCGTCCAGAGCCTGTTCATGGGCCTTCTGACGGCTTTCGTCGGGTTTACCAGCTCTTTTGCAGTCGTACTGCATGGGTTGCAGGCGGTCGGCGCGACGGATGCACAGGCGGCCTCAGGGCTGATGGCGTTGTCGATCTCGATGGGACTTTGCGCCGTCATGCTCAGCGCCGTCACGCGTCTGCCGGTCAGCATCGCCTGGTCGACCCCGGGGGCAGCGCTTCTTGCCAGCATCGGCACGATCGACGGCGGCTTCAATGCGGCGGTCGGCGCTTTCATTCTTTGCGGTGTGCTGATCGTCGTTGCCGGGCTGTTCAAGCCGCTCGGGCGTGCGGTCGCCGCCATCCCGGCGCCGCTCGCCAATGCCATGCTGTCCGGCGTGCTGCTCGGTCTCTGTTTTGCCCCGGTCAAGGCGATTGCCTTCAATCCTTTGCTTGGCCTGCCGATCATCCTGACCTGGATCGTGGTCGGCGCCTTCAAGCGGCTGTGGGCGGTGCCGGCAGCGCTGGTGGCCTTCGCGCTGGTGCTGGCGTTCGGCGTCGATATTCCCGAGGGTGCATTGTCTTCGATCGAGCAGTCGCTGGTGCCGGTCATCGATATCGTGCATCCGGTCTTCAATCTTGCTGGTTTCGTATCGATTGCCCTGCCGCTCTTCATCGTGACTATGGCGTCGCAGAATATTCCTGGCATCGCGGTGCTGAAGGTCAATCACTATGATCCGATGCCGGGGCCGCTCTTTGCCGTAACCGGCGTTTTCTCGCTTCTGGCGGCGCCTTTTGGCGGCCATGCGGTCAACCTGGCGGCGATCACGGCAGCGATGTGCGCCGGGCAGGACGCGCATGCCGATCCTTCGCGGCGGTATTGGGCGGCGCTGATCTCGGGCGTCGGCTATGTCATTTTCGGCCTGCTTGCCGGAGCGGTGACGGCCTTTGTCGCGCTGGCGCCACCGATCCTGATCGAGGCCGTGGCTGGTCTGGCACTTGTCGGCGCCTTCTCCAGTTCAGCCATGGCGGCTTTCCAGGCACCGGAATCGCGTGAGGCAGCGGCAATCACCTTCCTCGTCACTGCGTCGGGCGTTTCCTTCGGCGGCATATCCGGCGCCTTCTGGGGGCTGATCGCGGGCGGGCTGATGCTGGCGCTGTCCCGTATCGTGCAGGCGAGGAAAAAATAGGCGAGGGGTTGCCGGATTTTCCGGTGGAGGCTATAAGCGCGGTCATGAAGAGCACAAGCGCACGGATTTCCGAGACGATTGCACGCAGCCGCACGGCATTGCGTGACAATACGCGCGCCCTGACCTCGCTTCTTCTCCTCGGCCTTACGCGCGGTTGCCGGGTCCTTTGAGGAGCGCCCGGCGGCCGAAAGCCCGCCCGGCCATCGCTCCTCGCGACTCACTCTCAAAATTGACCAAACGACCGAGTAAAGGTCCGCATTTGCAATCGCCAAGCCTGATATGATCGGCTAAGACGCGGGGTAAATGCCGGGACGAGGAGACAAGACAATGGACACGACCAACCGCCGATCCTCCGCAAGCGCCGCTTCCGCCAAGGGCATGCCCGACGCCGGCATGAAGTACCGGCCCTATCCGCAGGTAAACATTCCCGACCGTACCTGGCCGACCAAGACCATCACCAAGGCGCCGATCTGGTGCTCCGTCGACCTGCGCGACGGCAATCAGGCGCTCGTCGATCCGATGGGCCATGATCGCAAGGCCCGCATGTTCCAGCTGCTGCTCGAGATGGGCTTCAAGGAAATCGAGATCGGTTTCCCGTCCGCTTCGCAGACCGATTTCGATTTTGCCCGCTGGTGCATCGAAGAGGGCAATGTGCCCGATGACGTTTCGCTGCAGGTGCTGGTGCAGTGCCGTCCCGAACTGATTACGCGCACGTTCGAGGCGCTGGAAGGCGCCAACCGGCCGATCGTGCACTTCTACAATTCGACCAGCGAATTGCAGCGCCGCGTTGTGTTCGCCAAGGATGTGCAGGGCATCAAGCAGATCGCCGTCGATGCCGCCAAGATGATCACAGATATGGCTGCCAAGGCCGGTGGCGGCTACCGTTTCGAATATTCGCCGGAGAGCTTCACCGGCACAGAACTGGATGTGGCGCTGGAAATCTGCAACGCCGTCATCGAGGTCATGAAGCCTACGCCTGACAACAAGCTCATCATCAATCTGCCCTCGACCGTCGAAATGGCGACGCCTAACGTCTATGCCGACCAGATCGAATGGATGTGCCGCAATCTCGATAACAGAGAAAACCTGATCATCTCGCTGCACCCGCATAATGATCGCGGCACCGGTATTGCCGCTGCCGAGCTGGCGTTGCTGGCAGGCGCCGATCGCGTTGAGGGCACGCTGTTCGGCAATGGCGAACGCACCGGCAATGTCGATGTCGTCACCATGGCGCTCAACATGTTCACGCAGGGCGTCGATCCGGAAATCGACTGCTCGAACATCGAACGCATCAAGGAAGTGTTCGAATATTCAAACCAGATGGCGATCGCCGAGCGTCACCCCTATGTCGGTGAGCTCGTGTATACGGCCTTTTCCGGTTCGCATCAGGATGCGATCAACAAGGGCATGAAGGCGGCGCAGGTTGCGAACCATCCAGTCTGGGAAGTGCCTTACCTGCCGATCGACCCGCGTGACGTCGGCCGCTCCTACGAAGCGATCATCCGCATCAATTCGCAGTCGGGCAAGGGTGGCATCGCCTATATCCTGCAGCAGGATTACGGGCTCAACCTGCCGCGCAATTTGCAGGTCGAATTCCGCGAGGACATCCAGCGCATCACCGATGAAGAGGGCAAGGAGCTTCCTTCGAAGCGCATCCACGACCGTTTTATCGAGCGCTACGTGACTCAGTCGGGCGCCCGTCTCCGGTTCGTCGATCACCACACCTATCCCGATACAGAGCACAAGGGACAGCGGATCGTGGCGGCCGAGATTACCGACAATGGTGAGATCAAACGTATCGAAGGCCGTGGCAACGGCCCGATCGATGGCTTCATCAATGCGCTGTCGCACTATCTCGGTATCGAGATGTCGGTCGAGGATTATTCGGAGCATTCGCTGCAGCACGGCTCGAATGCCGCCGCCATCTCCTATGTCGAGACATCCTATCCAGGAGGCAAGCTCTTTGGTGCCGGCATCAACACCAATATCGTGGCGGCGTCGCTCGAAGCGATCGTCTCGGCTGCCAACCGCGTGCTCGACGTGAAGGCCGGCAAGGCCTGACCATTCTGATCAGGCCGCGATCGCCTCGGAGTGGCGCGGCCTGACGATGCAATCGGTGAGCTCATCGAGCTCGCCCTGTGCTTGCGCGTGGTTTTGTCCCCATTGGCAGAGGGCGAGAAGGATCGGCTCCAGCCCGAGGCCGAGTTCAGTCGCGGTATATTCCACGCGTGCGGGCACTTCGGCAAAGACTTCTCGGCGTACAAGACCGTGCTCTTCCATCTCCCGCAACTGCTGGATCAGCACCTTCTGGGTGATCTCTGGCATCATGCGCTTGAGCTCTGAAAGCCGCTTCGGTCCTGAGAAGACATGATAGAGAATGACGGGTTTCCATCGCCCGGAAATGACCTTCAAGGCCCGTTCCACGGGCAGTTTCGGCAATCTTTTCATGGGCTCGGCCATGGTCACCTCCTGGTGGGTATGGCACTGATATGTGTGTATTTTGGACCGTAAATCGAGTGCTACAGGCTGCCTTACGCCACCAAAACGTGAGGTCCGCCATGAAAGCCGTTCAATTCACCCGCTTCGGTCCGCCTGAGGTTCTCGAAACTGTAGAGGTGCCGATCCCGAAGCCAAACGGCGGCGAAGTGCTGGTGCGCGTCCATGCCGCCGGCGTCAATTTCTTCGAGGTTCTGATGCGGGCGGATCGCTATGCCGTTACACCACCGCTGCCCATGTTTCCGGGTGTGGAAGTGGCGGGCATAGTCGAAGAACTTGGGACGGATGCAGATCCGCGGCTGCTTGGCGCGCGTGTCGCCGTGCCGCTCTTTGCTATCGGGCGTGGCTTCGGCGGTTATGCCGAATATGTGGCTGTGGATGCTGGAGCGGCGGTGCCTTTGCCGGACGGCCTTTCCTTTCCGGATGCGACGGCATTGATGGTGCAGGGTCTGACGGCTCTGCACATGGTGCGTCGTAGCCCACCGAAGGGAAAGGTGGTGCTCGTCAACGCTGCCGGCGGTGGAGTCGGGTCTCTGTTGCTTCAGCTTGCCAGGCTCGAAGGGGCGAGTATGGTCATTGCAGCAGCCGGCAGTGAGGCGAAGAGGCAGCTTGCACTCTCGCTCGGCGCCGATCTGGCAGTCGATTACACCTCCGAAGAGTGGACCGGTTCGGTCAGGACCGCGACCGGAAGGCAGGGTGCCGATGTCATTTACGAGACGGTCGGCGGCGATACCGCGAGGGCGTCTCTGGCTGCGCTTGCTCCCGCCGGAGAAATGCTGTTTGCGGCCATGGGGCGGTTCTCGCTGGAGCGTTCCGAGATCGGCTCCATGCTCGATATGAACCAGTCGCTGAAGGGCTTTTCGCTCTTACCGCTGATTGCGGCTGACAAATGGAAGGGTGATCTCGCAGCTCTCTTCGATCTTGCTGCATCCGGAGCGCTGAAGATCGTGCAAAGCGGTCGGTTTTCGCTTGATCAAGCCGCTGAGGCGCATCGTGTGCTTGAAAAGCGTCGGGCCAGCGGAAAAGTCGTACTGGTGCCATAACCGTCAAATGGCGGCGGCGATTTCCATGGCGAGCTGGCTGAGCGTGGCTTCGGCGGAGGGGCCTGCCAGCACATAGGACGTGCCGGCATTATGCCAGGTTACGAGACCGATCTCGTCGCGGATCGTTTCCTTGAAGTCTTCCGTTTCCGGTGGCTGCGCATCCTTGCGGAAGCAGATCGAGATGATATCGCCATCGGCATTGGAATAGACGAGCTGGCCGACAGGGCGGCTGTCACCAAGGATCACGCGCGCGCCCTGGAAGGTCCAGGATTCGGCCGAGAGATCCGGCACGCGAAACGGCACCCCGATCGCGGTCGTCAGCCAGGAGGAGATTTCCTCGGACTGCGAGGCCGGCACTTCGACGAGGTGACGCGGTTGGCGCACGAGAAGCCGCTGGAAGGCGGTGACGTCACCCAGCCAGTCATTGGTATTGATCTGGGGGGCTGCGATCGGTGTGGCGTCATCCATATCTGGTGCATTGCCGATGAAATAGCCGATGCCACCGCCGACGACGAAGAGAATGAGGGCTGCGGCAAGCGCCTGGCCGCCGTTTGGCGCGAGTTTCAGCTGCGGGCGCGCGTTGCGCTGGGCGATCGGCGTCTTCGGCGGCTGCGTGCTCTTGATGGAGCGAACAAGCGCCAGCGGAACAGGTTCCTTCAGCATGTCGTCCAACTTGCGACGGCCGAAATCGACGCCGTGGCGGAGCTTGTCGTAGATCTTGCGGGCGTTTTCATCCGTTGCCAGCCTGCTTTCCAGTTCCAGCTTCTGTTCCGGTGTGGTTTCGCCGTCGAGGAGGGCGGCAAGCTGGGCTTCAAGCGGCTGTTTTTTGAAATCGAGCAAATCAGTCAGTACCTGTGGACGGGCGGATTGTGACCGGACAATGCGGCGAAATGGAGTCGTGCGGTGGCAAGCTGACCGGCAATGTTGCCAATTGCGATGCCCATGATTTCGGCGGCCTGCTGATAGCTGTGACCTTCCACATCGATCAGCACGAAGATGCTGGCCACGCCCTCGGGCATTTCCGCGAGCATACGGTGCAGGGCGTCGGTATCGACGAGCGCTGTACGGTCGCGAATGGCATCGCGGATATCGGTTACATTGCCCCGTGCGACCGGACGCGGCTTCCGCTTGCGGCTGTCATCGGCCCACTGCTGGCGGGCAAGCGTATAGATCCAGCTTTCCAGCCGGCCTTCACCATTCCACTGATGCCCTTTGGAAATTGCACGCAGACAGACTGCCTGGACCAGCTCATCGGCCGCAGCTGTCTCTCCCGCGAGCGTGATGGCAAAGCGGCGGAGGCGGGGCAGGAGACCGACAAGATCACGCCGGATATCGGTGGTAGTGGCGGGTTGGCGCATGGTTTTTCCAAGAAGCATTCACATTGGCCGAAACTCATACCAGCTTCAAATATGGGCCAGCTTCGCATGCAGGCATTGCCCGCGGGTGCGAAGCCATCGTATTCATCCCGGCCATGCAGACGGCTTTTATGGAACAAGTCGCCTGTATTTCGCAAGCGCGGGGTTCAATTCATCCATCCCATCCCAAGGGATTTCCGCACCATACCCCGCGGAGCTTGCCTCAATATGTCCTGTAGCCGTTCAGGCTCTGCAGCAGAGCGCGATAGGCCCAGGTATTTTCACCGCCGCGGTCGCGAATCTCGACGAGCTGGACGCGGGCGCCCTGAATGTCTCCCTGCTCGACAAGCGCCATGCCCATATAGGAGCGGGCAAGAATGTAGTTCTCATCCTGCTGCAGCGCCTTCTTGTAGTAGGACATGCCGAGCTCCATGCGGCCGGCCTTGCGGTTGGCGTAGCCCAGATAGTTCAGGATGCGCGGATCGTTCTGGTTTTTGGCGAGACTGAGCACCGTGATGGCGTTCTCATACTGGCCGGTATAGGCAAATTCGCGGGCGAACTTGTAGAGATCGTCATCGTTGAAGCTCTGCTTCTTTGGATCGACGCATTCCTTCTTCTTGGCATCCCAGACCTTGCCTTTGGTGCAGGTCTTGGTCGTTTGGGTCTTCTGCGGCGGGGAGGTGTCATCGTTTCCGCCACCGACCGCGAAAGCGGACGTAGCGAGACCAAAAGCAAAGACGGAAACAAGCGAAAGTCTGCACAGGCGATGAAGAGAAACAGTCATCGGGCGTACTCCGTTTTGAAGCGCTGCGGTTGTTGAATTGTACGCCGACGCTTAAAAATACCAAGAGCCCCGGCGGCCTTTATTGCCTATGTTGCGACATTGGCGATCGCTCTTCACACGGTGATTCAACAACTGCCGAAGTTGATTCCGCAATCGCCTCTAAAGCGCGAAAATATCAGCGCTTTCCTGCATCATGCCGTCGCCCGTGTCATTTATGCTGAAGCGCTCGCCCTTCACTTCCCAGGCGCCGGGAGAACCGGAAATGGAGAAGAGATTGTAGGCGGCGCGGGGCTTGATGCCACCCGGTCCTTGCGACGCCGAAGCTATGCCGACGACGGGTACCGGGCCTGTCTGTCCGCGCAGCCAGTGGAGGGTGTTGAGATGAGTATGGCCGTGCAGCACGAGCTCAGCTCCGCCGGTGGAAACGACGGCGGCAAAGCGGCGGATGCCGATCATGCGTTTGTAGAAAGAGGTCGCGCCGCGGATCGGAGGATGGTGGATCATGACGACACGGAACAGGCCGGCCTCGCCGGCGGCGCGCAGCATGTTGACCGTATCGCGCGCCTGGCGTGCGCCGAAGAAGCCGGAGGCCGCGAAGGGCGGAGTTGCGACGGCGGTCGAGCAGCCGACGATCGCGACCTTGTCGCGGATGCGAAGGTAAGGGAATATGTGCCGGTCTTCTTCCCATTGCGGCGGAGCGAGATCGCCGCGCACATAGTCGTACCAGGCGCGCATCGACTTCTCATAGGCGCCCGGCACATAGGCATCGTGGTTACCAGGGACGACCGATGTAGCGGCGGGATCGCCGAGTTCGCGCAGCCAGGCTGCCGCGCTCCGGATCTCGATGCCGCTTGCGAGGTTGACGAGGTCGCCGGTCACCGCCAGATGGTCGGCCTTGTGGGTGCGGATATCGTCTAGCAACAGATCGAGCGTGCTGCCGAAAAGATGCTTGCGCCGGTTGCGGTGCCAGTTCACAAAGCCCGTAATACGTTTTGAGAAAAGTTCGTGAATGGAAAGGCGGGGCAGGGGTCCGAGATGGACGTCGGAGATATGCGCGAGCTTGAACATGCAACGACACATAGACCAGCTTATTTACAATTCAAACACATCCCCGCGATGAGAGTATGAAAGAACCCATGGCAGACAAACAAACATGGCCCCTTCACACGAAAGTGTTGGTGCGGCTGCTGCACGTGTATTTTTCCATCGCGCGCGGCATGACAATGGGGGTGCGTGCCGCCTGTTTCGACGAGCAGGGACGCCTCTTTCTCGTTCGTCACGGCTATACCGGCGGATGGCATATGCCGGGCGGCGGGCTGGAGCGGAACGAGACGGCAGAAGAGGCGCTCATCAAGGAATTGCGGGAGGAAGGCAACCTCAGGATCGTGGGCAAGCCGCAGCTCTTTCACGTCTATTTCAACACCAACATCACCCGGCGCGACCATGTGGTCTTCTATCGCGCCACGGTGGAGCAGACCGCGCCGCGGCCACCGAACTGGGAGATTGCCGATAGCGGCTTCTTCGAAATCGACAATCTGCCGGCTGAAACGACGGAAGCGACGCATAGAAGGCTTGCCGAGCTCCGCGGTGAGGCGGAGCCGGCACATTACTGGTGAGGCTCAGGCTGCGGCTGCGAGCCTGTCCCGGCCGTGCGGCCGGTCGAGATCGAGTGCCGGCCCTGATGGCACGATGCCGGTCGGGTTGATGGTCTTGTGGCTGCGGTAATAGTGCTCCTTGATGTGGCGCAGGTTCACCGTCTCAGCGACACCGGGAGTCCGATAAAGGTCACGCAGATAGCCCGACAGGTTTTGGTAGTCCTCGATGCGGCGGATGTTGCACTTGAAATGGCCGACATAAACCGGGTCGAAACGCACCAGCGTCGTGAAGAGCCGCCAATCGGCCTCGGTCTGGCGATCGCCGAAAAGGTAGCGGCCCTTGCCGAGACGCTCATCGAGCTTATCCAGCGTTTCGAAGAGCTTGACGACATTCTCCTCATAAGCCGCTTGCGTGGTGGCAAAGCCCGACTTGTAAACGCCGTTGTTGACAGTGTCATAGACGATGTCATTCAACGCATCGATATCAGCCCGAAGGTCTTCCGGGTAGTAATCCGCCGTCGAGCCCGTCAGATGATTGAAGGCGCTGTTGAACATGCGGATGATTTCAGCTGATTCGTTGTTGACGATCGTGCTCGTTCGCTTGTCCCAGAGAACGGGTACGGTGACGCGGCCGGAATAGTGCGGATCGGCCTTCACGTAGATTTCCCAGAGTGCCTTGGAGCCGAAAAGGTGATCGCCGGTGGCGCCGTTAACGACCTTGAACTCCCAGCCATTTTCCAGCATCAGCGGATCGACGACCGAAACGGAAATCAGGTCTTCGAGCTTCTTCAGCTTGCGAAAGATCAGCGTGCGATGCGCCCAGGGGCAGGCGAGGGAGACATAGAGGTGATAACGGCCAGCCTCGGCTTTAAAGCCGCCTTTGCCACTGGGACCAGCCTCTCCGTCAGCTGTGATCCAGTTGCGGAACTGCGAGGGCTGACGCTTGAAATGGCCCTTCGTTTCCTTCGTATCGTACCAGACGTCATGCCAGACGCCGTCTACCAGCATGCCCATGTTTCTTTCCTCTGAAATTGTCCGTTGCGCATAGATATCGCGGCACACCGCTTTTTGCAGGTCGGTAAAGATTGAACACTGCGTCTCGGTCGCTTCATTCCTGACCGAATTTTTGCAATGGACGACGGAAATTTTTCCTGCTATCCGCCTTCCTCACAAATTTCTGGAATCCTGCTTGATGTCTATTCTCAGAGGCCTGCGACGACGCTGATGCTCCCGAACGCCTGACGGCGTGTTCGCGAACCCATATATCTGCGTTTATCCGGTCTCTGTTCCCATGCTCATGTACAAGCACGATCTCGTCTACCTCACTGAGGATGCGTCTCACGACGCCGCAATCGAACACATCAACGAAGAAGCATTCGGTCCCGGCCGGCACACGCGCGCTGCTGCCCGTATTCGCGAGCAGGGACCGCATGACCTATCGCTCTCGTTTATCTGCGCCGATGACGGCGAGACGATCGCTTCAGTGCGGATGACGCCGGTTCTGGCCGGAACGGTGAAAGGCCATCTCTTGGGGCCGCTTGCCGTGCGGCCGTCGCACAAGAGCAAGGGCATTGGCCGGGAACTGGTGCGCATCGCGGTCGAAGCCGCCAAACGCAAGGGTTCTGAAGCCATCATCCTCGTCGGTGATCCGCCGTATTACGGCCCGCTCGGCTTCGAGAAGGTCGCCTATGGCGCATTGACTTTTCCCAGTCCCGTCGATCCGGGCCGTGTGCTCGTCGTCCCGATCGCCGAAGACACGCATGAGCGGCTGAAAGGCACGATCGCCTGGCGGCGATAGAGCATTTCCGTTCTTCTTCGGATCACGGAAACACTCCCTCTCTTTGTTCTCACGCAATTCCGGACGCAAAACCGCTGCGCACTTTTACTGGAATTGCTCTCGTCAGAGCATCTTCTTGAGGAAGGTCCGCGTTCTGCCCTCGGGGAAATCCGGCAGTTCGCCAAACACTTCGTAGCCCTGACGCTTATATGCGCCGAGCGCGTGCGGGTTGAACGTATCGATCCAGGCGCCACGGCAGCCCCGGGCGGCGGCTTCTTCTTCCGCCTTCGCGAGGATCTTGCCAGCCATGCCACTGCCGCGCAGCATGTCGGGAATGTAGAGCATCTGCACGAAGAGCCAGCCCCAGGCGGTGTAGCCGGAAAGACCGCCGGAGACCTTGCCATCGGTATCACGGATCAGAACGGCAAGCGCCTGCCGTTCGGACGGGCCAACATCCCCAGCGTTGAAGGCTGTCAGGCCGTCGACGATGATGGCGAGCTCTTCCGGTGACGGGGCGGCGGTGAGCTCGAATTCCGGCATCGTTATCTTCCTTCACGCCACCACATGGCGCCAAAGGCGAGGAGCAGGATTCCGACACCTGCGAAGCCTGCAAAGAGCGGCAGGGTATTGATGCCCTTCAGCACGGTCTCATTGGTCATGCGGATCGCCATGCGATCATTGTCTGCTACGCGCACCTGGCCGCGCACCGGCAGGATCGGCGGGACAGTAATGGCGCCGGCATTGTTGACGACGCGTGTGACGAGACCGCGGCTCTTGTCGGTGATCGGCTTCAGCGCAGCGGTTGTCGAAATCATCGCCTTGAATTCCGGCGCATCGACGGCGCCGACATGGGCGAGCGTGGTCAGATCGCCGTTGCGGATTTCGAAAAGGCCGATTTCGTCCATGCGCTTTTCGGCCTTGTAGAGGCCGGGCTCGGTCTGCGTCAGCGGCAGGTTCTCGGTCCTGCCCGAAGGGTATCGCACGACCGCGTCCCCAGGGGCATCGCCAATCGTCTGGCGGGTGATTTCCAGCGTGCGGCCGGAGGTGCGCGCCGTCAGCGCCTCTTCCTCCAGTGCCGGTTCTTTCATCAACCAGTGGGCGATGCGGCGATAGAGCGAGACGTGCGGGCCGCCGCCCTCGAAGCCACGCGCCCAGAGCCAGCCCTGATCGGAAAGCAGCATGGCGACACGGCCCTGGCCGGCACGGTTCAGGACGAGCAGCGGGTGATTGTCGGCGCCGACCATCACCGTCTGGCCCTGCGGCCGGTCGACATCGACGCTGCGGAACCAGCGACCCCAATGCGGCGGCTCATCGCCGGAACCGTCAAGCCCGCGGGTGACGGGGTGCTTGCGGCCCTGTTCGGAAAGACGGGGATAGAAGGCCTGCTCGATCATCCGGCCGGTCGGCTCTGCCGGCAGTACGGAGGCAAGCGGAGTCATCGCGATCGACTCCGGGCTTGCATGCTCAGGGCCGGCGGCGATCAGCAGTGCGCCGCCATTTTCCACATATTGCGCGATGTTGTCGTAGTAGAGCATCGGCAGCACATTGGCGCGATCCTGATAGCGGTCGAAGATGATCAGGTCGAAATCCTTGATCTTGTCGACGAAGAGTTCTCGGGTCGGGAATGCGATCAGCGACAGCTCGTTGATCGGCGTCCCGTCCTGCTTTTCCGGCGGACGCAGGATGGTGAAATGCACGAGATCGACTGATGCGTCGGACTTCAGGAGGTTGCGCCAGGCGCGTTCGCCGGCATGCGGTTCGCCCGAGACGAGGAGAACGCGCAGGTTCTGGCGGATGCCATCGATGATGTGCACGGCGCGATTATTGGCATCCGTCACTTCGCCGGGAATGCCGGCGACGGAGAATTCCAGCACGTTCGGGCCACCGCGGGTCACCTTGAAGGAGAAGGGTGTATCCTGGCCGGGTGTTGCCTGCAGGGTGGCGATCTCGTCGCCGTTGAGGCGCACCGTCACATTCGCAGCGCCGCCGGGACTCGGGCCGTCGTCGAAGACGCGCAGCACGAGTTGCTGTTCCTCGTTGACGATGCCGAAGCGGGGCGCCTTGATGACCTCGATGCGGCGGTCGAACTCGTTCGGCTTGCCGGTGATGAGACCGTGGATCGGCGCGTCGAAACCGAGTGCCTGATTGACGCCGGGCACATCATGCACCTCGCCATCCGTCAGCATGATCGCGCCGCCGACGCGCGAGGGCGGTACATCGGCGATCGAAGCCGACAGGGCCTCGAAGAGGCGTGTTGAGGGCACGTCGGAATTGCGGTCCTCATTCACGTCCACGAAGCGGGGCTCGATCTGCGGAAAGCGGGCGAGCTGGGTTTTCAAGGATGCCAGCGCATCATCCGTCATCTTCATGCGGTCGGCCGTCTGCTGGCTCTGGCTGCGGTCGACGATGACGGGGACGATGGTCGAAAGCTGGTCGCGGTCTTCCTGCAGCAGTACCGGATTGGCAAGTGCTGCCAGTAGCGCCAGCGCCGCAAGCGTACGGATCCATGCGCCACGTATGCCGCGCCAGATCGCGAATACGGCGATCAGGAGCACGATGCCGGTCAGTACCGACAAAAAGGGCCAGGGCAGGAAGGGTGAATAATCGAGCGTCATATCACTGCCCCAGCCGTTCGAGCAGGTCGGGCACGTGAACCTGGTCTGTCTTGTAGTTGCCGGTCAGCATATACATCATGATGTTGACGCCGGCGCGGAAGGCATATTCGCGCTGCGTCTCATCCGGCGGCACGGTGGGCAGCAGCGGCGTGTCATTGTCGTCGACGGCCCACGCGCCGGCAAAATCGTTTGCGGTGATCAGGATCGGCGAGACGCCGTCTGCGGCCGCGGCCGGCCTGTTGGCGCTGTTCTGGTTCTGGCCGCCCTGTCGCGCCTCGATCCAGAGCGGGCTGCCGGCGTAGCGGCCGGGGAAGCTGGACAGCAGATAAAAGGACTTGGTCAGCACATGGTCGTGCGGAACGGGTTCCAGCGGCGGAATATCCAGATTGGCGAGGATCTGCTGCAGGCGCTGGCCGTTGGCGGTCGTGTCGCTGCCGCCTTCGAGGGAGTCGAACTGGTCGCGCGTATCGAAAAGCACCGTTCCGCCATTGCGCATATAGGCGTCGATACGGCTGATGGCGGCGTTGGACGGCATCGGCGCGGTTGCCGAAATCGGCCAGTAGATGATCGGGTAGAAGGATAGCTCGTCCTTATTCAGGTCAATGCCGACGGGCGGGGACGGCTCCAGCGTGGTGCGGTAGGTCAGGAATCTCGTGAGGCCATTGAGCCCCTCTTCAGAAATATTGTCCACATCCTGCTCGCCGGTCACGACATAGGCGAGATGGGTATTGTCGAGCCGCTGCATGATGATGTCGTCGCCCGGCTGGGTGTCATTGGCATGCGAGATGTCCGGCCGCAGCATCAGGCCGGCCGCAAGTGCGACGGCGATCGTCGCCGCAGCCCGAGCGCGCGGGCGCATGCGAGAGAAGGCACCGTTCATGAAGAGCACGATCAGGCTATCGGCCAGAAGCAGCAGGAAGGCGATGAAGAAGAGCAGGGGCTTGGCCGACCAGCTTTCGCCACCGACAAGGCCGGCGCGCGCGACATTGACGCCGGCTATGTCGAGCGGTTTCAGCTCGGCATTGTCGGGCAGAACGTTCAGCGCCGTGAAGCCATCTTCGGAGCCATAGAGGCCGGGTGGATTGTCGAAATTGGCAACGGGTGCTGCCTTGGCATTCGGGATCAGCGGACGGGCATTGCCGGTTTCGGTGACCAGGATGCCCTTGGCGGTCAGCATGCGGAAGGGCGGCAGGGTTTCGGCAACGCGCGCACTGCCTGATGATTCCGAGGTTACCCCGCCGGAGCGCGAGATCTGGATGAGGTGGCGCAGCATTTCGACGAAGGTGCCAGAAATCGGCAGGTTCGACCAGGTCGCTTCGGCACTCACATGGAAGAGCACGATCTGGCCGGCATTCATCCTGTTCATGGTTACGAGCGGCGTACCATCGGCAAGGCTTGCCCATGTCCGCTCGGCAAGATCGGGTGTCGGCTCTGCCAGCACCTGGCGGTTGACCGTCACGTCGGTCGGACGCGGTATGCCGGCAAACGGGCTGAATCCAGGGAATTCGGCGAGCGCTTGCGGCTCGCTCCAGGACAGGCTGCCGCCAAGCGCGCGTTCCCCCTGGCGCAGGGTGACCGGGATCAGCGGATCTTCGGCAGGTGCCGCGGCAAGGCGCGGGCCGGCAAAGCGCAGCAGCATGCCGCCATTCGATATCCAGCGCTGCAGGGGCGCGTAGGTATCCTCCGGAAGACGGCCGATATCGGCCATGATGATGATCGAGGGATTATTGGCGAGCAGCTTCGGGATCGCGACCGAAAGATTGGCATCGGTCGGCCGCACCAGGTCCGCATAGGGTTCGAGCGCCCGTTGGATGTAGTAGAGCGGGGACAGCAGCGGCTGGAATTCATCGCCGCTTTCGCCCGAGAGAAGCACGACCCTGCGGCGCTTGAAGGCATCGTCGAGCAAATGCACCGCGCCGGCGGTGGCGCCGGTATTGATGCTGACGCGGGCAAAATCGTTGCGCATCTCGAAGGGGGCGGAAATGCCGGCATTGACGGCCGTCTGGCCGGGGGCGAAGTCGGCCCTGCCAGTGGCGATCACGCGGCCCTGCGCGTCCTGTGCGTTGAGCGGGACAGAGGCCGAGCCACCGGGGTTGAGGCGGGTCACCTTGACCGTCATCGCATCGGCCGTATTGGTGGCGCCCGAGATTGCTACCGTCTGGGCAGCATCGCCTTCGATCACGCGCAGTTCGGCGGGCCGAAGGTCGGAGAGTTGACGGACGATAGCATCGTTGTCGCTGCTTGCTGCACCGTCGGTGAGGAAGGCAAGCGTGCCGGGATGCGTGCCGTTCAGGGCGGCGCGCAGCGCTTCGAAAGCCCGCTGGCGATCCGGCACAAGCGGCTTCGGTTCCGCGGCGCGGAGCTTTTCGCGGGCGGCAGCCGCAGTGCCGGGTGTCGCGTTATTGGTCGAGTCGGCGGTGAACGCGATGGAGACGACAGCGCCGGCAGTCTCGGCATCGTCGATCAGCGCGTCGGCCGTCTGGACGCGGCGCTCCCAATCGGGTGCCGAAGCCCAGCTATTGTCGACGAAAAGGACGAGCGGACCACCCGATGCGAGCGAGCTGGTGCGCGGATTGAAGACCGGGTCGGCGATCGCGAAGATGATGGCGGCTGCCAGAAGCATGCGCAGCAGCGTCAGCCACCAAGGGCTTTGCGCCGGCGTTTCCTCGCGCTTCAGCACAGTCGCGAGGATTTTCAGCGGCGGAAAGACTTCCGCCTGCGGGCGCGGCGGGGTGAGCCGCAGCAGCCACCAGATGACGGGAAGGGCAATCAGCGCGCCGAGGATAGCGGGATAGGCGAAGGCGAAGGGAAGCGCGCTCAAAACTGTCCTCCATGCGTTGCCTTTGCCGGCATGCCGGAAAGATACATATGGACGGCAACCAGCGCTTCGGACGCCAGATGATCGGTGCGGTGGCTGACGAAGGTCCAGCCGAGATGGCGCAGGGATTGGCCGAGATTTTCGCGTCGGGCGAGATAGGCGTTGCGATAGGCTTCCCGCAGGCTCTCCGCTCGCCCGGAGGTCAGCCTTTCGCCGGTTTCCGGATCGGTGAATTCGGTGCGGCCGTTATAGGGGAAGATTTCCTCAGCCGGATCGGCGATCTCGACCACATGGCCACGCAGGCCGCGGCGGGCAAGCGGGCCGAGCCGCGCCATAATGGACGGCGCGTCATCGAGGAAATCGCCGATGAGGATGAGGTCGCTCCAACCCCGCACCATCGCGGTTTCAGGCAGGCCGCCAGTCAGTGGCGCGTGCATCAGGGCGGCTGCCAGCCTTTCGGCTGCATTGCGGGCTGAGACTGGTTCCATCACGCCGGGGCAGCCGATGCGCTCGCCGGAGCGGGCGAGGATTTCGGCGAGCGCCAGCATGATGACGAGCGCCCGACTTTCCTTCGACACGCTGCCATAGCTCGACTTGAACATCATCGAGGGCGACATGTCGGCCCAGAGCCAGATCGTGTGGGCGGCCTCCCATTCGCGGTCGCGCACATAGGTATGGTCGTCGCGGGCGGAGCGGCGCCAGTCGATGCGCGACAGGCTTTCACCTTCGCTGTAGGGGCGGAACTGCCAGAAATTCTCGCCGATGCCGCGCTTTCGGCGGCCATGCCAGCCGGCAATCACGGTATTGGCGATGCGCTTGGCTTCGACCAGGCAATCCGGCACGAGGGCGGCCCGCTGTCTTGCGCGGGAAAGGGCATCATTGCCGGGTGTCGGATTGACGATCTGTCCGATGGATGCCACGCGCTGCGCTTCCTTATCCCTTTGCCTGCTGGACCAGTCCGGCGATGACATCGCGCACCGACATGCCCTCGGCACGGGCGGCGAAAGTCAGCGCCATACGGTGCTCGAGAACAGGCTCGGCGAGCGCATAGATATCGTCGAGCGAGGGCGCCAGACGGCCTTCGTAGAGGGCACGGGCACGGGCGCAGAGCATCATCGCCTGGCCGGCGCGCGGGCCGGGACCCCAGGCGACATGCTTGTCGGTGGAGGCATTGCCTTGGCCCGGACGGGCGGAGCGGACCAGGGAAAGGATGGCATCGACGACCGTGTCGCTGACCGGCATCTGGCGGACGAGCGTCTGGATTTCGACGAGACGTGCAGCGTCGATGACCGGCTGCGGCTTGGCTTCGGTGAGGCCGGTGGTTTCCAGCAGGATCTGGCGTTCGGCCGCAAGCTCGGGGTAGTGAACATCGACCTGCAGAAGGAAGCGGTCGAGCTGGGCTTCGGGAAGCGGATAGGTGCCTTCCTGCTCCAGCGGGTTCTGCGTTGCGAGAACGTGGAAGGGCGACGGCAGGTCATAACGCTGGCCGGCAATGGTGATATGATATTCCTGCATCGCCTGCAGAAGTGCCGACTGGGTGCGCGGCGAAGCGCGGTTGATTTCGTCGGCCATCAGAAGCTGGGCGAAAACCGGCCCCTTGACGAAACGGAAGGAGCGGCGGCCACTCTCGTCCTGGTCCATCACTTCGGAACCGAGGATATCCGAAGGCATCAGGTCGGGCGTGAACTGGATGCGGTTTGCGGCAAGGCCGAGGACTTCGCCGAGCGTTGTCACGAGCCTCGTCTTGGCAAGGCCGGGAACACCGACGAGGAGGGCATGACCACCAGAGAGAACGGCGAGAAGCGTGTTTTCAACCACGCTTTCCTGACCGAAGATGACCTTGGAAACTTCCGTGCGGATGGCGGCGATATCGGATAGCGCTCTTTCTGCGGCGGCGACAATCGCCTGTTCATCGAGGCTGGCTTCGGTCTTGATCATACCCACGGGCATCTCCAACGGCTGAAATCATTCGGCTGCGAATCGTCTGACTTTAATAGGCGTGCCTCATACCCGATACAGTTATGAAGATGTTGCGGGCTGACAAGTTTGTTTCAAATGACTATCTCGTGACTTTATTTCGTTAAAAGCAAACCGGGACAGAAGAATGGCAGCCGAGGAAATGAAGCAGATGGCGGATGCAGCGGGGCTTGCCGCGCTGATCTCGCGCGCTTCCGAGGCGAAATCCGGCAAAAAGCGCGGATTGCCGCCCGTCGAAAAGTGGAATCCGCCCTTTTGCGGCGATATCGATATGGAAATCCGTGCGGATGGCACATGGTTCTACATGGGTACGCCGATCGGCCGGCAGCCGCTCGTCCAGCTTTTTTCGACCGTTCTGCGCAAAGATGAAGACGGGAAGACCTATCTCGTAACTCCTGTGGAAAAGGTCGGCATCAGGGTCATTGACGCGCCCTTTGTCGCCGTCGAGATGAATGCGAGCGAGCGGGAGGGCCAGCGGGTTTTGACCTTTCGCACCAATGTCGGGGATATTATCGAGGCCGGCAAGGATCATCCGCTGCGCTTCCCTGACCATGCCGGGGATGACGAATTAAAGCCCCATCTGCACGTGCGGGGCCGGCTTGAAGCATTGATATCACGCGCCGTGATGTATGAACTGGTCGAACTCGGAGAGGTAGCCGAGGTCGCCGGCCGGGAGATGTTCGTCGTTCGCTCCGGTGGCGAGATTTTTCCGATCATGCCGGCCGACGAACTGGAAGCAGCCTCCCGATGAGTGAAGCGATCAGCAAGACCTATCCCCCGTTTTCGGCTGCCGAGTTTCGTCGCCGCGCGCTCAACCAGGTCGGTGCGCCCATCGATCACGCCTGGCGCGACCATGGCGACCATGTGCTCAATCCCGATATCGTTGCGCTGGCCGAGACCTTGAAGCTCCGTGATGCGGCGGTGCTGGTGCCCGTCGTCGATGATGGCGACGAGGCGAAGGTGATCTTCACCAAGCGGACGTCGACACTTCGCAAACATTCCGGCCAGATCGCCTTTCCCGGTGGTTCGATCGATCCCGAGGATGTCTCGCCCGAGATGGCCGCGATCCGCGAAACCGAGGAGGAGATCGGCCTTGGCGGCGGCTTCGTCGAGACGGTCGGCCGGCTACCGAACTATCTGTCATCCACAGGGTTCCGCATCACGCCCGTTCTCGGCGTGGTGCAACGCGGTTTTTCGCTGCAGCTCAATCCGATCGAAGTGGACGATGTTTTCGAGGTGCCGCTTTCCTTCCTGATGAATCCTGCCAATCACAACAGGGACAAGCGCGTGGTTGACGGTATCGACCGGCATTTCTACCGCATGCCCTATGAAACGTGGATGATCTGGGGCATCACCGCCGGCATTGTCCGTACGCTCTATGAAAGGCTCTATGCATGACCTCAGTGGCCGACCAGGCATGGTTTCAGGATCCGGCGCTCGGCCGGGTCTTTGCGCTGCTCAACGCGGATGGCGGGGAAGGGCGTGTGGTCGGCGGCGCGGTGCGCAACAGCCTGATGGGGCTAGCCGTCGCCGATATCGATATCGCTACCACACTGCTGCCGGAAGCAGTCATTGAGCGGGCCTCTGCTGCCGGCATCAAGGCGGTGCCGACCGGCATTGACCACGGAACGGTGACGCTCGTCATCGATGGCCGCCCCTTCGAAGTGACGACGCTGCGTACCGATGTGGAAACGGACGGCCGTCGCGCCAAGGTGGCCTTCAGCGCGGACTGGCAATCGGATGCGGAACGGCGCGACCTCACCATCAATGCGCTTTACGCAAATGCTGCGGGTGAGGTGATCGATCTCGTCGGCGGGCTCGATGATATCGAGAAGCGCAATATCCGCTTCATCGGCAATGCAGCGACGCGGATCGCCGAGGATTATCTGCGCATCCTGCGCTTCTTCCGTTTCTTCGCCTGGTACGGTTCCGGACGGCCCGATGCAGAGGGGCTGAGAGCGTCGTCGGTTGCGCGTTCGAAGCTGAAGACGCTGTCAGCCGAACGGGTCTGGTCGGAGCTCAGAAAACTCCTGTCGGCGGAAGATCCCGGCCGGGCGCTTCTCTGGATGCGGCAGGTCGCGGTTCTCTCGGAAATCCTGCCGGAAACGGAAAAATGGGGCATCGATGCTATTCCGGCACTTGTTGCGACCGAGAAGGCGCTCGGCTGGGAGCTTGATCCTTTGCTGCGGCTTGCCTCGATCGTTCCGCCCGATCCGGCGCGGCTGGAGGAGTTGGCAGCACGGCTGAAATTTTCGAATGCGGAAACGGCTTATTTTCGGGCTTGGGCCAAGGCTGCGCCCGTTAATGACGAGATTTCAGCCGCCGCTTTCGAGAAGCTGCTCTACAGAAACGGCGCAGACGGCATCATCGTGCGGTTGAAACTGGCGCTTGGCGTTGCTCGGGGCAAGGCAGAGAATGGTAGTTTTGATGAGATGAGTCGTTCGGCGCGGCTTTCGAAGCTTCTGGATCATGCACGAATCTGGAGGAAGCCGCAGTTTCCGCTGAATGGCGCAGATGTGATGGCCACGGGCATACAGGCCGGCCCGAAGGTCGGTGAAATCCTGTCGACCTTGGAAAACCAGTGGGTAGAAGAGAATTTTGTCTCCGACCGGGCGGCATTGCTCGCCCGGCTCTCGGAGATTGCAGGCTGAGATCAGGCCGCGTTCGCTTCGTCGCGGATGCGGGCCTTGATATTGTCCACCATGTTTTCGCGAATGGTCGTTTCGCCGTGGGCGGTTCTCATATGTTCGACGGCGCGGCGAACGACTTCAGCGTCATTGTCGGCCCGGGTGTGCCAATCGCATCCGGGAACGAGTGTACCGCATTCGAAAAGTCGCATGGTCTTCTCCTGTCTCTGAAATGCAAAACCATCGCGCTTTCGCGCGCTTGAGGAATGTGCGGCAACGGAGAAGGTTCCGGGGAGAAAGCTTCGGCCGACTCGGACGCCGGCCGAAAGGCTCTGTTTATTGATGGGGCATTGCCCAGGCCATGTAAGTCTCCGAAAGGTGCGCAGGCTTGTTGCTGTTGGCTGCACCTGTTGCCTGCTGTTGAAGTTCTTCCGGAGTCTTGCCGCCTGCGAGCTGCAATTTCACCTGCTCGACAAAGCAGGAAAGCGGCAGGTCGGAGCCGCTTTTCGCTCTCAGGGCTTCGGCGATGCGCGTTAGAAACTCGGGCGCTTCGATTGCGCGGGACGTTTCCTGGATATCTGCAGAAGCAGGCGAGCTGCTTTGTACCGTCATGACAATCCTCCTCCGATTGTAACGCACAGAGACTAATTTAGGACGCACTCAGTTCTGATGAAGGCCGTTCAACGCGATTTTACCGGAATAGTATTTCAAATTTATCAGCACGCCGGTCTTTGCCCGCATGCTTGGCGCCGGCCTATGGCCAGCGCACGACGGGCGGCAGGGAAGAAAGAATGGATTCGACATTGCCGCCGGTTTTCAGGCCGAAGATCGTCCCTCGGTCGTAGAGCAGATTAAACTCGACATAGCGGCCACGGCGAATCAATTGTTCGTCACGGTCGGCCTCCGTCCAGTCCTTGTTGAAGTTTGAGCGGACGATCTTGGGGTACACCATGGCGAAGGCCCGGCCGACGTCACGTGTGAAGGCGAAATCGGCTTTCCAGCCGCCGGCTTCCTCGTCGGAATGCAGCCAGTCGTAGAAGATGCCGCCGACACCGCGCGCCTCGTTGCGGTGCTTGAGGAAGAAATAGTCGTCGCACCATTTCTTGTAGGCCTCGTAATCGGCGACCGCATGGTTGCGGCAGGTGATTTCCATGGCCTTGTGGAAGAGCTGTGTGTCTTCATCCTCCTGCGTGCGACGGCGACCGAGAACCGGGGTTAGGTCGGCGCCGCCGCCGAACCAGTGGCTGGTGGTGACGACCATGCGGGTGTTCATGTGAACGGCCGGCACGTTGGGATTGACCGGATGGGCGATCAGCGAAATCCCCGATGCCCAGAAGCGCGGATCTTCGGCGGCGCCCGGTATCTGTGCCCGGAAGTCGGGCGCGAATTCGCCATAGACGGTGGATGTATGAACGCCGACCTTTTCGAAGACGCGGCCTTCCATCATCGACATGCGGCCACCGCCGCCGGCATCGTTTTCGCGCGACCAGTCCTTGGCGACAAAGCGGCCGGGCTCCTGATCGGAGAGGGGGCCTTCGAGTTCATCCTCCAGCGCTTCGAAGGAAGCACAGATCGTGTCCCGCAGTCCCTCGAACCATGTACGGGCGGCGGTCTTTTTGTCCTCGATGTCTTCGGGCAGGCCGATCGGCAGTTCCGGTCTTTCCATGCGATTCGCTCTTTGTTGATTACAATCCCGGTTTAGCAGGTGCAGCAGAAGCCTGCCAGCAGTGGAAAGCGCCTGCAAGATTCGACTCGCAAAGGGCGGATTTCGATACTACTTTTCATTCAGAGGTAGGTTTTATGGCGAAAATTCCGGGGCCTCCGCCCTTCGAAGGCTTGAAGCGCAGAATAGCAAAGCATCGGGCAGAGGTGTCCGCCCGCGCGCGCGATCATTTTGTCCGCGAAACATACCGGATGGGGCTTCTGGAAGCCCGCGCCAAGGCGCGCGAATGGTTCGATGAATATCCGAAAGCCGCCTATTGGACCGAAGTGGAAAGCTGGCGCCAGCTGGAAGGCGACCAGATCGAATTCACGATGCGTCGCTTGCCATCCGCCGATTGAACTTATTCGGCTGCATCACGCAGGCGGCTTTCGATCAGAAGGCCGCTTTCGTCGAGGATCGGATGCGCCACTGAGACGATGTGTGCATTGATACGCTTCAGGTCACGCAGCATATCGAGATGAAGTGAGCTCGTCTGGAGGCTGTCGGTACGCCCGTCGCGCAGCCGCTCCAGATGCCGCTCGGCTGATTGCTTTTCCATGCGGCGGACCTCGACCTTCACTTCCATCATCTGCCGGGCGAGATTGAAGTCGCGGGTGACGAAGATCGTCTGGGCGACGCGCAGGTTGTCGATCGTCAGATCAAACAGTTTTCGCAATTCCCTGTAGCCGTCTTCGGAGAATTTCAGGCCGAGCGAGACCTTCTTGCCGACCTGCTCCAGCAAGCCTTTCTCGATGATGTCGCCCATATGCTCGAGATTGATCGCGTAGTCGATGATAACGATAGAGCGGCGAGCATTCTCGTCGCTGAGACCGCCGCGGCCGAGCTTGGAGAGATAGACCTTCACCTCCTGCTGCAGCAGATCCACGCGCTTTTCGAGCGCAGGGATCTCGGCGAGCTTGGACATGTCATTATGTTCGAAGGCATCGGAAGCGCGCAGGAGCATGCGTTCGATCAGATCGCCGACGCCGAGCACTTCGCGTGTCGCGCTGGCAAGGGCCACGACGGGCGTCGACAGCTCCTGCATATCAAGAAACTTGGGACCCTGATCCGGCTGCACGTCATCGGGCACCAAGCGTGCGGTAAAGACAGCCAACATCCGCGAAAAAGGCCAGGCGACGGCGGCAAGAAGGATGTTGAAAATCAGATGCGTATCGACTGGCAGCTTGGCGGGGCCGAAGGGCAGCATTTGAAGCAGCGGCGCCGCATAGCCGGCAAGCGGCAGCGCAATCAGGCAGCCCGCGGTGCGAACGATGAGATTGCCGAGCGTGACGCGTCTCGCCGAGGCAGGGCCGGAGAGGGTGGCGACAACAGGCGGAATCGCGCCGCCGAGATTGGCGCCGAGGACGAGAACGATGATCAGTTCCGGGGACACGATACCCGTTGACGCGAGCGACAGGATCAGGACGACGACTGCAAGGCTCGACGACGAAATGAAGGCGAGCGCTGCGGAAAGAACCAGAGCAACGGGCCAGGCATCGCCGAGCAGGCCGATGAAGGCAGCCAGTGCCGGCGACGTGCGCATGGGCTCCGTCGCATTGCTGAGCAGATGCAGGGAGAGCAGCATCAGGCCGATGCCGATCATGGCCGCGCCGCCGCCGTGGCGGGCGCTGGACTTTCCGCGATAGAGCACGATGCCGCCGAGAATGAGCAGCGGCGAAAGCCATTCGATGCCGGTAGCGACTATCCAGGCGGTCACGGCAGTCCCGACATTGGCGCCGAGCAGCACGATCTGGGCCATACGTGGCTTGATGAGGTCGCGTTCCACAAAAGAGGCCGTCATCAGGGCCGTCGCAGTCGAACTTTGAAGGGCGATGGTTGCCAGGAAACCTGACAGGATCGAGCGCGGCCCGTTCGCGGTGCCCGTCGCAAGCCCGGTCCTCAGGCGTGCGCCGAAGGCACGCGTGACGCCGTCCTTGACCTGCGCAAGGCCGAAGAGCAGCAGCGCAATCGCGCCGAACAGATTGATCATGACGATCGTGGATTCCATGGTCTTGGTCTTTTTCTTCTTCTTGAGAAGGTTTTCTCGATTCTACGTTTCCGTAGTCGAGTAAATCATTGGAATCTCACTGCTTGTGCAGATTTATTGATTGCCTGGCTAATTAATATAGGGCCTTTTGCGTCGATTCATAGCGTCGTTTGCGACATCAGGGCCGCCAAAGATCGGCATAGGGCCGGTTCACGACCAGACGGTCTGCCGCATTGCCTCGCCCGTTATCATCGCGGCGGAGACTGCAAGGTTGATCGAACGTTGGCCGTCCACCATCGGAATCAGAATGCGCCCGTCGGTGCGTCCATGCACATGATCGGGCACGCCGGCACTTTCGCGGCCGAAGAGCAGGATATCGTCGGGACGGAAGGCGAAATCCGTGTAGCGCTGCGATGCCTTCGTGGTGGCGAGGATCAAGCGTCGGCCGGTGGCTGCACGCCATTCCTCGAAGCGTTCCCAATTGACATGGCGGGTGAGGGCGGCGGCGGCCAGATAGTCCATGCCCGCCCGCTTGAGGTTTCGATCGGAAATGTCGAAACCGGCGGGCTCGATGATGTCTACCGCAAAGCCCAGGCAGGCGGCAAGGCGCAGGATCGTTCCGGTATTTCCGGGAATATCGGGTTGATAGAGCGCCAGTCTCAGGTCTGCCATGGGAAATTGTCCGTTGAGATGATACGCAGTTGACTATCCGAACTGTGATTTTGAGGCAACAAAACGCTTTTTGACCTTTCGATGGTCACTTTCCGAGTGGTCGGGGCTGGAAATTTAGGCATTTTCGCGTTATCGGTGCATATCTTCAATCGCCAACAGGGAGCGCCGACATGGATACATTTGTGCTGATGCGTCTCCCGCCCGTGATGCCACGCTTGGCGACCTGGCGCGTTTAAGGCGCTTTTCTTTCCCCAATTGCCCATTTTGAATAATTGCGCGGCCATTACGGCCTCGCCCCTTGAGCCTTCGGTTCCCATATGTGCTTTCGTGCGCCCTAAGAGCGCAAAGCCGGGGCCGGAACGCGGAAGTTCTGGAGCGATTTCATGTTTGACTGGTTCGAACGGCGACTTAATCCCTATCCGAGCGAGGAGCCGGTCGCTCCCCCGAAGGGTCTTTTTGCCTTCTGCTGGCACTACAGCAAGCCGGCGGCCGGATGGCTTGCGCTCATGGCTTTCCTGACGGCGCTGATCGCAGTCGGTGAAGTCGCGCTCTTCCAGTTCCTTGGCGATATCGTCGACTGGTTGACGAATGCCGACAAGGCGACCTTCCTCCAGAATGAAGGTCACAAGCTGATCTGGATGGGTGCGCTGGTGCTGATCGGACTGCCGCTCATTGCCGGTCTCGATTCGCTGATCATGCACCAGATGATGCTCGGCAATTATCCGATGATCGCGCGCTGGCAGATGCACCGCTTCCTGCTGCGCCATAGCATGACCTTCTTTGCCAACGAGTTTGCCGGACGCGTTGCCACAAAGGTCATGCAGACGTCGCTTGCCGTGCGCGAAACGGTCATGAAGATCCTCGACGTCTTCGTCTATGTCGTGACCTACTTTCTGTCGATGATCGTCATCATCGCGGCTGCCGACTGGCGGCTGATGCTGCCGATCCTCGCCTGGCTCGGCATCTATATCGGCATCGTCGCCTATTTCGTGCCGCGGCTTCGCAAGATTGCGGCCCAGCAGGCGGATGCGCGCTCGCTGATGACCGGCCGCGTCGTGGACAGCTATACGAATATTGCAACCGTGAAGCTGTTCTCGCATGCAGGCCGTGAAGAGGTCTATGCCAAGGAGAGCATGGACGGCTTCCTGGACACGGTGCACAGGCAAATGCGCAAGGTGACGCTCTTCCATATGAGCGTCTACATGAACAACTGCATTTCGCTGTTCATCATTTCCAGCCTGTCCATCTGGCTGTGGCTGAACGGCACGATCTCAGTCGGTGCGATTTCCATCGCCATCGGCCTTGCGATGCGCGTCAACGGCATGTCGCAGTGGATCATGTGGGAGGTCTCGGCGCTCTTCGAAAACATCGGCACCGTCTATGACGGGATGGAGATGATGTCGAAGCAGCACGATATCGTCGACAAGCCGGGTGCGCCTGCGCTGACGGCGAAGAAGGGTGCGATCCATTACGAACGCATCGGCTTCCACTATGGCAAGGGCAAGGGCGTCATCGATAACCTGTCGCTCGATATCAAGGCCGGCGAGAAGGTCGGTCTGGTCGGCCGCTCCGGCGCCGGCAAGACGACGCTGATGAACCTGCTCCTGCGTTTCTACGATCTGGAGGCCGGGCGTATCACCATCGACGGCCAGGATATCTCAGATGTATCGCAGGATAGCCTTCGCTCGTTGATTGGTGTTGTGACGCAGGATACGTCATTGCTGCATCGCTCGATCCGCGACAACATTGCCTATGGGCGTCCTGACGCAACCGATGAGGACATCATAGAGGCGGCAAGACGGGCGAATGCCTGGGAGTTCATCGAAGGGCTTGTCGACATGCACGGCCGCAAGGGGCTCGACGCGCAGGTCGGCGAGCGCGGTGTGAAACTCTCCGGCGGCCAGCGCCAGCGCATCGCGATCGCCCGTGTCTTCCTGAAGGACGCGCCGATCCTGGTGCTTGACGAGGCAACCTCGGCGCTCGATTCCGAGGTGGAAGCGGCGATCCAGGAAAACCTCTTTGCGCTGATGGAAGGCAAGACGGTCATCGCGATCGCCCACCGCCTGTCGACGCTGACCGAGATGGACCGGCTGATCGTGCTCGACAAGGGCCGTATTATCGAAAGCGGCACGCATGGCGAACTGGTGAGCCATGGCGGCGTCTATGCCGACCTTTGGAACCGCCAGTCCGGCGGCTTCCTTGCCGATCACGAGGAAGAGGCCGAAGTGGCAGCCCAATAAAATAAGCCCTTCCCGTTTCTGCGGGGAGGGCTTTTCTTTTGTCCTGCTGAAGAAATCAATTTTCCGCTTAGAGCGTGCGGACTCGGTCGGCGCAGAGGCTGTCGGCCCAATCGATGACGCGATGATGCTCCACGACGATGATCGAGTTTGAAGCAAGTGACTGAAGCGTGAAAATCCGCAGCCGTTCCTCCCGTTCGATCCAGCTTGCGATGGCTTCCGTCACGATGCTGTCGCGCGGCACATCCAGCGCATCCGCCAGGGCGTCGAGCTTTTCCGCAAGGGAAAGCGGAAGATGCGCATTGAGCGTTTTCGTTTCCATATCTGCGGTCTCCGGTAAGGTGCGATCATGGCACGAGATCGTGGCTGCTTCTACCCGTATCAATGGAGATGACGCCGATATTACCGATCATTACGAAAATATAAGGTTGCGTCCGCCTTATATTCTCTTTGCCGCAATTCTGAACGGGCCTATATCGCGGTGATGCTGCTCACTCCGATCCTTCGCCTGTTCGAAACCTGGATAGATCCTTTCCGCGCCAGCGACAATCTTCAGCCGCCGCGCAATACTTTTGGATTCATCTGGTTCTATATTGGTCAGGCCAAGTGGCCGTTTATCGCCATGCTGGTGCTCGGCGGCATGTCGGCGGCAATCGAAGCAGCCCTCTTCTGGTTCGTCGGGCGCCTCGTCGACATCCTCAGCACGATCAAGCCCGGAGCCGGCTGGGGCACGCTTCTTGCCGCCCATGGCGGCGAGATTTTCGGCATGCTGGCGCTGATTGGCATTGTCCGTTTCGTCGTCGCCTTCCTGATTGCGCTGATCGACCAGCAAGTGATCACGCCCGGTTTTTATAATCTGGCGCGCTGGCAGTCCTATCTCCACGTGTCGCGCCAGTCGCTTGCCTTCTTCCAGAGCGATTTTTCCGGCCGCATCGTTACCAAGGTCTGGTCGGCGGGGCAGGCGACGGGCGATCTCGTGACATCGCTGATGGAAAGCGTCTGGTTTGTCGGCATCTATGCCGTCACCACGCTAGTTCTGGTCGGGCAGCTCGATTTCTCGCTGGCGGCGGTGGTTCTTTTCTGGCTGGCGGCTTTCAGCGTGCTTGCCCGCTATTTCGTGCCGCGCATTCGCTATCACTCGCGTGAAACCGCGGAGGCAGCCTCGCTGCTCAATGGCCGCATCGTCGATGCCTATAGCAATATCCAGACGCTGAAGCTCTTCGCACGCGACGAGGAGAGCGACCGCTACATGCTTGACGGCTTCAACGCCTATCAGGAAACGGTTCTGCAGTTCACGCGCTTCATCACCGGGGTTCGTGCCTCCATGGCGCTGCTCTCAGGCCTGATGATCGTCACCATGGCCGGCCTCAGCGTCGATCTATGGCTGCGCGGGCTGATCAGCTCGGGTGGGGTCGCCTTTTCGCTGACGCTGGTTCTGCGGTTGAACTTCCTTCTCGGCCGATTGATGACCCAGTTTAACGGCATCATGCGTAATCTCGGCACCATTCAGAATGCGGCCGAGCTGATTTCCCAACCGCTGCATCTCGTCAACCGCCCCGATGCGAAGGAACTCGTCGTCGGGCAGCCGGGGATCCGTTTCGAGAATGTTTCCTTCCATTACGGCAAGGAAAACGCGGTCATCGACAATTTCTCGCTGACGATCCGTCCGGGCGAAAAGGTCGGCATCATCGGCCGCTCCGGTGCGGGCAAGTCGACGCTCGTGAATATTCTCCTGCGTCTCTACGATCTCGAAGGCGGGCGCATCTTGATCGATGGGCAGGATATCGCCGCCGTCACCCAGGAATCATTGCGCATGCAGATAGGCATGGTCAGCCAGGATACGTCGCTGCTGCATCGCTCGGTGCGCGACAACATCCTCTTCGGCAGACCCGACGCCGGCGAGGAGCGCCTTGTCGAGGCCGCCAGACGCGCCGAAGCGCTCGATTTCATCGAGCGGCTGCGGGACCAGCAGGGCCGCAAAGGTTTTGACGCGCATGTCGGCGAGCGCGGGGTCAAGCTCTCGGGCGGTCAGCGCCAGCGTATCGCCATTGCGCGTGTGATGCTCAAGGATGCGCCAATCCTTGTTCTCGACGAGGCGACGTCGGCGCTCGATTCGGAAGTGGAAGAGGCGATACAGTCGAACCTCAACCGTGTGATGGAAGGCAAGACGGTGCTTGCGATCGCCCACCGGCTTTCGACGATCGCTGCACTCGACAGGCTTGTCGTGATCGACCGCGGCAAGATCATCGAGGAAGGAACGCATGATGCGCTTCTCAAGCAGGGGGGGCTTTATGCCGAGCTCTGGGCACGCCAGTCGGGCGGCTTCCTCGCCTCGGACGACGATACGCGCTCAGTATTCGCGAACGAAATCGCTGACTAGGCCGTAATGGTTCGAGCCGAAGCTGTCCTCCAGCCGGCTCGTCGAGCGGATGAGCAGCGGCGGTCTTGCGAAGATATGGTCGATGCTGATGCCGAAAGAGCCGGCACTGACCGGCCAAGTGGTTGGTTCCGGGAAATCTGTGGTGAGGCCGGTTCCGCGCAGAAAGTGCTGAATCGTCGGCGCGAGGATCGAGGAATTGAAGTCTCCGGCGACTACCAGTGCACCCGTGTGAGACTGCATGAAGGCCGTGAGATCCTCGAGCTCGTCAGCCTGGAAATCATCAAAATATGGCTTTGACAGGTGAGGGAACAGAAGGTCGACAGGCGTTCCGTCGAAGTCGATCGATACCGACACGAGCCGCTTTTTCCAAAGCTCGCCGATGTCATGGATCTCCTGCCGGACAAAGGGACGTTTCGACAGCACAAGCGTATCGCATGTCTCGCTCGCATTGCAGCCGATACGGTAGGGATAGAGCTGCATAAGCCGTGGCAATTGCGCAAAGACCGGCTCGGCCTCCATAATGTCGACCACATCGGCGCCTGAAGCCAGAATGGCGTCGGCAATCCGCCCGCCATTTTCAAAATTGTCATTCTCGATATTGAAGGACATTAGCCGGAAAAGGCGAGGGGCATTCTCCGGAGGCGTCCTGTCGGCGAATTCGCGCAGCATGATGACGCCGTGGATATTCAGGAAGGTTGCCACCGCCAGCATCAGAAAGCCATACCAGTGCCGCTTGAAAAAGAGGGCAATGACCGCGCCGACCGCGCAGACGATGCTGAGATGAATCTGGAAGCTGTAAATGAGCGAAAGCAGCCAGAAATCGGTGAAATAACGGAGCGAAACGAGAGCCAGGACAATGGTGATGAGGACGCTCAATACGCAGAAAACAGTATGCCTCATCGGCGCAAATCCAAATTCGTATGGCAAACTCACCAGCGCCTAACACGCCCCCTCGTTTGTTGCAACGCAGCAAAGTTGCAAGCCAGTGATTGCCTTAAAAAATTCACTGAAATTTCCCGCGACATTGTGCCCCCATCCCCTTGTCAAGGGTGGACATAATTTGCGATCAAGCATAGAACGCGCCGGATTGGTGGGGAATCTATGGCCGAAATATGTTCTGATAGATTCGCCGCCTCTGGAGGGGCAGGGCGGAATTCCGCGACAATTGCGCAGAGGATGGTTAAGCCGTGAGCGAACACGTAACGACAAGCGAGGCTTCAGAGCCCACTCGCCGTGATTTCCTTTATCTCACCACTGGTATGGCAGGTGCAGTCGGCGCCGTTGCGGTTGCCTGGCCGTTCATCGACCAGATGCGCCCGGATGCCTCGACGCTGGCATTGGCTTCCATCGAAGTCGATGTTGCGAGCCTCGAGCCCGGCATGTCGCTGACGGTCAAGTGGCGCGGCAAGCCGATCTTCATCCGCAACCGCACGCCGGAAGAAGTGAAGGCGGCGGCCGATGTCCAGCTGTCGGACCTCAAGGACCCGATCGCCCGCAATGCAAACCTTCCTGCCGACGCTCCGGCAACGGGCGCTGACCGCTCGGGCGGCAAGGATAAGGAAAACTGGATCGTCATGATCGGCACCTGCACCCATCTCGGCTGCGTTCCGCTCGGTCAGGCCGGTGAATACAATGGTTGGTTCTGTCCCTGCCATGGCTCGGTCTACGACACGGCCGGCCGCATCCGCAAAGGTCCGGCGCCGCAGAACCTGGCGATTCCGACCTTTTCGTTTTTGTCCGACACGAAGATCAAGATCGGTTGAGGGGAGACTGATTAATGAGTGGCCATTCCAGCTACGAACCATCAACCGGCCTGGAAAAGTGGGTCGATGCGCGCCTTCCGCTGCCGCGCATGGTCTATGACAGCTTCATTGCCTATCCAGTTCCGCGGAACTTGAACTACGCGTACACTTTCGGCGCCATGCTCGCCGTCATGCTGATCGTACAGATCCTGACGGGTGTCACGCTCGCCATGCACTATGCCGCCGACACGACGATCGCCTTCAACTCCGTTGAAAAGATCATGCGCGATGTCAACCACGGCTGGCTGCTGCGCTACCTGCATGCCAACGGCGCATCCTTCTTCTTCGTCGCCGTCTACCTGCACATCGCCCGCGGCCTCTACTACGGCTCCTACAAGGCGCCGCGCGAAATCCTCTGGATCCTCGGCGTCGTCATCTACCTCTTGATGATGGCGACCGGCTTCATGGGCTACGTTCTGCCTTGGGGCCAGATGTCCTTCTGGGGCGCGACGGTTATCACCGGCTTCTTCTCGGCCTTCCCGCTGGTCGGCGAATGGGTGCAGCAGTTCCTGCTCGGCGGCTTTGCCGTCGACCAGCCGACGCTGAACCGTTTCTTCTCGCTGCACTACCTGCTGCCCTTCATGATCGCCGGCGTCGTTGTCCTGCACATCTGGGCTCTGCATGTGGTCGGCCAGACGAACCCGACGGGCGTCGAGGTCAAGACCAAGACGGACACTGTTCGTTTCACGCCCTACGCAACGCTCAAGGATGCGCTCGGCGTTTCGGTCTTCCTGATCGTGTATGCCTATTTCGTCTTCTACCTGCCGAACTATCTCGGCCATGCCGACAACTACATTCCGGCCGACCCTCTGAAGACCCCGGCCCACATCGTTCCGGAATGGTACTTCCTGCCGTTCTACGCCATGCTGCGTTCGATCACCTTCAACGTCGGTCCGATCGACTCCAAGCTTGGTGGCGTGCTCATCATGTTCGGCGCGATCATCGTGCTGTTCTTCCTGCCGTGGCTCGACACTTCGAAGGTGCGCTCGGCGGTTTATCGTCCGTGGTTCAAGCTGTTCTACTGGTTGTTCGTGATCAACGCGATCATCCTCGGCTGGCTCGGTTCGCAGCCTGCAGAAGGCCTGTACACGACGATCTCGCAGTTCTGCACACTCCTCTATTTCGCCTTCTTCCTGGTCGCGATGCCGGTTCTCGGTCTGGTGGAAACACCGCGCCGCATTCCGAACTCGATCACTGAAGCGGTGCTCGAAAAGCGCAACAAGATTGCCGCGGCCAAGGCCTGAGCGAGCGACAGGAAGGAATAGAAACATGAAAAAGCTTGTTGCAAGCATTCTGTCGCTCGCTTTCACAGCCGGTGTCGCCGGTGTGGCTTTTGCTCAGGAAGCAGCGGCTCCGGCCGCTCACCATGAGGAAAGCGCTACGCCGCATTATCCGCTGAAGGAGCCCAAGGAAATCGACTGGACCTTCGCGGGTCCGTTTGGCCACTACGACAAGGGCCAGCTTCAGCGTGGCCTGAAGGTCTACACGGAAGTCTGTTCCGCCTGCCACTCGATGAACCTCGTACCCTTCCGCACGCTGAGCGATCTCGGCTATTCGGATGCCCAGGTGAAGACCTTTGCGGCCAACTACGAAGTCCAGGACGGTCCGGATGCAAGCGGTGAAATGTTCACCCGCAAGGCAGTTCCGTCCGACCACTTCCCGTCGCCCTATCCGAATGCGGAGGCAGCTGCTGCCGCCAATAACGGTGCGGCTCCGCCGGACATGTCGCTGCTCGCCAAGGCACGCGAAGTCGAACGCGGCTTCCCGCAGTTCGTCTTCGATATCTTCACCCAGTATCAGGAAAGCGGCCCGGACTATATCTACTCGCTGCTGACCGGATATGAAGAGCCGCCGGCGGGCTTCCAGGTTGCGTCTGGCGCGCATTACAACCCGTATTTCCACGCTGCTGCCGTATTTGCAATGCCGAAGCCGCTCTCCGACGACCAGGTCACCTATGACGATGGTTCGCCGCAGACGGTCGATCAGTATGCCAAGGATGTCTCGTCATTCCTGATGTGGGCGTCCGAGCCGCACCTCGAAGCGCGCAAGCGCACCGGCTTCATGGTCATGATCTTCCTGCTGATCTTCACCGTGCTGATCTACCTGACCAAGCGCTCGATCTATTCCCGGACCGATCACTAAGCCGACCCTTAGTCCCAAGGAAAAGGCGGCTTTATAGCCGCCTTTTTTATTTGGTTTGGTCCTGTTCAGTTGATAGTGTGCGGGCGTTTCATGCCCTCGCAGATACGGATTTTCGATGAACAATACGCTTTCGGAGCTTGCGGCCAGCATCCGCTCCATTCCGGATTACCCCAAGCCCGGGATCATCTTTCGCGACATCACCACGCTGCTCGGCAATCCGCGGGCCTTCCGCCGCGCGGTCGATGAGCTCGTGCAGCCCTATGCCGGTCTGAAGGTCGACAAGATCGCCGGCATGGAAGCGCGGGGCTTCATCCTCGGCGGCGCAGTTGCGCATCAGCTGTCCTCGGGCTTCGTGCCGATCCGCAAGAAGGGCAAGCTGCCGCATGACACGGTGCGCATCGCCTATAGCCTGGAATATGGCGTGGACGAGATGGAAATGCACCGCGATGCCGTCCAGCCGGGCGAGAAGGTGATCCTTGTTGACGATCTGATCGCCACGGGCGGTACTGCTGTGGGCGCAACACAGCTTCTTCGCCAGATCGGCGCGGAAGTGGTCGGTGCCTGCTTCGTCATCGACTTGCCGGATCTCGGAGGCCGCAAGAAGCTCGAAGACCTCGGTGTCGACGTGCACACACTCGTAGAGTTTGCCGGCCACTGAACATTTTTTCGTTGGACGCAATTCCGGACGCAAAGCGCCGTACACTTTGTGCTGGAATTGCTCCGACCGGATCACTCGAATTCGAGCACGCTGCTCTCGAAGCGGATGACCGCAACACCATCCTGATTGACGCCTTCGCAGAAGATGGCGTTGAGATACCAGCCTGGCCGCGATGCGAGCGGCCGGCTGGAGAGAAAAGCCACCGAATAGGTGATCCTCTCATTGACAAAGACCGGCTTCAGCCATTGCAGCTTCTGGAAGCCGGGCGAGGGGCCAAGCTTTGGCGGCTCCATGCCCTGTTCCGACAGCCGGCGTATTTCCGCCATCCAGTGATCCAGAAAGCAGCGCATCCAGGCGGCAACCGTATGCCAGCCGGAGGCGCAGAGAGCACCGAACATGGTGTCTTCTGCGGCTTGCCTGTCGATATGGAAGCGTTGCGGATCGTACTTCGTGGCAAAGCGGAGGATTTTTTCCTCGGTGAAGATGTAGCTGCCGATCTCGGTCTTTTCGCCCAGTTCATAGAGTTCGGACATTCTCATGCGCCTGCCTCCGAAGTGTCGCGCATGCCGAAGATGACGGAATTTTCCGACAGGCAGACCAATTCGCCGCGCTGGTTTTCCACCTCGTGGCGGAATTTGACGATGCCGAGGCCTGGACGCGAGCGCATCGGATGCGCCTCCAGCACCGTCGAATGGCCGGAGAGCGTGTCGCCTGCCAGCACCGGTTTGCGCCATTCCATGAAATCGACGCCGGGTGCACCTTCGCAAAGGGAATTCAGCACATAGCTGTCAGCCATCATGCGCATGAACATCGCCGAGGTGTGCCAGCCGGAGGCGGCAAGGCCGCCGAGGATGCTGGCGCGGCCCGCCGCTTCGTCCAGATGCATCGGCTGCGGGTCGAACTCCGCGGCGAATTCGATGATTTCGGGCGCCGTTACCGGCTTCGGGCCGAGCGGGAAGCGTCGGCCGGGCTGGAAATCCTCATAGGCGAGCTTTTCTGCAGGCATCAGGGTCTCCCATCATAGGCAGGCCTCATTGCTTACAATAGCATCCGCCCGGGCTCAATGATTCCCTAGGGGCGAAGCAGAATGGCAGAACTAAGGTCGATACTCGATGAGGCGGCGCGCGAGGGGCTGATTACCGCCGAGGCCGGCGAGCGGTTGGCGCCGTTCCTTGCGGCGCGTGGCGTGATCGTCGAGGCGCGGGCTGCCGGGCCTCAAGAACCTGCCTGGTCTGATACCGAGACACCGCGATTCGTCCGCGGCTTCCACGATGTACTGATCACCATCGGCATTCTCATCGCACTTGCCGGCCTCTGGGGGCTTGCCTCGCTCTATGCGGTGCTGCCGGCGATCCTGGTGCTGGCGGAAATCCTCGTGAAGCGCCAGCGCCTTGCGCTGCCGGCTGTCGTGCTGACGCTGGCGGTTTTTATCTGGACCTTCCGGATGATGTTGTCGGTCTATCCCTCCAATGCCGATCTGTGGTTGACCGGCGATGGCATCGATGGGTTCATCGTCGCATTCCCTGTTATCATGGGGCTTTTCTATCTGCGCTACCGTGTGCCGCTTGCGCTTGCACTCTCCATCTTCTCGGGGCTGGCCCTCGTGCTCGCGCTCGTCTTCCGCCTGCTGCAATGGGCGAGTGGCGACGATGCCTTCATCCTCAACCATCCGACCCTTGTGTCGGTCATCCTGTTTGCCTGCGCCGTCGGCCTGTTCGTCGCCGCACTCGGCTTCGATCTCAGCGACAGGTTTCGCCGCACGACGCGATCGGATGTCGCCTTCTGGCTGCATCTCGTCGCCGCGCCGGCCCTGCTTTACAGCCTCAGGATATTGCTTTCACTAGACGGCGGCTGGCTGGATATCATGGACGCCAACTCCTTCAAGACGCCTGTTGTCGTCGTAATCGTCGCGCTGCTGATGCTGATTGGCTTGATCATCGACCGGCGCGCTTTCGTGACGTCCGGCCTGCTGACGCTGGGACTGGCGATCTATGGGATATTCCGGCAGGGGAGTGCGACCGTCGATACATACATCTTCGGAACGCTTGTTGTCGTCGGCGTGATCGTGCTCGTCATCGGTACGGGCTGGATGCCGCTTCGGCGCATCGTGCTGCGCGCTTTGCCCTCAGGCGTAGTGGAAAGGCTGCCGCCCGGCTGAGCGGCAGCTGAAGCGTGTCGCGATCTTTCAGATCCGCTTCCCACGCTTCAGGTCTTTCTTTCACACATGTCGTTATCGCAAAACCGCTGCACAGTTTTGCGCGACATGCCTGGTCGATCAGGTGTTGAAGCGGAAGTGGATGACGTCGCCGTCCTGGACGACATATTCCTTGCCTTCGTCGCGTGCCTTGCCGGCTTCCTTGGCGCCGACTTCGCCGCCGAACTGGATGTAGTCGTCATAGGCGATCGTATTGGCGCGGATGAAGCCGCGTTCGAAATCCGAGTGAATGACACCGGCGGCCTGCGGCGCCTTGGTGCCACGCTCGATCGTCCAGGCGCGCGTTTCCTTCGGTCCGACCGTGAAATAGGTGATCAGGTGGAGCAGCTTGTAGCCGGCGCGGATCAGGCGGTCGAGGCCTGCCTCGTCGAGGCCGAGTGCCGAGAGGAATTCCTTGGCCTCTTCATCCGGAAGCTGAGCGACTTCGGATTCGATTGCAGCCGAGATGGTGACTGTTTCGGCACCCTGAGCCTTGGCCATAGCAGCGACGGCCTCGGTATATTGGTTGCCGGTCGCTGCATCGCCTTCGGCGACGTTGCAGACGTAGAGAACCGGGTGCGATGTCAGAAGGTTTAGGCCCTTCAGGATGGTGGTCTCTTCGGCATCGAGCTTCGAAAGCAGCGTGCGAACTGGTTTGCCGTCCTGCAGCAGCGCCAGCGAGGCTTCCATGATCGGCAGCATCGCCATGGAATCCTTGTCCTTGCCGGTGGCGCGCTTGCGGGTCTGCTCTGTGCGGCGCTCGAGGCTGTCGAGATCGGCGAGCATCAGTTCGGTCTCGATCGTCTCGGCATCGGCAACCGGGTCGATGCGGCCTTCCACGTGGGTGATGTCGCCGTCTTCGAAGCAGCGCAACACATGCACGATGGCATCGACTTCGCGGATGTTGGCGAGGAACTGGTTGCCGAGACCTTCACCCTTCGAGGCGCCGCGCACGAGGCCGGCAATATCGACGAAGTTGATGCGGGTCGGGATGATTTCCTTGGACTTCGCGATGTTGGCAAGCTTCTGCATGCGTTCATCGGGAACGGCCACTTCGCCGGTGTTCGGTTCGATCGTGCAGAAAGGATAATTCGCCGCCTGCGCAGCCGCCGTCTTGGTGAGCGCATTGAAGAGGGTCGATTTGCCGACATTCGGCAGGCCGACGATACCGCATTTGAAGCCCATGGCTGAAACCTGCTGTTCTCTAGAATTCCTTGGCCGTGCCTATGGGATAAAGGAGGGGAGCGGTCAAGTCTTAGAGCGCTTTTCTCGCCGCTCCCTTGCCGTCAGGGCTCGGCAGCATTATTCTTACCTCGCGGGATTTCCCCGGCACCAGGTGTCGAAATTCTGCAATCTAAAAAGCTTAGTTAGATCGAAACCCCTTCCCATGTCATCAACGGGCGGATTTCCGATGGTTGACAACGACATTGCCTTAAAACCCAAGACCAGAACGAAGCTCAAGCTGGACAAGCCGAAGCTTTACAAGGTCATTCTCGTCAATGACGATTATACGCCGCGCGAATTCGTCATCGTGGTGCTGAAGGTTGTCTTCCGCATGAGCGAGGAGACCGGCTACCGCGTGATGATGACGGCACACAAGCTCGGCTCCTGCGTGGTCGTGGTCTGCACCAAGGATATTGCGGAGACGAAGGCCAAGGAAGCCATCGACCTTGCCAAGGAAATGGGCTTTCCACTGATGTTTACCACCGAGCCCGAGGAATAGAGGCCGGAGGAAAAGGGCGTGTGTCTCAAGACTGCCGGCGGATTTGGTAGCCGGTCTTGTCCTGCATGAAACCACAGCTTTCATAGAAACGCAGCGTCGCCGGATTCTTGGATCCGGTCAGCAGCATGACCTTGTAGCAGCCGGCATTCCAGGCTTGCGCAATCACATGCCGGATGAGTTTGCCGGCATAACCTTGCTTGCGGTGATCGGCGTGGGTGACGACGTTTTCGATCAGTGCGTAGGAAGCGCCATTGCGCGTCAGGTTGGGAACGATGATCAGCGTGACCGTCGCAGCAGCGATCTCGCCGGCAAAGCCGATCAAGACCGTCATGCCGGGCTGCGCCAGAATGGCGGAAAAGCGGTCCATTGCCACATCAGGGGCAAGAACCGGATCGGTCGGGCTGAGGTGCTGGTAGAGCGTGGTCAGGCCCTGCAGATCGCCGACGGCCGCAGGCCGGATGGTGAAATCCCCGCCTGCCATCGCGTTCAGTCGCCCTTATTGCCGAACATCTTTTTCAGCATCTCGGCCATGGGGCCGGTCGCCGGAAGCTTCTGCTGGCCGTGATTGCGGGCCTGATGGATATGGGACTTTCCCGCCGGCTTCTTCTCCGGCTTCGGCTTTTCCTCTTCCGCCTTGCCGCCGAGCGCCAGTGCGATCTTGTTCATCAGCTGGGAATCCTCTTTGCGGACCAGCATCTCGGCATTGTCGGCCAGCGTGTCGAGCAACGGTTCCAGCCAATCGCGATCGACCTTGGCGAAATCGCCGAGCACGTGGTTGTGCACCAGTTCCTTGGCGCCGGGATGGCCGATGCCGAGGCGCAGGCGGCGATATTCCTTGCCGCAATGGGCGTCGAGCGACTTGATGCCGTTGTGGCCGCCATGGCCGCCGCCGGTCTTCAGCCGCGCCTTGCCGGCCGGCAGATCGAGCTCGTCATAGATCGCCACGAGATCGGAAGGTTGCAGCTTGTAGAAGCGCATGGCCTCGCCGACGGCTTCGCCAGAGAGGTTCATGAAGGTCTGCGGCTTGATCAGCAGCACCTTCTCGCCACCGAGCTCCCCTTCTGAAATCTCGGCCTTGAACTTCTTCGACCAGGGCGAAAAGCTGTGGCGGCGATAGATGGCATCGACGGCCATGAAGCCGATATTGTGCCGGTTGCCGGCATATTTCGCGCCGGGATTGCCGAGACCCGCGATGATCAGCATGGCCTGTCTTCCTTGCAAGAGCTGTTGGCGTTCACCACCGCGAAATGGCGGCAAAGTCAAGTGGCAAAGGCGGGCGTGAACGGCAGGCGGCCGATCATTTCAGCAAATGCAGACCATATTTCAGGAAGATCTGCTTCTGTTCGCCGCTGGCGATCAGCTTGTCCAGCGAGGCCTGCATGTGCGCCAGAAGATCGTTCGGGAAATTCTTCTCGCAGGCGATACCCATCGGCTGGGAGGACAGCACCGTCACCATTTCCAGCGGTTGGTCGGCCTTCAGCTTGTCGAAATAGAGTTCGGAGATCGGCATCATGTCGATGCGCCCGCTAAGCAGCTTGCGCAGCGTCGCGTTGAAATCGCTGGCGACATCGAGCTTGGTGAAGCCCTTCTCCTTCAGCGTCACTTCCGTGTAGTCGTCGCGCTGCGTGCCGATGACATATTTCTTCGCCTCTTCGAGATTGGTGGCCGAGACACCCGATCCCTTGCGGGTGATCAAGATGTTGCGGTCGATGAGAAGCGGCTCGACCCATTTGAACAGGCCGTCACGCGCGGCGTTATGGGCGGTTGCGAATACGCAGGTCATCGGTGTCGTGCGCGCGAGACTGAAGGCGCGGGCCCAGGGCATCACGTCGAGCGTATAGTCGACGCCTATATCGGCCATCACCTTCTCGACCTGTTCGACGGTCGCGCCCTTGATGACCTTGCCGTCGCGGTAGTTGAAGGGCGCGTATTCCTCGGTCACGAAGGCTACCGTCTGGGCTGAGGTAGACGTGGCAAAGCAGGGTAGGGTCAAAAGTGCAAGAAGCAGCAGCTTTTTCATCGCGATACCTCCCATATCTCGTCAGTTCATGAAGCGCGCGCCACGTTCGGCAGCGAGCCGCTTAGTTCCTCGATCAGCTTGGCAGCATTCTGCGGACGGTGGAACAGATAGCCCTGACCATAATCAAGGCCCATCTGGTGCAGCGTGCTGCATTCCTCCTCCGTCTCGATGCCTTCGGCGATGACGGTGCAGTTCATCTTGTGCGACAGCGTGGTGATGCCTTCGATCAGCATGCGGCTCTTCTGGCGCACGTCATCGTCAGCATCATTGATGGCGCGGGTGAAGGACTGGTCGATCTTGATAATGTCGACCGGGAAGCGATTGAGATAGCTCAGCGACGAGTAGCCGGTGCCGAAATCGTCAAGCGCGATGCGGCAGCCGAAGCGGCGCAGTTCCGTCACGATCATGCGGATCTGCGGGTTGTCGTGCATCAGCACGGCCTCCGTGATCTCGACGACGATACGATCCGGCAGGATGCCATGGCGACCGAGGATGGCGGCGAGGCGGGCGGCGAGCGCCGGCTCGAACTGCAGCGGCGAGAAATTGATCGCGAGATAGGTGTCCTGCATGCCGGGCAGGCGCGAAATCTTCGCCAGATTGGCGATTGCCTTTTCCATGATGACGTTGCCGACGCGGACGATCTTGGCAGTCTCTTCGGCCACGCTGATGATCTCGGCCGGCGGCATGAGACCCTTCTGCGGATGGTTGAGGCGCATCAGCGCCTCGAAGCCGGCGATACCGCGGCCGTTGAGGTTGACGATCGGCTGGAGATAGGCCTCGAACCAGTCGTCGGCGAGGCCGGCTTCGATATGGGCTTCTATCTCGGCGCGGCGGCGAGCATGATCGAGCATGCCGCTATCGAAGATCTGTGCGCCGTTCTTGCCGTCGCGCTTCTTGGCGTACATGGCCATGTCGGACTTCTGCAGCAGTTCGGCGGCGGTCGCAGCGTGGCGAGGATAGATGGCGATACCGACAGAAGCGCTGAGATGCATGTCCGGACCGAAGGGCGTCTCGAAGATCGAAGCGATCTGGTCGCACATGGCGCGGGCGCGCTTTTCGGCATTCTTGGCCGGCAGCAGGATGGCGAATTCATCGCCGCCAAGACGAGCGGCTTCATCGGAGGGGGCAAGCAGCGTCTTCAGCCGCTCCACGAGTTCGATGAGGGCAGCATCACCGGCGGCGTGGCCCATATTGTCGTTGATCCACTTGAAGCGGTCGAGGTCGACGAATAGGCAGGCGAGCTCCTGATCGGCGGCATCGGCGGCTGCGATCTTGCTGTCGAGCACGGCTTCGAAGCCCTGGCGGTTCAATAGGCCGGTCAGATGGTCTGATATCGCCTGGCGATGGTTGCGGTCTTCGGAGGCCTTCAGTTCCGTCACATCGGTCATGACGGAGAGCGACTGACCCTCCTGTCCATGGGGCGTGAGGGCCGATTCCATGATGAGGACGTCCATGATGCGGCCGTCCATGCAGATGAACTTGACGGTGACGTCGCCGGTGCCGTTCTCACGCTGGCTTTTGCGCTTGATGAACTTATCACGGGTGAAGGAGGTAACGAGATCGGAAAAGTTCCGGCCGATGACGGCGGCGCGGTGATAGCCGGTCGCAAGCAGCCAGTAGTCGCTGACGGCGGTGATGCGGTCTTCCTCGTCGAGCGAGAAGAGCATGGCGGGCGTCAGGTTGTAGATGTCGGTGGCGCGGCGATGCGCGAGCTTCAGCTCGGTTTCCTCGTTTTCAAGCTTCGTCTGCATTTCGTTGAAGCTCTGGGCGAGGCGGCCCATTTCGTCGTTCGACTGCCAGTCGACATGGTGGCGGGAGCCGAGCTGGCGCGTCGCCTCGATTGCAGCCGTCAGGCGCATCAGAGGCTGGATGACGAAGATGCGGTTGCCGATGAGCGCGGTCGCGAAAACGGCGAGCACCGCGAAAATGAAGATCGAGATGAAGACGACCTCTTCCTGCTTCAGGCCGGAAAACAGGCCGAGTGCCGGATAGAAGACGGAAATGCTGCCGAGGTTCTTCGGTCCATCGACGGTGTTGTAGATGATGGCGCGGGAAACCTGAACCAGCTTGCCATCGAAGGACCTCGGAATGGTCGACTGGCTGACGTCGAGCTCGCCGGACTGGTCGCGGACTTCCACCTTGACGATGGCGCCCTGCGAAACGACCGTCGCGCTGATCTGGGTCACGCTATCGGCATCGAGATCCCAAAGTGGCTTGGCGAGCGCCTGGGCATTGGCCACAAGAAGAACGGAAATATGGTCGCGTATTTCCTTGTCGGCGCGCTCGGAGGAAAGGAAAAGAAAAAGAACAAAGAGGGGAGCTACAAAAACAAGCAGCGCGCCGCAAACAATCGCAAAAAATCTGTTCTCAACGGAATTATTCATGGTTCCGTTTGCTCCACGGGGTCGGAATATTCTGCGGTCACGCAGCAGGGCGGGAACTTCGCAACCAGCCGGAGCATGCTTCCATGAATGTGTTAAATGTTGCTGAAATAAGCCTTTTTCGGCAATGAAAAAGCCCGTCTTCCTCACGGAAAACGGGCCTTATGCTTTACAAATTGGTAGAAGCGATCAGGCTTGTGCTTCGCCTTCGGCAGCAGCTTCGTCGATGCCGCCAGCCGGAGCAATGATCGTCGCGATGGTGAAGTCGCGATCGGCGATGACGGGCGTTACACCCTTCGGCAGGGTGACTTCCGAAATATGAATGCTGTCGCCGATTTTGTGACCGGAAAGGTCAACCGTGAAGAATTCCGGGATCGCGTCAGCCGGGCAGTGAACTTCGACTTCGTGACGAACGATGTTCAGAACGCCACCGACCTTGAGGCCCGGGGACTTTTCTTCGTTGACGAAGTGAACCGGGATTTCAACGGTAACCTGGGTGTTGCCAGATACGCGCAGGAAATCGACGTGCATCGTGAAGTCGCGGACCGGATCGAGCTGGTAGTCCTTCGGCAGAACCTTGTACTTCTTGCCGTCGACGTCGATGGTCGCAACGGTGGTCATGAAACCACCGGCATGAATGCGCTTCGTCACCTCATTGGTGTTGATAGCGATAGAAACTGGGGCCTGCTTGTCACCATAGATGACAGCGGGAATAAAGCCGTTGCGGCGGAGTTCACGGGCGGACCCCTTACCAACCCGTTCGCGCGCCTCGGCCTTGAGCTCGTAAGTTTCGTGGCTCATGGCTAGTCCTTTCGAGGTTATTTGGAGAGCCCGCGGCGGCTGCGAAGCCTTGTGCCGTCGGACCGGAGGCGGGCAAGCCCATCCTCATCCGCGTTGCCTCCAAGGGTGTCTACGCGGACGCGTGGCCTATAATATAAGTGTCACGCAAACGCAAGCGGCGACGGGCTCGGTCGACAGGACCGATGCCGTTGGTCGTATCCGCTGATCGCGCCTCACCGGCACTACACCGGAAAGATCGCGAAATGCAATCCCTGGTGTTTTGCAGGTCGTTCCAAAAACCGCTGATAAGCCTTCGTTGGTTGGGCGTTAATCACAAAGTCGAACAGAAGGTTCCACTTTACCTGCGAAGGCGCCGGATTATCCCTTCTTTAACGCGGCAAGACCGATGTCAGGCTTGAAAAGAATGGGTTTTCTCATGTTTGCGATCGTATACTGCCTGACATACCAACATGACTTTACGCTGGTTCTTCTGGCTGCCGCACTATGCCTTGTGTCCAATTTCGGAACGATCCTGTTCCTGAGAAGCGCTGGCAGGTCAAACGGCGTGCCACGCTGGATCTGGCTTTCCGTGGCGGGGGCGGCAGGCGGCTTCGGCATCTGGTCGACGCATTTCGTTGCTATGCTCGCCTATGATCCGGGCATCGTTGTCGGTTATGATCGCGATCTGACGCTTATTTCGCTCGGCGCGGCCTTTGCCTCTACCTTTGTGGCAGGCCTTGCCGCGGTGTCGCTTCCGGGTTCTCAGGCCAATATTGCTGCAGGCCTGGCTTTTGGCGTCGGCGTTGCAGCCATGCATTTCGTCGGCATGGCCGGTCTGCAGGTTCCTGGGACCATCGTCTGGGATCGACATCTCGTTATCGTTGCGCTGATCATATCGGCTGCCATGGCGACCTGGGGATTTACACTCACAAAGAACTGGAAGGGTTCGAACTGGAGCATTCTCGCTGCGGCGTCTGCGCTGTCGCTCGGCATCGTTTTGATGCATTTCACCGCGATGGGCGCGCTGACGATTATCGAAGGGGGCGCAAACGCGATCGAGCCCCAGGCGCTTTCGAAGCCGTTCCTTCTGGTGACCATTCTCGTCGTATCGATCTCAATGCTCGCCTCGGGCATTTCGGCATCGATCATTGCGTTTCGCGCCGCCAAGCAGGCGAGTGCAAGCGAGACCAGGTTTGAGCTGCTCCTGCAGGGCGTGACGGATTACGCAATCTACATGCTCGATCCCTCAGGCGTCGTGACGAACTGGAATGCCGGTGCTGAGCGCGCGAAGGGCTATAGCGCCGCTGATATCGTCGGCCAGAACTTCGCCCGGTTCTACTCCGCAGAGGATCAGCAGAATGGCCTTCCGCAGCGAGCTCTCGAATCCGCTCTCGCCAACGGCAGATTTGAGGCAGAGGGGCTGCGTTTTCGCAAGGACGGATCCTCGTTCTGGGCGCATGTCGTCATCCAACCCGTGTATGACGATGGCCATCATCTCATCGGATATGCGAAGATTACCCGTGATATCACGCAGGCAAAGATCGACGGGGATCGCATCAAAGAAGTATCGAGGAACCTCGATCTGGCACTGGAGAACATGAGCCAGGGCATCTCGATGTTTGACCGCAATGAGCGGCTGATCCTCGCAAACGCCAGGTACAGCCAGCTCTTCGGATTCCCTGAGAATTTCATTCGTCCGGGTCTTGCCTATTCCGAGATCGTTCGCAGCGGCTATCAGATCGTTTTCGGCGATAGTGATGCCGCGGATTCGAGGGCGACCGATCACTATCGCAGGCATATGGCGACCATGCGCTCCGGCCAGAAGACCCTGGTGCATCAGACGACGAGCGGCCGCTCAATTCTTGCGACGTTCAATGTTCTTGCGGATGGTGGCTGGGTTACGACATTCGAAGACATTACCGAACGGCTGGCGCGCGAAGAGAAAATCGCGTTCATGGCCAAGCACGATGCTTTGACCGGTCTGCCGAACCGTCCCACCTTCAATGACTATCTCTCACATCAGCTGACAATCGCCAAAAGGCTGTCGACCAAGGTTGCGGTGATAGGCATCGATCTGGATAAATTCAAAGAAATCAATGACCAGATGGGTCATGTCGCAGGCGATTTCGTGTTGAGCACATTGGCTGGACGGTTGAACGGGATCCTGCGGGACGAAGAGCTCGTCGCCCGGCTTGGCGGCGATGAGTTCGCGGCTGTGAAGCGCTTCAATGACAGGGCAGAGCTTGACGACTTCGTTGCGCGGCTGGAAGCCACGCTCATGGAGAAGATGGATTTCGAGGGGCATCACATCGTCCCCGGCGCAAGCGTTGGTGTCGCACTCTATCCCAACGCCGGTGAAAACGCCGAAACGCTTCTCGCAAACGCAGATCTGGCCATGTATCGCGCAAAACACGAGGTCGGGCGCAATGTCTGCTTCTATGAAGAGTCCATGGATGAAGTGTCGCGCGACAGGAGAAGGCTGGCACGTGACCTCTGGGTCGCGATCGAGCGCGACCAGATGTACCTTCACTACCAGGTGCAGAAGTCGGTGGCGACGGGCAAGACGACCGGTTACGAAGTGCTGCTCAGATGGAACCATCCTGAACGCGGAAATATACCACCCGTCGATTTCATTCCGATTGCCGAGGAATGCGGTGCGATCGTGCCCATCGGAGAATGGGTCCTTCGCGAGGCATGCAGGGAAGCGGTCACTTGGAAGGACGACATCAAGATCGCCGTCAATATTTCGCCCATCCAGATCGCCCATGCAAACATTGCCGAGCTGGTTCGTTCCGTCCTCCAGGAAACCGGCCTGCCAGCATCGCGGCTCGAACTTGAAATAACCGAGTCATCGATCATCGTCGACAAGAGCAAGGCGCTGGTTGCAATGCGTGCGCTCAAGCAGCAGGGCGTTGCGATCGCTATCGATGATTTCGGAACAGGCTATTCGTCGCTCGAGACCCTTCGCTCGTTCCCCTTCGACAAGATCAAGCTCGATCGCAGCTTCATGAACGAAGTCGAGACCAGTCAGGAAGCAAAGGCGGTCATTCGCTCCATCCTGGCGCTGGGACGCGGCCTCTCGATCCCCGTGCTTGCTGAAGGCGTCGAAACGCTGAGCCAGCTCGAACTATTGACATCCGAAGGCTGTGACGAGGCCCAGGGCTACTATTTCGGTCGCCCGGCGCGAATGGAACAACAATCGGTTACGCTCAATACTGCGGCCTGACGCAAAGCGAGATCAGAATCGAGGGCCTTCGTATGCGGCAGTGCCCGACAGGATATGTTCACTCTCAGCCGTGATCGCAAAATAACATTTGCCGTAACGTGCTGGGTTGACACCGGAAGCTATCCGATCTTCCTATGCCGGCATCCAAAGCGGCTGAGGAGAATGTGAATGCGTCTCAAACTTGTCACGACAACGAGCCTTGTTGCCTTATCGCTGTTCGGGGCAGCGCAAGGGGCTGAGATCAATCAGGATGGAGCGAACAAGCTTCGCGACAGCCTGACGGGCTTCCTGCCTGAGGATTTCGCAAAGAGCGGTTTCGTGACCGTCAACCCGGCGGGTACCCGCTATGAGGTTATCTACGATCTTGCCAAGCTGCTTTCGAAAGTGGATACGACCAAGTACGTGGTGAACGGGCTGACGCCCTGGTCGGTCTTCGCCACACCGCTCGACAGCGGGCTCTGGAATCTCGAAGGCAACAACAGCTTCAACATCTCCGGCAACGTCAAGGGGCCGGACGACAAGAGCACCGATTTCACTTATTCCATTGCCTCGATGGTCTATAACGGCGTCTTCGATCCGGCGATCGCCTATCTGCGTTCCGGCGATTTCAAGGCCAGCGATATCCACCTCACGTCGAAGTCCGATGCCGATCAGGTCGATGCGAGCTTTGCCGGCATGAACTACAGGCTCGATTCGACTGACAGCGCCAGCGGCAATGGCCGGTTGGACTTCAAGGCGAACGGCGCGTTTACCGCGCTGTCGGAGACGGTTACCAGCGCGCAGACGCCGCCGGTCACCATCAAGGCGGATTCGATCGACTTCAATGCCGATGTGGCCAGCCTGCCGGCGAAGGAAATTCGCGATATCGTATTCTTTATCCTTGACCATGTGGATGAGAAGGAGCTCAGCAAGGAAGACGGCGAAAAGCTGAAGTCCGTCCTCAAGGCATCCTTTCCGCTGTTCTCCTCGGCCAACGAAACGATCACGGTCAATAATCTGGCAGTCGGCACCGTCGCCGGAAGTGGCGGCGCCAAGGCCTTCGGCTATAATTTCTCGGTCGACGGGCCGAGCGATGCGGTCCGATTTGCCTTCGGGATGAATGCCCAGGAGGTCACGCTCGACAGCCCGGTCGTGCCGGCGAGCTACCATGCCTTCCTGCCGAAGAGCATCGATATTCAGATCGCCGTGCCGGACATGGATTTCGCCGCTTTCGGCGACGAGTTCATGAAGATCGATTTCTCGTCTGGCAACAATTCGGAAGAAAGCGGCAAGCTGGCTGCCGAGAAGCTCTTCCACGACGGCGTCGTCGTCGTCGACCTGCCGAAGTTCACCGCTGTCTCGGATGTCTATGATATCGACGTCACCGGCAAGCTGCAGGGCCGCGTCGATACGCAGAAGGATTATTCGCTCCAAGCTTCGATTTTGGCGCGGGATCTCGACAAGTCGATCGCTGCCATCCAGGAGCTTGCCAAGAGCGATCCGAACCTCCAGCAGGTCTCCTTCGGCATGATGATGGCCAAGGGCTTTGCCAAGACGGACCCGGATGGCCGCTCGCGCTGGGATATCAGCGTCGCCGGCGACGGCTCCGTGGCGATCAACGGCCAGCAGATCAAGGGGCCGGATGGTCAGGAAGAGGACCAGGATCAGGGGCAGGAGCCCGAACAAGAGCAAGGGCAGGAACCGGAGCAGGGTGGTCAGCCACAATAAGTGCTCTGAACTGCGGCCTGAAACGAAAGGAGCCGGCCTCGCGCCGGCTTTTTGCGTCTGGTGTCACAGGGACATTGGTCGGAAAATCGATTGCTGCCGCTCAGGAGTTCACAAGAAAGGCACCTGATCTCAGCCGGGTCGGCTTTGGGATGATTATGGCCAAAGGCTTTGCTGACACCAACAGTTCGGACGGCACAGCGACCATTAATGGTCAATCTCTGAGAGGACCATCCAGCTCGGATCAGCGGTAGACGTCAGGGAACTGCAGTTCGAAGATCAAAAGAGCCGGTCGAATGCCGGCTCTTTTAGTCGAAGAGGCTGGAGACGGACTCTTCCTGGGCCGTTCGGCTGATGGCTTCGCCGATCAGCGGTGCTGTCGTCACGACGCGGATATTGTGGGCCGAGAGCACGGCCGTGGTCGGCTGGATGGAATCCGTGATCACGAGTTCGCGCAGCTTCGAGGAGGTCACGCGGGTGACCGCGCCGCCGGAGAGGACGCCGTGGGTGATATAGGCGGTGACGCTGGAGGCACCCTTGGCGAGCATGGCGTCGGCCGCGTTGCAGAGCGTGCCGCCGGAATCGACGATGTCGTCGATCAGCAGGCAGTCCTTGCCGGTGATGTCGCCGATGATGTTCATGACTTCGGATTCACCCGGCCGATCGCGACGTTTGTCGACGATGGCCAGAAGACAGTCCAGCCGTTTGGCGAGCGCGCGCGCACGCACCACGCCGCCGACGTCAGGCGAGACGACCATGACGTTGCTGAGGTCATAGTGGCTCTTGATGTCGCGCGTCAGCACGGGAAGAGCGAAGAGATTGTCTGTGGGTATATCGAAGAAGCCCTGGATCTGCCCGGCATGGAGATCGAGCGTCATGACGCGGTCGGCGCCAGCTTCGGTAATCAGGTTTGCGACCAGCTTGGCGGAGATCGGCGTGCGGCCGGAGGCGCGGCGGTCCTGACGGGCATAACCGAAATAAGGAAGCACGGCCGTGATGCGGCGGGCTGACGAGCGACGCATCGCGTCGATCATGATCAGCAGTTCCATCAGGTGGTCGTTGGCGGGAAAGGCGGTCGGCTGCACGAGGAAAACGTCCTCACCGCGCACATTTTCCTGGATCTCCACGAAGATTTCCTGATCGGCAAACCTTCGGACACTGGCTTTCCCTAAGGGAACATTGAGATAGTTGCAGATCGCTTCGGCGAGTTGCCGGTTCGAATTGCCTGCGAAAACCTTCATCTTGGTCCGCCTGTTATGCGCTGATAGCCGCGCTTTTTAGCCAGCTTCCCGGTGAATGCAAGGGCTAAGGCGTCACATACTTTTATATTTATAAAAAGCTTGTGACTAACCGCCCTGGCTTTGCCGCCAGGATGTGAACTCGGTGATCGTCTTTGAGGCGATCTGCTGCATCACGGAGGCGGGCACGCCGGCCCAGGGATCGGTCGCCGCCGTCGGCACGCTTTCCTGTCCCTGAATGCGGTGCAGGCGAGCGCCGGCATTGTCAAGCACGTCCCAGACATAGACCACGGTGACCTTGCCCTCGTCGCTGAAAGCGGAGAGGTAGCCCTTCAGAATATAGTCGCTGCTGGTATCGTTGGAGCTCTTGATGGCAAGGCCATGAGCACGGGCCTCCGCGCCAAGCTGGCGGGACAGCGGGGTGACGGCCTGTACGGGCGCACCGATGATGGGCAGGAAGCGCACTGTGTTGCCGCGTACCGAGGTCGATGAGGAAACCGAAGGATCAAGCGCTGCCGTTTGCGTCGGCTGCTGCGGTGCCGGTTGCCCGGTGGCGGCGGATGGTGGCGCCAGTGATTGGCCTTCGATCGGTCCGGAGGCAGCGGGCGAAGAGCCGTCACGGGAAAGCGCATCGGCCTGGGCCTGCATGGTCGTCGGCGGAGCGCCGGTGCCGGGCCGGTAGGCCTGCGCTTGGTAGTTCGGCTGGGTCGGATAGGTCTGCTCGCTGTAGGCTGGCGTATAGCCGTTCCGGCGGGGTGCCGCCGGGAAGGTCCGTTGCGGCGCTCCGGCCATACGCTCGGCTTCGCTCTGCGTCACCGGTGTGGATGAGCGCTGACTCATCGAAGAGTCGCCGATTTCCATCGGCGGCGTGAGCGTCAACGCATCGGTCGTGTTGCAAGCAGAAAGCAAGGCAAGACAGATCAGGAGCGTGGGCGCAGTCGCAACTCGCGTCATCCCTCGGTTCGTCCTTCCCACAATCGCATCAGCCCCGTGCGAATTTATGGGGGTGGGGGGACCTGTCTGTCAATTCCGGATTTTTGCCGGTGATTGCGGAGGTTAGACCCCGATGAAATCCAGCGGATGGCGCGAAAGTGCACGCGGGGCTTCACCTGTCGTCAGATAGGTCTGTCCGAGGGTCATGGCTGTGCCTGTGTCGGAATCGGCAATGATCATGTGCACGAAGAGCGACATGCTCGGCTCGATCGGCTGCGGATTGCCGGCGTGGAACATCTGGTGCTCCATCCAGGACGGCGAGAAGCGCGCGCCGAGCGAGTAGCCACAGGCATTCAGGCGATGGCGAGCGAGGCCGCGCTCGTCCATGATCCTGGCATGCATGTCGAAAACATCGCCGAAGGTATGGCCAGGCTTCAGCACGGTCTCGATCGCATGGATCGTTTCGAGGCAGGCATTGTAGAGTTCTCGGTGGCGGTGCGTCGGCTCGCCGATGACGATCGTGCGCATCATGGCGGCATGATAATGCGCGTAAACGCCAGCCCATTCGAGAGTCAGCTGATCATTGGCGTCGAGCTTGCGGCGGCCGGCCTTGTAGCGGCAGAGCAGTGCATCCGCACCGGAGCCGATGATGAACTCGTTGGCCGGATAGTCGCCGCCGCCGGAGAAGATCGCGCCCTGCATGGCGGCGAGGATATCGGCCTCATCGGCGTCAGGCTTGGTCAGGCGGATCGCTGCGTCCAGCGCATCGTCTGCCAGCACAGCGGCATGCTCGACATAGGCGACCTCGGTCGGGCTCTTGATGAGGCGCAGGCGGCTGACGAGGTAGGAGGCATCGCTGATCTGGCCGAAGGTGGTCAGCTGCGCGTCAAGCAGCCGGGCGACATGGCCGGTCATGCCATGCGTGTCGTATTCGACGCCGATGCGGGCGCCGAGCAGATCCATTTCGACCAGCAGGTTCTTGAGGTCCATCGTCGGATCGGCATTGACGCGGTCGACCCAGACATGGATGTCCTCGATAACAGAGGTGTGCCGGGCCTGACGCAGGTCGGCCGAGCGGGTGAGGAGCGTCATTGTGCCGTCAGCCTTGACGACCAGCGTCTGGAAGAAGCAGTAGCCGAACGTGTCGTAGCCGGTCAGCCAGTACATGCTCTCCTGCGCGAACAGCAGCAGGGCATCGAGCTTTTCTTCCTTCATCTTGTCGGTCAAGCGGGCAAGCCGGCTTGCGAATTCAGCCCGTTCGAAATGAAGTGCCATGCTGCTTACATCTCCCTGATGCTGATCGCCGAAATCTGGCGGCCGTAATCCGGCTCCTTTTTATGTGTGGTCCGCCGATAGGAAAAAAAGCGCTCGCTATCGGGATAAGTGCAGAGACCGAGGCTTTCGGCACGCACGCCCGCGTTTTTCAGCCGATCGACGGTCAGTCCCTGCAAGTCGAACATGGCGTGACCCGCTGTCGGGGAGGGGATGAAGTAGCGCTCATAGGTCGGATCATAGGCAAGGAAGCGCTCGACGAATTCCGGACCGACCTCATAGCTTGCCTGGCTGATCGAGGGGCCGAGGCAGGCAACGATGTTGTCCTTGTCGGCACCAAGGGCCTCCATGGCATCGATGGTGTTTTCAAGCACACCTGTCAGAGCGCCCTTCCAGCCGGCATGGGCTGCGCCGATGACGTGGTTTTCAGGATCGGCGAAAAGGATCGGGCCACAATCGGCTGCAAGCACACCAAGCGCGATACCAGGCGTTGCCGTGACCATCGCATCAGCCGGCGGCCGGTCGCCGTCATAGTCCCGCCCGATGATAACGACGTCAGGCGAATGGACCTGATGGACAGTTGCCAGTCGCTCTATCGGCAGGTCGAACCAGGCGGCGACGCGTCTGCGGTTCTCCTGCACATTTTCGCGGTCGTCATTCGAGCCGAGGCCGACATTGAGGCCGCGATAGATGCCCTGCGAAACGCCGCCTGCGCGGGTGAAATAGCCGTGGCGGATCGCGCCGCCGGCCGTTTCGTTCAGCAGCGCGCTTTGGATCGGTGCGGGAGAGGTCGCGTCTGTCATCTGATATTCCGGGACTTTTGGAGAGGGATCGACGTCATCCTGGCCGGACATCGTCCGGCGAAGCGGTGCCATTTTGCGGCGGATGTTGGCGAGCGTAAGGCTGGCTGTCAATCCACCGGACGGAATGGCATCAGGTCGATCGCCGGATAGGAGACAGCGAGCACCTTGAAGAGTTCGCCCATGCGGCCTTCACCTGCCCCGGCAAGCCGGTCGACCGCGCTCTGTATGATCTGCTGGGTGTTCGGCTCGCGGTCGCGGCCGAGGGCTGCGGCGCGCTCGAGAATGCCAAGGCCGGTCAGGAAATCGCCCTGGTGCAGCGCGCCGTTAATGTGCACGCCGGCAGAGGCTGCCGTCTCCGCCAGCTGCTGGAAATCGACGTGGCTTGTGAGGTCTGCTTCGCCGGGATGGGCAAGCGGCGGATCGAATTCGTGCATGCGCACGGCCTGCAGCGTATCGCCGAAGCCGGTGACGAGATGCCCGTAGTCGATGGCGAGCGCCGTGCCGCTGAAGATCCGCAGCCTTTCGCAGATGGCGCTCATGACCGCCTGGCGGGCGGGCGAGATCTCGAACAGCGTCCCAGCAGGTACGTTCTGCGCAGGCTCTGGCAGCACGGACGAATCGATGCCGGCAACGCCGGCCGCAAACATCAGTTCTCCATCCGCGTCGAGGCCGACCATACGTTCGCGGAAGCCGGTCGGTGTACGCACGAACTGGCGGATCGGGATCGCGTCGAAGAGCTCGTTGGCGACGATCAGCGTGAAGCCTGGCGGCACTTCGTCGAAGCCGCCATGCCAGCTGATCTTGCCCTCATAGTCTTCCAGCGTCTGGCCTTGGACACCGCGCAGGCGTTCGCTGGTCTCGACGAGATGGACCGTCATGTTGTCGAAGAGCGGCGGGGCGATGCGCGAGATCACGCGCAGCATGTCCGCCATCATCGTGCCGCGGCCGGGGCCGATTTCGACGAGGCGGACGCCGGCCGGTGTCGAATGGCGCTGCCAGGCGTGCACGACGAAGACGCCGATCATTTCGCCGAAGAGCTGGCTGACTTCGGGCGCGGTGACGAAATCGCCGGAGCGGCCGAAGGGTTCGCGGGTGCGGTAATAGCCGTGTTCGGGATCGGCAAGGCACAGCGAGAAATAGTCGGTGACGCTGATCGGCCCGTTTGCCTGAATGATCGTCTTGATCTTTTCGCTTAAAGCGGTGGTCATGGCAGCAGTTCCGGTAGCTTCAGTGCTGCAACGCAGCAGCCTGACGGCGGGCGCGGAAGATCGCCCAAAGGCCGAGAAGGATCATCGGGAAGGACAGGACCATGCCCATGGTCAGCCAGTTCGTTCCGAGCAGATAGCCGAGCTGCGCATCCGGCTCGCGGAAGAATTCCACGAAGATGCGCGACAGTGCGTAGCCGCAGACGAAGACGCCGGTGATGAGGCCGGGGCTCTTCAGGGCCTTGGCGCCGTAGACGAGGGCGGCAAGGACGAGCAGCAGGACGATGCCTTCGAGGCCTGCTTCGTAGAGCTGGCTCGGATGGCGGGCGAAGGGGCCGCCAGTTGGGAAGACGACTGCCCAGGGCACGTCCGTCAGCCTGCCCCAGAGCTCGCCGTTGATGAAATTGGCGATGCGGCCGAAGAACAGGCCGCAGGGCACCACCGTCGCAACGATATCGAAGAGGTTCCAGATCGGGATGCGGTTGCGGCGGGCAAAGAGGATCATGGCGATCGTCGTGCCGGTCAGGCCGCCATGGAAGGACATGCCGCCGTTCCAGATCTGCACGGCGCGGATCGGATTTTCGATGATGGCGCCGAGATCGTAGAAGAGGATGTAGCCGATGCGGCCGCCGAGGACGATGCCGAGGGCTGCCCAGACAATGAAGTCGTCGAGCTGGGCCCTTGATATGGGCGATGTATTGTTCGGCCAGAGTGCGTCGTTTGCAGCAATGCGGCGGGCATAGGCCCAGCCGAGCAGGATGCCGGCAACATAGGCCAGGCCATACCAATGAATCGCCAGCGGGCCGATCGAAAAAGCGATCGGGTCGATATTAGGGAAAGGCATTATAGCAAGAAGATCAGCAGCTATCGGCAAGGTTTTCCCACCCGTTAAGATGCGCGGAACATGGCGCTGCGATCTTTGGCGGTCAAGTGCATTGTTCGTCACGGCCCCGTGCGCAAGGGCTTATCCCGTGCAAAGCGCTTGCATCCTTAACGGCGAAGCCCTACCTCCATTTCAGTGGCCGCAAGGCCTGACATTCACGTCGTGCGAAGGGAGAAATACGCCATGACGACCGGAACGAACCGCATCATGGATGAATTCGCCAAGCTGATGACTGATGCGGCAGGTGCCGCGCAGGGTGTGCGCAAGGAGGTCGAGACCGCCTTCAACGCTCATGCCGAGCGCTGGCTGAACAGCATGGATGTCGTCAAGCGCGAGGAATTCGAAGCCGTGCGTGAAATGGCGATCAAGGCCCGTGACGAAAACGAGGCGCTCGCAGCCCGTATCGCTGCGCTCGAAACCAAGCTCGCCGCAAAGGGCAAGTGATATCAGCTTAAAGAAGATGCTGTATAAGGTGCGGCGTGGCCCATATGTTACATGCCGCATCTTGGATAAAAAAATCGGGTGTGATTTTTCACCTGTGGACACTGCCAAAAAAGCCAATGGGCAGAGTCTTTTACCTCCCCCGCTGAATTTGATTCCATAAGTGCTTTCCACAGCAGGTCCGGCCAAATTTCCGTGAAGGGGGCTGGCAGGGTGCGAGGGGCATTATAGACTGATTTTAAATGATGATTCGAAGCGAATGGTAAGCTCCGGGCAGGTTCACTGCGTTAGTCTGGCAGCGGTTCAACGATCATCCCCAGTGGTTGTTTCCGGTATTGCGTGTGTCTCGTTTTGTGTTTTTCACGAAGTTAGGCCGCATTCATTCCGGTCAAGAAGGTGCTGCATGAGCCTTATGGAATTGGAAGTCGAACGCCAGTCGAACCCGGTCGATATGATCGAGTACGTGGCTTCAAACAATGACTGGGCCTTCGAGCGCTCCGGCGAAGACGAGATCGCGATGACGGTCGAAGGTCGCTGGGCCGACTATCACGTCTCCTTCTCGTGGATGGAGGAATTCGAAGCGCTGCATCTTGGCTGCGCCTTCGACATCAAGGTTCCCGAAATCAGGGTCAACGAGGTAGTGAAGCTGCTCTCGGCGATCAACGGCCAGGTGCTGATGGGTCATTTCGACCTGTGGCGGCAGGAAGATGTCGTCATCTTCCGCCAGTCGCTGCTGCTTGCCGGTGGGGCCGAGCCCACCAACCGTCAGGTGGAAGTTCTGCTTTCCAGCGCGCTCGATACCTGCGAAGCTTATTATCAAGCTTTCCAGTTCGTCGTCTGGTCCGGTATGGAAGCCAACAAGGCGATGGAAGCGGTCCTGTTTGAAACCGTCGGTGAGGCGTAAAACATGCCTGCGAATGCCTTTTCCGCTGCCAATCCGGTCGTTCTCGTCGGTGCCGGCAATATGGGCGGAGCGATGCTCTCCGGCTGGCTGAAGAGCGGCGTTCCGGGCTCTGCCGTGGTCGTGGTCGATCCCGGCCCATCGCCGGCCATGCTGGCCACCATTGCCGATGCGGGTGCCTCCCATGTCACGACCGCTCCCGCCGGTCTCAAGGCCGGGGTCCTGTTCCTTGCCGTGAAGCCGCAGGTGATGGAAGCCGTGCTTCCGGCGGTCAAGAGTGTCGTAGGGCCTCAGACGGTGGTGGTTTCGGTCGCTGCCGGCAAGACGCTCGCCTTCCTCGAAAAGCATCTCGGCGAGGCGGCCATGGTGCGCGCCATGCCGAACACGCCTGCCATGGTCGGGCGCGGTGTGACCGGCGCCTATGCCAATGCGCGTGTCAGCGCCGAGCAGCGCGACGGCGTCAATGCTCTTCTTCGTGTGTCCGGCCCGGTCGAGTGGGTGCCTTCCGAATCCGATATCGATTCCGTGACGGCGCTGTCGGGCAGCGGGCCTGCTTATGTGTTTTATCTCGTCGAATGTATGGCAGAAGCGGGCCGTAAACTTGGCCTGCAGGCGGACCTTGCCATGCGTCTTGCGCGGGAAACTGTCGCGGGGGCTGGTGAGCTGCTGCACCAGTCCCCCGACGACGCTGCGCGCCTCCGCCAGAACGTCACCTCGCCGGGCGGCACGACTGCGGCTGCACTTTCTGTATTGATGGCTGAAGATGGCATGCAGCCGCTGTTCGACGAGGCGCTTGCGGCTGCCCGCAAGCGCGCCGAAGAGCTCGCCGGCTGAGAAAGACTGTTATGGCTGAAGAGATCACTTTTGCTGATTTCGAGCGTGTGGATATCCGTGTCGGGACCATCATCGAGGCAAATCCCTTTCCGGAAGCGCGAAAGCCGGCGATCAAGCTGCTCATCGATTTCGGCACCGAGATCGGCGTCAAGAAATCTTCGGCGCAGATCACGGTTCATTATTCGCCGGAGCGGCTCGTCGGGCGACAGGTGCTCGCCGTCGTCAATTTTCCGCCGCGCCAGATTGGCCCGTTCCGCTCGGAAGTGCTGACGCTCGGTTTTGCCGATGAGAAAGGCGATATCGTCCTTGCGGCTGTCGAGCGGCCGGTGCCGAACGGCCAGAAGCTGATGTAGGCCGGCCAGGCCGGTCAGCTGCCTTTCACGACTGCATAGATGATCTGGTCTTCGCCGAAGCGCGTTTCCGGCTGACTTTATGGCAAACAGGCTCAGTGAATGTCGCGCGAGAGCGGATCGCTCAATGTGAAATCGTGGAAGACGGCTTCGAAGCCGGCGCGTTGCGGCGAGCAGAAGACGGGGCCGACTTGCACCTCTTCGAAAGCTGGATCGAACCAGGCGAGGCGGGCCATGCGCCATTCGTCCATGGTGTCGGTGCTGTATTGGATGAACAGGGCATCGCCATTGCGGGTGGCGCGTACAGAGATGGCATCAAAGTCATGGCCGATGCGGAAGGCCGACCAGTCGGAATTGCCGTTGGTGACCACGGTGCTGAAATGCCTGGCCCCATCGGTATATTCGATGCCGCATTTCACCCAATGCTTCTCATCAGCGCGGATCATTAGGCCGGCCTGATCGTAGAGCGCTTCATAATTGCCGGAGAAGGTGACTTCGGCGGTGAAGTCACCCTTGCGGCTTTCATGCAGGAAGTGGCCGTCGTCGCGGTGGAAGCCGTAATAGGTGCCCTGCCAGAAATCGGTCTTTTCGCCGGAGCGGACATGGAGCGCACAGTCACGTTCCTCGAAGAATGGTGGCGGGTTCAGCCAGCTCATATGTTTCATGTTCAGATCTCCCGCAGGAAGGGGTTCTCACGGCGTTCGTCACCGATGCGGCTGCCCGGGCCGTGGCCGCAGATGAAGCCGACATCGTCGCCGAGCGGCAGCACCTTGTCCCTGATGGAATCGAGAAGCTGGCGATGATTGCCACCGGGCAGGTCGGTGCGGCCGATCGAGCCGTTGAAGAGCACATCGCCGAGATGGGCAAATTTCTGGGCGCGGTTGAAATAGATGACGTGGCCCGGCGCATGGCCCGGCGTGTGATAGACCTCGAATTCGTGAGAGCCGAAGGAGATCTTGTCGCCATCCTTCAGCCAGCGGTCGGGCATGACGTTCTGCAGGCCCTGTATGCCATATTTCTCGGCTTGGGTTTCGATGCGCTGCAGGAGCGGCAGGTCGTCCTCATGCGGGCCGACGATATCGACCCCGAGCTTTTCCTTGAGCTCCTTGGCGCCGCCTGCGTGGTCCAGATGACCGTGGGTGAGCCAGATTTCCTTGATCTTGAAGCCGTGCTCTTCGATCACGCCCGAAATGACCGAGACATCGCCGCCGGGATCGACGACCACGCCTTCCTTCGTATCTGGATCGAAGAGAATGGTGCAGTTCTGCTGGAAGGGGGTTACCGGAATGATGCCGGCCTGGAGCATGCCCATGAATGCCTCGCTTCGCGTCTTTCAATTGCCTGTCTCTATAGGCGCAAACGCGGCCGAAGGCAGCCGGAATTTTCGGCCGGCTCACGCGAAAATGACAGGCTGCAACAGGAATTTATCGGCTTGCGGGGAGCGGTTCGGCGCTGCGTCCAAGTGAATTTTGAAGCGATTTCAGATGCTTGCTGCAGCCTTCTTTGTGCCATTCTTCAGCCATGCCGGCCGCGGCGGAACAACCACGCAACCCGTGCGTTCTCAGCCCATCGCAACAAGGAGACCTTAGAATGACCTTGAAGAGAAACCTTCTGCTGGCTGGCGTCTTTCTGGCTGCGAGTGCCGGCCTTGCTCAGGCGGAGATGGTGGCGACGTCCATCAACGACCTGAACATCCGCTCCGGCCCCGGCCCGCAATATCCCTCCGTTGGCCTTGCCACGCGCGGCTCGACCGCCGTTCTCGACGGCTGCATCGAAGGCAGCCGCTGGTGCCGGGTCGATGTAGACGGCGTGCGCGGCTGGGTCTATGCCGAATATCTGCAGGTCGATCAGGGCGGCTCGCCCGTCATCGTCGAGCAGCATCGCGACGACCTCGGCGTGCCTATGGTGACCTATGAGGCGACCTCCAGCGTCGTGCCGGCGGAGCCGATGCCCGCACCTGGTGATGAGCTGATCGGTCCGGTCGGCTCGGTCGAGGCGATTACGCCGCCGGAGGAAGTCCGCACCTATATCGACACCACGCCGGGGCAGGCCGTGCGGCTTGGCGGTGATGTGGTCGTCGGTGCCGAAGTACCTGCAGACGTGACATTCGAGACGATTCCGGATTACCAGTATCGCTATGTCCGCATCAACGATCAGCCGGTGCTGGTCGACCCGGGCACGCGCCGCATCGTCTATGTCTATCGATAAGCTCTTGGAAAGGCGGCCATGCTGCCGCCTTTCTCCCCTCCGTGACGGATACTCAGAGCTCTCGCATGGGTTGCCAGAATCCTCTACTTCTCCTCGTAAATATGATAATATTCTAACATGTCATTAGGTGATGGCATGAGTCGGCGATCGGGGAGATCGCCAGAGGAGAAAATCATGGAAGCGCTACTTCCGCTCATCACACAACTGGTTGCAGGCGCAGTCGGCGGCAATGTCGCAAGTGCTGCGCTGAAACAGCAGGCGATCAATGTCGTTGCGCGCACGATTGCGGGCGCCATCGGCGGCATTGGCGGCGGCATGCTGCTCAGCATGGTCGGCGGGGAAGCAGCAATGACCGGGCTGATTGCCGACGGCATTGGCGGATTGATCGGTGGCGGCATCCTTTCGACGGTCGCCGGGCTGGTCATGGCCAAGGCACGCTGAAGGCTCGGACGCGCTGGACGGTGGATAACGAAACGGCCCGGCAGACGCACGCGCCTGGCCGGGTGGCATGATCGGTTGATGGTTTGTTCTGCGGCGATAGCAGCGGCCGAAGAGACTTCCTTCCTGTAGTCGTTCATCAGCGTTTCGGCGATCGTCGCCGGCGTGACGCAATACGGACCGATTTCAGACACGGGAGTAACTTCCGTTGTCGAACCGGTCTGGCAGCGTCCGGAGAAGCTGCTCAGCTCTTCCGGGAGGAGTGCTCGTTCGACGACGTCAACGCCACGGCGTTTGGCAAGCTCAATCACCGTCCGGTGGGTGATGCCGTTCAGGAAGCAATACGCGGTCAGCGTATGAATGACGCTATCCTCGACGAAGACAGTATTGGCGCCCTCGCCACGTTGATGCGGTTCGCCTGGGCGGAAACGCTCATCATCTCACGCCCGCGCGTCGTGCGATCGGCCGGACGTAAGCTTCCGGGAACTGAAACCATCCTTGCCTCCTCTGGCGCGTTTGCGCCATGTCTGTTGATTGTTGTCCCCATTACGTTCTATCCACTGGCGCAAGGGGAAATTGCGCGTTGCGTTGGAGATTTGCCGGGCGGGCTTTAGTTTCCGGGGAAAGAACAGTCCGCGCGGAGGCTCCCGCAACGTTCGGGGAAGCTAGCGGCGACGCAAAATACGTCAATAAAGCTGACATATTCTGCGGAAGTTTCGCAAGGCTTGTGCCAAAAGAGAGGAAATGCCGAGTGCCACGACAGACCAGCTCGAAAGCAGGCAAACCTGAGCCGCTGGCCACGCCGATGGAAGATGTCGGGATCATCGATTTCGAGATCATCGAGCTGTTCTTCTTCGCTTATCGCGACTTCGTATCCGATCCTGACGCCATTCTCGAAAAGAGCGGTTTTGGGCGGGCGCATCACCGCGTCGTGCACTTCGTCAACCGAAATCCGGGCATGACGGTCGCCGATCTGCTCGATACGCTGAAGATCACCAAGCAGAGCCTTGCAAGAGTGCTGAAACAACTGATCGATTCAGGCTATATTCGGCAGGTGGCAGGCCCGGAGGATCGCCGGCAGCGCAAGCTCTATCCCACCAAATCGGGCAGGGAGCTGGCACTGGCGCTCGCCGAGCCGCAATCACGCCGTATTGAACGGGCATTCGAGGGAGCTACCCCGGAGGCGCGGGAGGGCGTAAAGGCATTCCTCAGAGGCATGCGAGACAGACAGAAGGCGGATTGAATGGCGGTCAAGACAGGCATTTCCGATGACGCGGCGCATCTTCTCGTCGTCGACGACGATACCCGTATCCGCGCGTTGCTGAACCGCTACCTGACGGAAAACGGTTTTCGCGTGACCATTGCCTCTGACGGGGCGGAGGCGCAGCGCAAGCTGGCGGGGCTCGATTTCGACCTCATCATCATGGACGTGATGATGCCGGGCGAATCCGGCATCGAGGTGACGCGTGGGCTCAGGGCCGTGAAGAACGTGCCGATCATCATGCTGACGGCGCTTGCCGAATCCGACAGCCGTATTGCCGGGCTTGAAGCCGGCGCCGACGATTATCTTCCCAAGCCTTTCGATCCGCGCGAACTCGTCCTGCGCGTCAACAATATCCTGCGGCGCAACAGCGGCGGGGATACGCCGAAGATCGAGCAGATCATGTTCGGGCCTTACACCTTCTCGCTGACACGCAAGGAGCTGAAGAAGGCTGCGGAGGTGATCCGCCTGACGGATCGCGAGCAGGAGATCATGCTGCTTTTTGCCCGCCGGGCCGGCGACACGATCCCGCGGCACGAGCTGATCGGAGACGATGCGGAAGTCGGCGAACGTACCATTGACGTGCAGATCAACCGTCTGCGCCGCAAGATCGAGGATGATCCTGCCAATCCGGTCTGGCTGCAGACAGTGCGCGGTATCGGATACAGGCTGAGCATCGACTGAAACGACGGGTTCGGGACCGGCGCAAATGGTGACATTCGACAGCTTGCGGCGGGAAGACCGCTCTCCTGCGCCCGGCTGGCGCTGGTTCGTGCGCTGGCTGCGCCGGCGATTGCCGACGGGCCTCTATACGCGTTCGCTGCTCATCATCATCATTCCGATGGTGCTCCTGCAGTCGGTCGTTGCCGCCGTTTTCATGGAGCGTCACTGGCAGATGGTGACGGAGCGGCTGTCGCTCGCCGTGACGCGCGACATCGCCGCCATCATCGAGGTCATCGACACCTTTCCGCAGGACGCTGATTATAGCGATATAACCCGCATTGCCCGCGACCAACTCAACCTGCAGATTTCGATCGAGCCGGATGGAGATTTACCGCCGCCGCGCATCAAGCCGTTCTTCTCGATCCTCGACGGCATCCTGAGCGACGAGATCACCGAGGAGATCCGCCGGCCGTTCTGGATCGATACCGTCGGCAATTCCAACCTCATCGAGATCCGCATCAAGCTCGACAACCGCATCCTGCGTGTGATCACAAAACGCAGTCAGGCCTATGCATCGAACACGCATATCTTCATTCTCTGGATGGTCGGCGCGTCACTCGTGCTGATCGCGATCTCGATCCTGTTCCTGCGTGGCCAGATCCGGCCGATCCTCAATCTGGCGCGGGCGGCGGAAAACTTCGGCAAGGGACAGAAGGCCGACAGTTTCTATCCGCGCGGCGCTGACGAAGTTCGCCGCGCCGGTCTTGCTTTCATTCTCATGCGTGAACGTATCGAGCGGCAGATGGAGCAGCGCACCGCGATGCTCTCTGGCGTCAGCCACGACCTCAGAACCATCCTGACGCGTTTCAAGCTGCAGCTGGCGCTTGCCGGGGACAACCCTGATCTTGCCGGGCTCAACGAAGACGTCAACGACATGCAGACCATGCTGGAGGCTTATATGGCCTTTGCCAAGGGCGAAGTGGAGGAGGATGTCGGCGAGCTGAAGCTCAGCGAGATCTTCGAGAAGCTGGAGATCGATTTCGAGCTGCACGGCAAGCTGTTGACCTATTCCATCGAGGGCGAGGACCATATCTCGGTGCGCCCCAATGCCTTCCTGCGACTTGTGACCAATCTCGCCTCGAATGCAAGGCGATATGCCGACTCGCTCCATATCGAGGCCAAGCATGGTGCGAAGTGGCTGACGATTGTCTTCGATGACAATGGTCCCGGCATTCCGGAGAAGTACCGGGAGGACGTGTTCAAGCCGTTCTTCCGGCTGGATAGCGCGCGCAATCTCGATGCATCGGGCACTGGTCTCGGGCTTGCCATCGTCAGGGATATCGCGCGCAGCCACGGCGGCAATATCACGCTTGGCGACAGCCCGCTCGGTGGGCTGAGAGCGACGGTGCGTATTCCGGCCTAGCTTTTTGCAGCCGGTTTGGGGGCGTCGAATTCATTCAGGTGGATGACGATCCAGCGCCAGAGCGAGACGACCTGCGTCAGCAGTTCGCGGCCGAGCGGCGTCAGCTCGTATTCCACGCGCGGCGGCACCTGCGGATAGAGCGTGCGGATGACGAGGCCGTCGCTTTCGAGCGTGCGCAATGTCTGTGTCAGCACCTTCTGGCTGATATCCTCCACCCGCTCCAGAACCCTTGAAAACCGCAAGGGGCCATCGGCTTCAGAAAGCACGTGTAGGACGCGCAGCGGCCACTTGGCTGCGGCGCGCTCCAGCATCTGCCGGGCTCGCGTATCCTGCTCGTCGCTCATGTTGCGGCAAAAATCGAAGATGTCGTCTTTCATCATAGTTACTTTCAGGTGTGTATAGATCTCAAAGGTACCTTCTTTCTATTGGAAACAATAGATCCTAAATGGAGCGGGAACCGAAAAGGAGGTTTCCGATGTCGAAGGTTTGGTTGATTACAGGAAGTTCGCGCGGCCTCGGGCGGGCGTTGGCAGATGCCGTGCTTGACGCCGGCGACAAGCTGGTCGCGACGGCGCGCGATCCTGGCCAGCTTGCCGATCTCGTCGATGCGCATGGCCCCCGCGTTCTCGCTTTGCCGCTCGATGTGACCGATGAGGTGGCGGCTGAGGCTGCGGTAAAGACCGCGGTCGAAACATTCGGCCGGCTCGACGTACTGGTCAACAATGCCGGTTACGGCAATGTCGCGCCGATCGAGGATACCAGCCTTGCGGATTTCCGGGCGCAGATCGAGACCAATCTCTTTGGCACTGTTATCATGACCAAGGCGGTGATCCCGGTCATGCGCGGGCAGGGGGCAGGGCACATCATCCAGTTCTCCTCCGTCGGCGGCAGGATCGGTCCTGTCGGGCGTGCGCCCTATGCGGCGGCAAAATGGGGTGTCGAGGGCTTTTCCGAAGTGCTCTCCAAGGAGGTTGGGCCGCTCGGCATCAAGGTAACGGTGATCGAGCCTGGCGGTTTCCGCACGGATTTCGCCGGCTCGTCGACGGCGATTTACGAAGGCCGCCCGGAATACGCCGAAACGGTTGGCGCCATGGCAGATTACCAACGCAACTATAATGGCCGCCAACCCGGTGATCCGGCCAAGGCCGCCGCCGTAGTCCTGCACATTGCCTCGCTCGATACGCCGCCACTACGCCTGTTGCTCGGCAGCGACGCGGCCGCGGCCGTGGAAAGGGCGGATGCTGCGCGAATGGAAGCCGATCGCGCCTGGCGCGTCGTCAGCCGGTCGACCGATTTTGAACAGGACGGAGGTGCCAAGCCTATGCCCTGGGAGAAGAAGGCCGGCTGAGGTGTGGACAAAAGAAAAGCGCCGCACTGTGGCGGCGCTTTTCGTCAGAATATCTTCAGCCTATCAGCTTGCGACGCAGAAGTGTTCGCGACCGTCATTGCCGACATAGGTGCCGCTCTGCGGATCGAAGCTGCGGTAGCGATAAGAGCAATAGCGCTGCCATTGAGCGCTCCAGGGTTCCATGGCGCTGACTGGGCGACCATAGACGGGGCGGCCGTAGACCGGCTCGGAATAGACGGGTTCGGAGTAGACCGGACGCGCGCGGTAAACCGGGGGCGGAGCATATTCCGGCTCATAGACCGGCGGGTCGATGTAGCGGCGCTCTTCATAGACCGGGCCATTATTGGCATTGGCGATGGCAGAGCCGACGATCAGGCCAGTGGCAAGGCCGACAGCACCACCGACCAGCGCATCGTTGCCGTGGTCGTGGCCATGACGCCAGTAGCGATCGCCTGCAGAGGCTTCGCCGATGGCCGAAAGGGTGAGGGCGGCAGCGGTTGCGGTCAGAAGAATGGTCTTTGCAAGCCTGTTCATGGCGTAAAATCCCAGTATCGGGAACCGGAAGCGGTCCCTTCTCAATGGTTCCGAAACTAGCGGCGTCATGCTGAATGGAGTCTGAACGACAAAACCCGGCATCGCTGCCGGGCTTCAACTCGAATTCCACGCCAATGCGAGGGTTCAGCCTGAAATCTGCAGATTGACGGCCTTCGGGCCCTTGCCGCGGCGATCCGGCTCCGTGTCGAAGCTTACTTTCTGGTTTTCCGTCAGACCGGCCAGACCGGAAGCCTGAACGGCAGAAATGTGAACGAAGATATCGGCGCCACCTTTGTCCGGCTTGATAAAGCCGAAGCCCTTGTCGGTATTAAAGAATTTTACAGTGCCAGTCTCGGCCATGCCTCAGGTCCTTTTGTCTCCGCCCGCCATCCACACGGGCAGCATTACGCTATTGCCTTCTTGCGAAGACGTTGGCAGGCAGATCTTGAAATGTGAGAAAAAGGTCCCCTCTACCTCCGCCGGTTCCAGACAGGACTTAACGCCTGCTGTTTTTTGGGACCGGCTGACCGGAATATTAGCGTTTCCGGCTCGCAAATTCTTAAGGACTTCCCATGCTCGCAAAATGCCCGAACGCGCGAAGAGTGCTGCGTTTGAAGGATTTTGGCAAGCAAAAGTTTTTTAACGTGTCCCTAAGAACACACCCGCAAATATGGCCTATTTTCGCAAGAACGCAAAAAATCCTCCGTCGGGAGCAAATGATTAACGTTTTATATCGTCTGCAATATAAGTTCCGGGCAGATTTTACCAAAAATGCAACGCTAGCGCGTCTTAACACCTGCTTAAAAAAAATTTCAGATGGCACCAAACGCCCCACAAATGGACGCGTGTTCAGGCCGTTTGCGAGCGTCGGCGAGTCATTTCGGGCACGAGCTCGACTACAAGCATAGCGGTAAACATCAGCGCACAACCGATATAGCCGAGCGGCGGCATGCTCTCGCCCAAAAGAAGTGCGGCGAGCGAGGCACCGAACAGTGCTTCGGCGGAGAGGAAGATCGCCGCCTGTGACGGCGTGGTGTAGCGCTGGGCGACGACCTGCAGCACGAAGGCGACCCCCGAAGAGAAGATGCCGACATAGAGGATTTCGGGTGCTGCCGCGCGGATATCTGACAGGCTGATCGGTTCGAAAATGGCGGCGATGATGAGCGCGCAGACTGCCGTGACCGCAAACTGGGCGCTGGACAGGGCAAGTGGCCGACCCGTTTCCCCAACCGTCGTTCCGGCAAGCGTGATCTGGACCGACCAGAAGATCGCGCAAACGACCGTCAGCAGATCCCCCACTGTCAGGGTCGAAAGCTGGCCGCCCGACAGCATGTAAATGCCGGACACGGCCATGATGGCGCCCGGCCAGATGATCCAGTGCGGCGAGCGGCGCAGGAAGAAGACGGCAATCAGCGGCACGAAGATCACATAGAGGCCGGTGATGAAGCTGGAATTGGTGACGGTCGTCGTCTGCAGGCCGACCTGCTGTGTCGACGCGCCGCCGAAGAGCGCCAGTCCGATCAAAAGATAGAGACCGAGATGTCTGCGGCTGGTCGCGATCTTTGCCCTGCGGGCTTCGAAGAGTGTGAAGGGCAGGGTGGCAAGTGCAGCAATGGCGAAGCGCAGCCCGATGAACCAGAAGGGACCGATCGCCTTCATTGCCGTCGACTGGGCGACAAAGCCTCCGCCCCAGATGGCAGCTGCAAGCAATAGAAGAAGGTTCGCCTGAATGCGCGTCATTTTCACCCTCGATGTGGGGAAGCGTCTGGGAGTTATGCTCAGCGGGTTAGCAGTTGCATTTCTTTTCGGCAAGGATGAGGATTCCCCAAATGGTTCGGAGGACATGCAGATGAGGGGGCGACTGATTGCCGCCGCGATATCAGTCGTTCTGGCGGGGCTTGAGAGCGCTTCAGCCGAGGCTTCCTCGTCCGTCCGGCTGATTTCGCTCTTTGCCCATATGCCGGAGTCGGTGCGGGCGGATATCGAGCCTGATGATGGCGATTGTCATATCGAAGAGCGGCGCCTTGCCTATGGCGACGCCTTCGAAGTCACTCAGGAGAAGGGGATGAGGCTGATCATCGTGCCCTGCGGCCCGGCCGGCGCCTACAACATGCCTTTCGCGATCTATGGCGGTTATGGCAGCCAGATTTCTCGAATGGTCTTTCCGATGAAGTTTTCAGAAACGACCGGCGATACGGCTTTCAACATCCGCTACGATGCGATGGAGAGGCGTTTCACCTCCTTCGTAAAGGGGCGTGGCATGGGCGATTGCGGCAGCTATTATGCGTGGCGTGTTGCAGAGCCTGGCAACACGGATCTCCTTGTTCTCGAGGAAGTGCGCATCAAGGAAGAGTGCGATGCAAGGGCCGATGGCGGTCCGGCAACATGGCTGCTCGTGTGGAAGCGCCAATGACGGCAGGATATTCCGGCACGCCGCTCGCAAGGAAGCTGGGGCTTAAACCAGGACAAACGGCCTTGCTCATCAATGTTCCCGATGGGTTGGCCGAGATCAGCCGGTTCGAGGGTTTCGCTACGGTCGAACGCGTCTTTCCGACGGCCCCCGATCGGCAATTCGATTATATCCACGTCTTCGAAACACATCGTGTGGCGTTGGAAGAGATGGCGGCGGCGCTATTCCGCGTAGTCAGGCCCGATGGCATGATCTGGATATCCTGGCCGAAGAAGAACTCGAAGGTGCCGACCAGCATCACCGAGGACGCGTTGCGTGAGATTTTGCTGCCGACAGGCCTCGTCGACGTCAAGGTCTGCGCTATCGACGAAACATGGTCGGGGCTGAAATTCATGATCCGCAAGGAATTGCGGAACTCGCTTTAGCCGGCCCGGTCTGCGGCGCGGGAAACCCGAAGCAATTCGCCGTCATTCTCGTCGGTCACCATCAGCAATGCGCCATCGGGGGCCACGATCACATCGCGGATGCGGCCGTAATCGCCTTCGAACATGCGCTCCTCGGCAGTGAAGGCGCCGCTCGCATCCCGCTGCATGCGCGACAGCAGCTGGAACTTCAGGGCGGCGACGATGAAATTGCCGTTCCATTCCGGAAACATCTTGCCGCGATAGACGACGAGAGCGCCCGGGGCGATCGACGGATCCCAATAGTGCAGGGGCTGCTCCAGGCCTTCCTTGGCGGTGCCTTCGCCGATCTTGGCGCCGGAATAGTCGCGGCCATAGGTGATGATGGGCCAGCCGTAATTCTTGCCGGGTTCGGGATTGTTGATCTCATCGCCGCCGCGTGCCCCATGCTCGACGGTGTAGAGCTTGCCGTCGGCACTGTCGAAGGTGATGCCCTGCGGGTTGCGATGGCCCTTGGACCAGATCTCCGGCAGGGCTTTGCTGCTATTCTTGAAGGGATTGTTGGCGGGAATGCTGCCATCGGCGTTGAGATGGACGATGGAGCCGGCGTCATCCTTCCAGTCCTGCGAGCGGTCGCGGTCACCCCGATCGCCGACGCTGATGAACAGCGAGCCGTCGGGGGCGATCGCGATGCGTGAGCCGTACTGGATGTTCCCGCGGGTAAAGTGCCGCATGGTGAAAATGGGCGTGACGTTTTTGAGGCTCTTTTCATCTGAGGATAGTGTGGCGCTGAAAGCCTCGGTGCCGGAGCCCCGGTCGCTGGCAGTTGCGGCGGTCAGGTAGAGCTTTCGGCTGGTGGCGAAATCCGGGGCAAGCGCGACATCCATCAGGCCGCCCTGGCCGCGGGCGCTCACCTTTGGCACGCCATCGATTGGATCGGAAACCTTGCCGTCGCGGATGATGCGCAGCCGCCCCGGCCGCTCCGTGACGATATAGCCGCCATCAGGCAGGACCTCGACTGCCCAGGGATGCTCCAGCCCTTCGGCGAGTTTCTCGACACGAACCGAAACTTCCTGCGTCCTGACGATGTCCCCGATCTGGGCAAGGGCTGGACCTGCAAAAGCGGCGGCTCCTGCCAGCAGCGCGGCGAAACGGAAAGTCGAAATGGCGTCCATCATAATCCCCCGTCGTCAGTTTAAGGGGAAGGTGGCGCGGGACATGGTGCGCTTCAACCGTAGTCGGCGCTCCATAACGGTTTTGTGTTCTCGGATTGAATGAGAGCAGGTCAGTTGATTACGCGAGGAGGGAAACGGGTATCGAAATCGGCCTGTTGCAATTCCGCGCTCATTATCCGCTGTGTGATGTAGTAGCCGGTGCGCTTTGCTTCAGCTTTCAGGAAAAGTCCGCAGCCGATCAGCGCCATGCCGTAGAAGGCGAGGCAAACGATACCGACGGCGACCAGTTTCTCGACGATCGAAAGCCCGGGGAGACGGGGTCGTGGCGGTGCAGGCAGTGCGTCGTGGGCAGACGCGGCGGCCATGGCAAGTTCCATATAGGTCGGCAGCGGCTCGAACGTATCGGCTTCCTCGGTCCCGCTGGAACGCTGCGGCTTAGCGGGCATCGCGCCGGCCTCCCCAGATGACAAGGCCCTTAATGCGACGCAGCCAGATGGCGAGCCCGTTTGCGGCGACCAACGCGGCGAAAAGCACTGCTACGCCATCGGCAATCTTCTGGTCGGCATAGGAAGCGTGGAGCGAACTGGAAGCCATGGCCGGTCCTGCTTCGGCGACTGAAAAGAGGCCGAACGCCGCGACGACACAGCTGGCAAACGCGATGACCGCCACCATCAGCGACAGAGAAACTCGGCTTGCACGCAGGCGTCCCGCTGCGCGCTCGTCTTCCAGAAACATGGCATGCCCTCAATAACCAATGTCGGATGGTGATAGAATACCGGTTTGATCTCGGCGCTCTCACGACCGAATTGCGGCATGCCGCGGCATTTGTTGCGGCTTATTCGTGGCAAATGGTAAACGCGCGATAACCTTGATTTTAAGGAATAAAACAGGGCCGACTTCAGAAACTGATTGAACTTCCTGTGAGCCTGGATCCGCCGCCTGCAGCGTCTCTTCGAAGCTCGGTTCAAAATTCCAGACGCAGATGCGGCAATTGATCAATAAGAATCATCGCCACCATCACGCCTTTGCGCTTGAAATGCTGTCATACATTGGACATAGAGCTTAGCGCAGAACTCCGGTCCCGGCCTTCTGCCCGTTTCAACCTTGTAGGACCGATATCATGGCTTTCCTTGCCGATGCCCTTTCCCGCGTGAAGCCTTCAGCCACCATCGCCGTTTCTCAGAAAGCGCGCGAACTGAAAGCAAAAGGACGCGACGTGATCGGCCTTGGCGCCGGCGAGCCCGATTTCGATACGCCCGAGAATATCAAGAAAGCCGCTATCGACGCGATCAATCGCGGCGAGACGAAATACACGCCGGTGTCCGGTATCCCCGAACTGCGTAAGGCGATTGCCGCCAAATTCAAGCGCGAGAATGGTCTGGAATATTCCTGGGAGCAGACGATCGTCGGCACGGGCGGCAAGCAGATCCTGTTCAACGCCTTCATGGCGACGCTCAACCCCGGCGATGAAGTCGTGATCCCCGCGCCTTACTGGGTGTCCTATCCCGAGATGGTGGCGCTCTGCGGCGGCACACCGGTTTTCGTTTCGGCCACCCAGGAGCATAATTTCAAGCTCCAGCCCGCCGATCTCGAAAAGGCGATCACGCCTAAGACCAAGTGGTTCATCTTCAATTCGCCGTCCAACCCGACGGGCGCTGCCTATACGCATGACGAGCTGAAGGCGCTGACGGACGTGCTGATGAAGCATCCGCAGGTCTGGGTGCTGACGGACGACATGTACGAGCACCTGACCTATGGTGACTTCAAATTCGTCACGCCCGTCGAAGTCGAGCCGAAGCTCTACGACCGCACGCTGACGATGAACGGCGTCTCCAAGGCCTATGCGATGACCGGCTGGCGTATTGGTTATGCGGCGGGCCCGATCCAGCTGATCAAGGCTATGGATATGATCCAGGGTCAGCAGACATCGGGTGCGACCTCGATCGCCCAGTGGGCGGCCGTCGAAGCGCTGAACGGCACTCAGGACTTCATCCCAGAGAACAAGAAGATCTTCGAAGGCCGCCGTGATCTCGTTGTTTCCATGCTGAACCAGGCCAAGGGCATCGTCTGCCCGGTGCCGGAAGGCGCCTTCTATGTCTATCCGTCCTGCGCCGGGCTCATCGGCAAGACAGCCCCGTCCGGCAAGGTGATCGAGACGGACGAGGATTTCGTTTCCGAACTGCTGGAATCGGAAGGCGTTGCCGTCGTTCATGGTTCGGCCTTTGGCCTCGGCCCGAACTTCCGCATCTCCTATGCGACGTCGGAAGAGTTGCTCGAGGAAGCTTGCCGCCGCATCCAGCGCTTCTGCGGCGCCTGCAAGTAATCATCGGCTATCAGCCGCATTAAAAAAGCCCGCCAGAGATGGCGGGCTTTTTGTTTGTCTGATGTTCTGATTTAACGCGCTGCAAAAATGATTCCGCTCGTCGCGTTAAGGTGCTGATTTCAGATTCAAAGTCCGATCGCTGTCAGCATGATGAAGGTGGCGAAGAGGATGAAATGGGTCATGCCTTCGATGGCATTCGTCTCGCCGTCATTGAGGTTGATGGCGGCGGCAATCAGCGTGATCGCCACCATGACCGTCTGGACCGGCGACATGGCCATGATGAAGGGCTGGTCGGTATAGAGCGCGATCGCTTCCATGACCGGCACGGTGAGGATGACCGTCGAGAGAGACGCGCCCATGGCGATGTTGACGGTTGCCTGCATTCGGTTGTGGAGCGCCGCCCTCAAGGCCGTCAAAATTTCCGGGGCGGCGGAGATGGCGGCAACCACGATGGCGGTCACGGCTACGGGAGCACCGCTATCCCGCAGGCCTTCGCTCATGAAGCCCGACATGAACTCGGCCAGCGCACCGATGATGACCACGCCGATAAGGATGATGGTGATCGAGCTCGCGACCGATCCCTCTCCGTCATGTTCCTCGGGATGTTCCTTCTGCCGTTCCGAGCGCGGATAGCTGTAGGAGAAAAAGTAGCTGTGCTGGCCGACCTGCATGCGCAGGAAAAGGCCGTAGAGTGCGATCATGGCGATGATGGTGAAGCCGGAATAATAGTGCCACTTGTCGTCGGGTACGAATTCCGGAACGATCATGGAGATGCCCATGGCGGTCAGGATCATCACACCATATGTCTTGCCGGAATTGTCGTTATAGGGTTGCTCGCCATGTTTCAGCCCGCCGAGCAGGGCGGCAAGGCCGAGGATGCCGTTGATATCGAGCATGAGCGCGGAATAGATCGTGTCGCGCACAAGCGTCGGCGACGTTTCCTCGCCACTCATCATGATGGCGAGGATGATGACTTCAATGGCGACGGCAGAGAGCGTCAGGATCATCGTGCCGTAGGGATCGCCGACCTTGACGGCCAGCAGTTCTGCGTGATGGGCGACGCGCATGGAGGCGAGCACGATGGTTGCGATCAGCGCGGCGGCGGCGAGAAGCGCCATGCCCCGGCCGGCCTCCATGACCGAATGCTCCAGCAAGTAGGCGATGACAGCGATGATGACCGCCACGATCAGGAGTTTTTCTTCCTTAAGATACAATGCCATTTCTACTACCAGCGCCGATTTTGATTCCCTCGGGGAATCTAAGCCGGTGATTTTTCTATGCAAGCAGACTCCCCACTGATGAAATTTGCAGTCTGTGACGATTAATGAAATACTGCTTTTCATACGGCAGCCGGAACCCAGATCGCGGCGTCCTCGAAATCTTCTCAAGCGGCCCGCGCTGAACCGGACATGATCCGGGAGCCTACGGATGCGCAACGAGAAGAAGGAGACACATGCATGGTCAAGGTGGTCTACGAAGTCGTACCGCATGACGGCGGCTGGGCCTACAAGCTGGGAGACGTCTATTCCGAGGCATTTCCGAGCCACTCTGAAGCGCTCGAGGCAGCCCGTATCGTTGCGGCCGAGCAGCAGGTCGGCGGCGATTCCGCCGAGATCAGCTGGCAGGATGCGCAGGGCAAGTGGCACGAGGAATATGCCGAGGGTGGCGATCGTCCCGAGACAGAGGTCGTGGACGGCTTTACCAAGGGCCGTTCGCCCGAGGTTTCCCCAGAGCCCTGATCTCCAGCCGATTTTCTGACGTCGTTCAGCGCGTCATCAGGCGCGCGTTCCCCTGCATGACTTGATATAGCTCAGCAGACCATCGACCAGGGCGTCGAAGGTTACGCGGCAGCGCGGCGAGGTCCTGAGGCTCTCGTGCATGACAACCCATGTGCCAAGCCGCATTTCGAATTCATCCGCCAGAATGTGGACGAGATCATGGTTCGGACGGGCGAGCCCCGTCTGGCAGATGCCGATGCCGATGCCGGCGCGGATCGCGGCCAGATGGGCGAGATGATTGCTGGTGCGAAAGGCAGCAGCGAGTTCGTCAACTGCCGGATAGAGCTTGCGCATCATGCGGATATAGGCCGTCTGCCGGTCGAAGCCGATGATACGATGACCGGCGAGATCGGCCATTGTCTGCGGTGCGCCATGGCGTTCCAGATAGCGGCGATGGGCATGGAAGCCGAGCGGTATATCGCCGATGCGCCGCGCCAGCAGCGCATCCTGCTGCGGCTCGGTCATACGCACGGCAATATCCGCCTCCCGGTTCATGAGGTCTTCCAGCGCATCCGATGCCGACAGCTCCACCTGCAAACCCGGATATGCATCCTGCAGATCGGCGATGATCGGCGGCAGCACTTCGATGCCGATCACTTCGCTGGCGCTGATGCGCACGGTGCCTTCCACCTTGTCGCGCCGGCTGGATGCCGTGCGCAGGAAGGCGTCGGCCGTCGTTGCGAGCGTCTCGGCGTAGGGTTGCAGGTCGAGCGCCATATCGGTCGGCAGCAGGCCATTCGAAGAGCGGGTAAAAAGCTCCGCACCGACAGCCTGCTCCAGCGCGTCGATATGACGGCCGATCGTCGGCTGGGTCAGGCCGAGTTCACGCGCGGCAGCCGAGAGCGTTCCCTGACGCAGGACGGTGAGGAAAGAGCGATAGAAATCCCAGCTTGGTTCGGTATCCATATAATTATGTATAGCGACGGAACTTATTTCGTCAATTTTGTTTATCGTGGATCGAAGGCATAGTCGTCTCATCGAACAAGGAGATGATCATGAGAAGCGAACATCAGGACAAGAAACTGGCGCTGGTTCTCGGCGCTACGGGCGGCATCGGCGGTGCGGTGGCCCGCAAGCTGCAGGCCCGCGGCTGGACGGTGAGGGCGCTCAACCGCAAAGCCGCGAAAGCATCCGCGAGCGGGCAGGGTTTCGACTGGATGCAGGGGGACGCGATGAATGCGGCGGATGTGCGCAAGGCGGCCGAAGGTGCCAGCCTTATCGTGCATGCCGTCAATCCGCCCGGTTATCGCGACTGGGAGAAGCTGGTTCTGCCGATGCTCGATAATACGATTGCCGCAGCTCGTGCCGTTGGCGCCCGCATCGTGCTGCCAGGCACCGTCTATAATTTCGGGCCGGATGCGTTTCCCGTCGTGACGGAGGATAGTCCGCAGCATCCGGTGACGAAGAAGGGCAGGATCCGTGTCGAGATGGAGAAGCGTCTGAAGGCGGCTTCAGAGACCGGCATAGGTTTGATCATCGTTCGCGCCGGCGATTTCTTCGGGCCGGGCGCTACGAGCAACAGCTGGTTCTCCGCCGCCTTCGCCACGCCGGGCAAACCTGTTGGTACGATCAAGAATCCGGCGAGGCCAGGTATCGGTCACCAATGGGCCTATTTGCCCGATGTTGCCGAGACGATGGTGCAACTCGTCGTGCGGGCAGAGCGCCTGCCAGCTTTCGCTTGCTATCACATGAACGGCTTCTGGGATGGTGACGGCCGGCAGATGGCGGAGGCTGTCCGGCGCGTTGCCGGCGGCGCGGCGAAGATCGGCCGCTTCCCCTGGTTCGTTGTACCGCTGCTCGCTCCCTTCATGACCGTCATGCATGAGTTGAAGGAGATGCGTTACCTCTGGAAGGTGACAGTGCGTATGAGGAACGACAAGCTGGTGGCCGAACTCGGAACCGAGCCGCACACGCCGATCGACGAGGCCGTGCGCGCAACGCTCATAGCGCAGGGATCTCTGCCGGAACTGCATTCTGCGGCGACAGCAGCGCACTCTCTCACGAGGGGAAATTAAATTAGCCCAGTTCCGCGAGTGCGATACGGGCAACCGTCAGAGGTTTTTCCGCCGAGGCGTGGTCGCCATCTTCAAGAAACCAGGCAGCGGAAAGACCGGAATAGGCAGCGATCCATTTGAGCAGCCTTGATGGTTCGATATCTGCCTCTTTGGAGACAATCGGAAGCTGGCGCTGGAGCCGCTTGGGATCCGTCGTCGTCGGCAGGTCTTCATTGGCGAAGATATTGGCAAAGTCATAGCCGCGCTCGCCATAGATCCGCTTGGGATCGATCGCCAGCCAGCCGCGTTCGCCGAAATCGAGGATGTTGCGGTGGTGGATGTCGCCGTGGAGAATGCTGAGCTGTTGCGGTGTTGCGAGCAGGCTGTTGGCAATCCTCCAGCTATCGACAAACGTACCGCCATAGGTGCGTGCTGCCGGTTCCAGACTAAGGAACCAGCGCTCGAGGGTCGGGGAACCGGAGAGAGGCGTGGAGCGCGGCGCATGCAGCCTTGCTGCGGTGCGCACCATGATGCGGCTTGCTTCATCATCCTCGCCGTTCAGGGCCATTTCCAGCAGCGAGTGCTTGTCGGCCGCGCGCTCCAGAAGAACGGCGTCGTCCTGCTGCGCATAGACTTTGGCTGCGCCGTCACCATCCCACCATTTCATCAGCAATGCGCCTTCGCGCTCGCTGCTGTCGGTTGCGACTTTCAGCATGGCGGGTTTGTCCTGCCAGGTGACCGGCAGGAGGCGGCTCGAATGAGTGATGATGGGTTCGCCGTCCGAGGTGAGCGACCAGCGTTCGAGATAGGGTGAGAACATGCGCGCATGCTAGCGGCAATGGTCACGAATGGAAATCCCGCCGGCCGGCGGGATTTCGCTTCGGCGAAGGATCAGGCGACCTTTTCGAGCAAGGGGTAATCGATATAGCCCTTGGCGTCGCCACCATAGAAGGTCGATTGATCCGGCGGGTTCAGTGGCAGGTTCTTCTCCAGACGCTCAACGAGATCGGGATTGGAGATGAAGGGCTTGCCGAAGGCGACGAGATCGGCCGTACCGTTTTCGACGGCTTCGATCGCCATGTCTCTGACGTAGCCGTTGTTGACCATCCAGGCAGCCTTGCCGCCAGCCTTTTCATAGGCAGCGCGCAGTGCCTTGTAGTCGAAGGACGGGTTGTCGCCCTGACGATAATCGCGCTCGCCGCCGGTCTGGCCTTCGATCACGTGGATATAGGCGAGGTCGTACCTGGCAAGGCCTTCAACGACATGGGTGAAGAGTGTCTGCGGGTTGGAATCATAGGATTCACCCGACGGTGTCACCGGCGAGATGCGGATCGCGGTGCGGCGCGCGCCGATTTCCCTGGTCACGGCTTCAACGACTTCGAAGAGGAAATGGGCGCGATTTTCGATCGAGCCGCCATATTGGTCGGTGCGGTCGTTGACGCCATCACGCATGAACTGGTCGAGCAGATAGCCGTTGGCGCCGTGGATTTCGACACCATCGAAGCCGGCGTCGATCGCAGCGCGGGCGGCCTTGCGGTAATCCTCGATGATGCCGGGGATTTCGGAGGTTTCGAGTGCACGCGGTTCGGACGTTTCTGCGAAGGCGCCGGTGCCATCAGCATTGACGAGATAGGTCTTGGCCTTGGCGATGCGGTTGGTTGAGGAGACCGGCTTGCCATTATCGGGTTGCAGCGTGTTGTGGGAGATGCGTCCGACATGCCACATCTGCACGACGATCTTGCCGCCTCCGGCATGGACCGCATCCGTCACGCGCTTCCAGCCATCGAGCGCTTCCTTGCTGTAGAGGCCGGGAACGTTGGCATAACCCTGGCCTTGATGCGTAATGGCGGTCGCTTCGGTGATGATGAGGCCGGCCGTGGCGCGCTGGCGGTAATATTCGACGTTGAGATTGTTCGGGATTGCGCCCGGTGAGCGGTTACGGGTGAGCGGCGCCATGACGATATGGTTCTTGAGGGAAATATCGCCGACCTGCGTCGGCTGGAAAAGCTTGGCCATGGAAGGTCCTTTCTGCTTGGGGGATCACTCGGCGGTAGCGGGGTTAGTCTGTGCCCGGCCGGAGAGATAGGTGAGCGCCGTCGCTGCGAGGCCGATCAGGGCCATGGCAGCAGCGGCGAGGGGAACATGGACGAAGTCGAGACCGGCATTGATGACCATGCCGCCGACCCAGGCGCCCAGCGCATTGCCGGTGTTGAAGGCGCCGATATTGATGGTCGAGACGAGGTTTGGCGCATCCTTGCCGAAGCCGACGACACCGACCTGCAGGGCAGGGACCGCAGCGAAGGTTGCGGCAGCCCACAGGAAGAGCGTTATCTCGGCCGGGATAACGAAGCGGCTGGTGTAGAAAAAGGCTGCGGAGGTGAGCGCGATCACAGCAAAGACGCTGGCGAGCGTGGCTCCAAGCCGCCAATCGGCCAGCTTGCCGCCGATGAGATTGCCGACTGTCAGGCCGATGCCGATCAGGAACAGGGTCCAGGTGACGCCTTCCGGCGAGATGCCGGTCACATCACGCAACAGCGGGGCGATGTAGGTGAAGAGCGTGAACATCGAGGCCGCGAAGAAGACGGTCACCGAGAGCGCCATCCAGAGGCGGACGTTCTTCAATGCCGCGATCTCGCGCAGGATGCTGCTCTGCGTTTCCTGCTTGTCGCGCGGCAGGATGGCGATCAGGCCGGCAATGGTGACGATGCCGATGGCGGTAACCACCCAGAAGGTGGAGCGCCAGCCGAATGCCTGGCCGATGGCGGTGCCAAGTGGCACGCCGAGCACGTTTGCGAGCGTCAGGCCGGTGAACATCAGGGCGACTGCGCGTGCCTTGCGGTCTTCGCTGACGAGATTGGCGGCGACGACCGAGCCGATGCCGAAGAAGGCGCCGTGGCAGAGGGCGGTGACGATGCGGGCAATCATCAGCACCCAGTAGTTGGGCGCTATGGCGCAGAGCAGGTTGCCGGCGATGAAGAAGGCCATCAGCATGATGAGGGCCGAGCGGCGCTTCAGCTTGGCGGTGGAGACCGCCATGATCGGCGCGCCGAGAGCGACGGCCAGCGCATAACCCGTGACCAGCCAGCCGGCCTGCGGGATGTTTACCGAAAGGTCGGCGGCGACTTCGGGCAGAAGACCCATGATGACGAATTCGGTGGTGCCGATCGCAAAAGAGCTGAGAGCGAGAACGAGCAGGGCAAGGGGCATGATCAGAGATCCTGCTTTAGCTGTTGGAGGAAGGCGGCGATCGTTTCTTCGTTACGCTTGTAGAATATCCACTGGCCGACGCGCTTACTGGTGACGAGGCCGGCGCGGTGAAGCGTGCCGAGGTGGGCGGAAACGGTGGATTGGGAAAGACCGCAGCGTTCGAACTGGCTGGCGCAGACGCCCATTTCAAACGGGTGTTCCTGTGTCGGAAAATGCTCTTCCGGGTTCTTCAGCCAGTTGAGGATGTCCATCCGGGCAGGGTTGGCCAGTGCCTTGAGAATCTCGTCTTTGTCCATCGTTGTTCATCGAAGTATAAATCGGATTTTCCCGATATATGGATCGGTGATTTTCGATATGCAAATCACGGAGGCGTGAGCTGACGATTTTTCCGGCTTGCTTAAATTTTAAGCAAAAAAAGAGGGCCACCGGAAAACCAGGGCCCTTTTAAGTGTGAAGGTCAAAAACCTCCAGAGGGGAACAGCCAACGCGGTGGCACTGGGAGAGAAACCACCAAATGCATCAGCTATGAGCGATATGGTGGTTCTTTGTGCAGCTTTCAATACATTTTTGTGCATGTCTGCTATGCACTGCACAAATTTTTCCGCATTGCGGTATCTACCGACAAAAATTCAGGCAAAAAGCAAAGTTCGGGCAAAAAAAGAGGGCCACCGGAAAACCAGGGCCCTTATAAGTGTGAAGGTCAAAAACCTCCAGAGGGGAACAGCTAATGCGGTGGAACTGGGAGGAAAAGCCACCGTGTGCATCAGCTATGTGCGATATGGTGCTTTAATGAGCAAACAACAACCCTTTTTTGTGCATGTCAGTCATGCGTGGGTTGCATGATTTGAAATTCGTTCCATAAAAATGGAAATCAGAAGTTCCAGTTGCGAGCCTTGCTGACGATGAAATCGCGGAATGCCTTCAGCTTGGCGGCATTCTTGATCTCATCCGGATAGCAGAAATAGGTGTCGAAGGAGGGGACATCGGCATTGATCGCCAGCTGGATCAGACCGGGGTCGCGGCCAACGATATAATCCGGCAGGCAGGCGATGCCGATGCCGAGCAGGCAGGCGCGCTTGATCGAGGTCTGGCTGTTGATCTGCAGATGCGGAATGCGCTTGTTGTCCGATGAGCGGCCGGCGACTTCCAGCCAGTTGACGTCGAGCAGATAGTTCGGCGCCGGTTCGCCGAAGGTGATGATGCGGTGATTGTCGAGATCTTCGATCGTCTGCGGCTCGCCGTGGCGGTTGATGTAGGAGGGGGCCGCATAGACGTGCATATGCACGGTGAAGAGCTTGCGCTGGATCAGGTCTGACTGCTGCGGCTGGCGAAGGCGGATGGCGCAATCGGCATGGCGCATGTTTACATCCACTTCCTCGTTGTCGAGGATGAGCTGGATCTGCACATCGGGGTAGAGTTGCAGGAACTCCTGGATCTTGTCGGTCAGCCATCCCTGGCCGAGGCCGACTGTCGTGGTGACGCGCAGCTTTCCGGACGGCGTTTCCGTCGTCTCGGTCAGTTGCATCTTCACGGTTTCGAGCTTCAGCAGCACGTCATGGGCGGTGCGGTAAAGCAGCTCGCCCTGTTCGGTAAGGATCAGGCCGCGCGCGTGGCGGTGGAAGAGCTTGGTGCCCACATCCTGCTCGAGCGCGCTGACCTGACGGCTGATGGCCGACTGGGACAGATGCAGCTTGTCAGCCGCATGCGTAAACGATCCGGCTTCGGCAGCTGCGTGGAAAATACGCAGCTTGTCCCAGTCCAATGGCATTCCCCCACCCCTCATGCCACTGTTACTCCGCTGCTACGGCAACGGGCATATGGCCCGTCAGATAACGTTCTGCCTCGAGGGCGGCCATGCATCCCATGCCTGCGGCGGTGACCGCCTGGCGGAACGTATCGTCAGTCACATCGCCTGCGGCATAGACTCCCTCCAGGCTGGTCGCAGTCGAATCCGGTGCGGTCCAGAGATAGCCATTCTCCTTCAGCTTCAGCTTGCCCTTGAAAAGTTCAGTTGCCGGCGCGTGACCGATCGCCACGAAGACGCCGTCAATGGCGACATCGGTGACGACACCGGTGCGCGTGTCGCGCAGGCGAGCGCCGGAAACGGACGGCGGCATGGGGGGCTTTGCCGGCGTGCCCGTGATTTCGGCGACTTCGGTATTCCAGAGAACCTTGATGTTCTCTTTGGAGAAGAGACGTTCCTGCAGGATTTTTTCTGCACGGAAGCCGTCGCGGCGGTGCACGACGGTGACCGACTTCGCGATGTTCGACAGATAGAGCGCTTCTTCGACGGCGCTATTGCCGCCGCCGACCACGATCACATCCTTATTGCGATAGAAAAAGCCGTCGCAGGTGGCGCAGGCAGACACGCCAAAGCCTTGGAAATGCTGCTCGCTTTCGATGCCGAGCCACTTGGCCTTGGCGCCGGTTGCAATAACAAGCGTATCGGCAGTCCAGACCTGGCCGCTATCGGTGCGGGCAACGAAGGGGCGCTGGTTGAGGTCGACTTCGGTCACGAGGTCGTTGATGATCTCGGCGCCGACATGCTGAGCCTGCTGCAGCATCTGGTCCATCAGCCAGGGGCCCTGGATAGGATCGGCAAAGCCCGGATAGTTCTCGACATCGGTGGTGATCATGAGCTGGCCGCCCTGTTCCAGACCGGCGATCAAAACCGGTTTCAGCATGGCGCGCGCGGCATAGACCGCTGCCGTATAGCCGGCGGGTCCGGAACCGATAATGAGCACCTTGGTATGGCGGGCAGACATGGAGTTTCCTTTCGACTGGCAGGACGCGGCGGCTAAGAGGCGAATAAGGCCGTTTCGCGATCCCTGCGCCATTTATGAACGACCAATGCTTTTATTCAAGGGCAGCCTTGCATTACCAACAAGGCAAATGCAGGCGCCGTGCAAGATTCCGTCATCGGACTGAAACTTTCTTGCGTATTCCGTCGCTTTATATAGAAGCTGCCCCCGGGGAATTAAAGAAAGGCCTGAGCGTGGTTCGCGCTGAACTTGACGTTATCGACATAAAGATATTGCGGGAACTGCAGGCCGACGGCCGCATGACCAATGTGGAGCTTGCCGACCGGGTGGGAATTTCAGCGCCGCCCTGCCTGCGCCGGGTGCGCAAACTCGAAGAGGCGGGTGTCATCGAAGGCTATCACGCGATGCTGAACAGCCCGAAGCTCGGGCTCGATCTCGTCGCTTTCTGCATGGTAGGCCTCAAGCACCAGTCGGAAGCCAATCTGAAGGCCTTTGCCGCTGCCACCACCGAATGGCCGCTGGTGCGCCAGGCCTGGATGGTTTCCGGCGACAGCGATTTCCTGCTGCATTGCGTGGCCCAAAACCTCACCCGCTTCCAGGACTTCGTCATCGAGGTGCTGACGGCTAACGAGCATGTCGATACCGTTCGCACCATGCTGACGATCCGCCAGGTGAAGAAGCTCGGGCTCGTCGAACTGTAGTCTAAAGCGTGTCGCGATCTTCCAGATCCGCTTGCCACGCTTTAGGCTCTTGTTTTCGCATGTCGTTGCCGCAAAACCGCTGCGCACCTTTGCGCGACATGCTTTAGCCTCGCCAGGCCTTGCTCAGCCAATCGGTGTTGCCGATGCGGCGGTACCATTTCTGGCCGCGGCCTTCAAAAACCTCGCTCATTTTCGGACTGCCGGCAAAGACGACGATCTTGGCCTCAGGCGGCCGCTCGGGATCGCGCCAGAAGCTGTTGACGTGGCGGGGCACGCAGGCATTCTTGAAGCTCACGCACCATTCGCGCGGCCAGTATTGCAGATGTCCATGCGCTGCGAGCTGCGCACTCTGGAACTGCTGGGAGATCTCGTATTTGGACATGGCCGCCACCGGATCGGCGACATAGGTGTCCAGAATATAAGCGTGGGCGCCGATTTCGTAGCGGAAGACCGAGCTATTGCCGACCGAGCCCAGGAACTTGTCGCGGGCGGGATTGAGCTTGCGCAGCGGCTTTGCGCGGAAAAGATCGTCGTCGCGGATGATGAAGAACTTGCCCGGATGCTGGAAGAGTGGCTCCAGATCATCGACGATGACGAGATCGAGATCGAGGAAGAGACCGATCCCCTTGAGATCGGCAAGCTCGCGGCGGAAGAGCGAAAGCTTTTGCCAGCGGCGGTCCTTGGAGCCGGCCGGCAGGCCGAGCTCGGGCAGGGGGAAGGTTTCGATTCCCGCCTCGAGGCCCTCCGTATTGTCGGTGAAACAGACGAAACGATGCGGGCGCTTCAGGTGCCTTTTGACGCCGCGATAGAGATTGTTGACATATTCGGGGCCGTAGAGCGTTCCCCACTTCATGCAGAGCACGTTGACCAGATCGTTTTTGTTTGCGGTCGACATCTCCGAGACTCTGCCTTCCTGATATGCCTGTCACTTGGGTTCGGCTTAAGCGTCGAGAAGCTGCTGGTAAATCCGGTTGATCGCTGTCGCTTCCTTTTCCAGCGCGAAATTTTCCCGCACGTGCCGCAGAGCCGTCTCGCCCTGTGCTACGGTCAGCGCAGGATCGGCGAGATAGGTGGCGATGGCTGCCGTCAGTGCGTTGCCGTCGCCGGGTGGTACGATGACGCCGTTTTCGCCTGCTACGATCATTTCGGCATAGGCGCCGGCATCGGAGGCGACGACCGGTGTCTTCGACGCCATGGCTTCCAGCGGAGTCAGTCCGAATCCTTCGTTGCGAGAGGGGGCAACATAGAGCGTCAGGCGGCGATACCAGACCTTGATATCTGGCACTTCGCCAATGAAGACGATGCGGTCGGTCAGACCGGCTGCGGCAATATCGGCCTTCAGCTTGTCGGCGAACGCCGTGTGCTCCGGGGTGACGCGACCGGAAATGACAGCCGTCCAGTCCGGATGCCGCGGCAGCAGCGCGATCATCGCCTGCACGAAAAGATCGGTGCCTTTCTGATGGCGCACGCGGCCGAAGCAGCCAATGAGATAGCGGCCGGGCAAGCCGGTGGCGGCGATCGTATCGTCAGGCCCTTCGGGCGGATGGAAAAGCGTGAGATCGACGCCGTGCTGGATGACCGTGTACGGCACCTTGAGGAAGGAGCCGGAACGGCTGCTGGTGGCGATGACAGCATCCATCTGGCGGATCAGCCAACGGGTGTAGGAGGTATGGCGGCGCTGGGCGGCTGAGGTGAAGACGAACTTCAGCGGCATGCGCAGCACGTGGCGCATGAGGATGCCAACAGCCATCTCATTGTTGCGGCGCGCGTGCCAGACGCGGTGACGCCGCCCGGCTGGCGGACGCCAGAGGCCAGCAAGCTGCGCCCATTTCAGGCGCGGAAGTTCCGGCGGAAGGCCGGGGCCGAGGGCCGCGATCCTGATCCCCAGCCGGATCTGGCAGGGGATGAGCTGGACAATCGTCGACGTGACGCCGGAGAGCCGGCGTTTCAGGTTGGGCGCGATGATCTCGACGTCACTGATATCCGGCACTGGCTGCTCTTGAAGAGGAAGGCGCGGGCGATCAGCCCCAGGAGACGGAGAGGATTTCGTAGGCCTTCGAACCACCCGGCGCGTTGACTTCGATGGAATCGCCGACTTCCTTGCCGATCAGCGCGCGGGCGATCGGGGAGGAGATGGAAATACGGCCCTGCTTCACGTCGGCTTCCTGATCGCCGACGATCTGATAGGTCTTTTCCTCTTCGGTGTCCTCGTCGACGAGCTTCACCTTGGCGCCGAACTTGATCTTGTTGCCCGACATCTTCGAGAGATCGATGATCTCGGCGCGGGCCGTCAGGTCTTCGAGCTCGGCAACGCGGCCTTCATTGTGGCTCTGCGCTTCCTTGGCGGCATGGTACTCGGCATTTTCGGAAAGGTCGCCATGGGCGCGCGCCTCCGCAATTGCCTCGATGATTCGCGGGCGCTCCTCCTGCTGACGCCAGCGCAGTTCTTCCTGCAGCTTGACGAAACCACCCTGTGTCATCGGTACCTTATCAACCATTTTTTCGTCCTTCTCTCCCCGCATCCGCAGTTCTCGCAGACACAAAAGAAAACAGGTCCCGAAGGGAACTTCGGAACCGTGCTACAATCTTAGTTCGTTGCTTATAGCAGATCGGCACGCGCGATTTCCATAAAATTCTTACCGAAGCTTTCCGCATCCCGCAGAAGTACCTGCTTTTGAAGGGAAGTTGGATGGATGCTCACTTCTTCGTCTTGATTTTGCCGCCGTGAACATTTAGAGAACATTCTGATGAAGAAATCGCTTAAAGAACGGTTGGCGATCCTCTCAGACGCCGCCAAATATGGCGCTTCCTGTGCCTCCAGCGGCAGGGGCAAACGGGTTCGGTAGCCTCCAGTGCCCGTGTCAGGGGAGGAAGACCGGGGCCTTCGGCAGGTTCGGCGGATTATATCCGGTCACCATGCGCACCCTCACGGATTCATGCAGGTTTGCGCCATCGGGGATGAAACGCCTGTCTTCGCGGGGCAGATAAATACCCCTTCTGTCGCCGCGCTTGCGCCAGGAGTTTTCCGGCACGCGCCGCGGAATATATTCGAGCAGTTTCCAGCCTACGCTCATTGAGTCATGCAGCGGTGCGGCCGCATTGAGCTCGACATAGTACTTGTCGCTCTTGCCAAGGACGATGTTGTTGATCGTACGCGAAACGTAGAGCAGGCCTGCAGGCCCCGTTTCGCGGATCATCCAGTCAAGCGGTATCTTGATCTGGGCGCTCTCAGCCTCCGGGTAACCGCCGCCGATATCGCCGTGGACACCGGCAAACCAGACCTCCTTGAAATCCTGCTTTGCGGTCGCGGGCTTGAAGGGATTGCCGCGATAGTCCTGATCCGGCGTCCACGCTTCCGGCTGGAACATCGTTCTTCGCTCGTCGATTGCCATTGCGTGGCGCACAAATTCGACGCTTGGATTCTTGCGGGTGAAAGGATGGGTCTTGAACTGAATGCGCCCTTTGCCCTTTTCGATGACAGAGGCAACCGTATCGAAGAGACCAAGCAGCTTGATCGGCGGACGGTCATTGCGCAGCATGCGCTCGTAGAGCCGCATGCTCTTGAAGGCTGATGAGGGATCTCCGCCATCGGCGCGCTGCTCCTGTTCGGGAATGCCCTTGTAGGTTCTGTAAGCGTAGTCGAGCAGGTTCAGGCGATATCTGCTGCACAGCCCAAAGGCATGGATGAAACCTGCGAGAACTCGGGCCGTATAGGCGCCGCGGCTGAAGCCGAAAATATAGATGCGGTCCCTGTCGGGATGGCCTCCGTGATCGTCGGGCGTGCCGGCATCGTAATTTTCGACGAGGAAGCGGTAGGCGCCTTTGACGTTTTCATCGAGACCCCAACCAGTTGTAAGGCCCCAGACCTCGATAGACTTGCGGTAGAAGGGCGACCAGGCATCTGCCGCACCCAGCGTGCCGACGCCGGGGTCGTAATAGACGATCTGTTCGTCGGAGCGCTTCAGCGTTCCGAACAGACGCAAAATATTGGTGCGGTCTGCAGTTATCTCGTTCGACGTGCCGTCGAACAGGATGACGATATTCTTCGACATGCTGCTTCCCCGATACGGCCGGGGAGCAGGCTAACACCAAGTATCCATGTCTGCAATTTTGGGTCGCAGTTTTGACGAGCCGAGGACTCGAGCGCGAAGAGGCGATGCCTCTTCGCGGGATCAGAAGTAGCTCTGCAGCGGGCGGACTTCGAGATTGCCAGCCTTGAGCGCCTTGATGGCCTGCGCGGCCGCTTCGGCGCCGGCCATCGTGGTGTAGTAAGGCACCTTCTGCATCAGCGTGGCGCGGCGCAGCGACTTCGAATCCGAGATCGCCTTGTTGCCGTCGGTCGTGTTGATGACGAGCTGGACCTGGCGGTTGCGGATGGCGTCCTCGATGTGTGGGCGTCCCTCGAGAACCTTGTTGATCTTGGTCGCCTCGATGCCGTTTTCCGCGAGGAAGCGGGCCGTGCCACCGGTTGCCAATACCTTGAAGCCCTGTTCGACGAGGATACGGATCGCCGGCAGGACGCGGGGCTTGTCGGCATCACGCACGGACACGAAGACCGTGCCTTCACGCGGCAGTTCGACGCCTGCACCGAGCTGCGATTTGGCAAAGGCCAGAGCGAAATCGTTGTCGAGGCCGATGACTTCGCCGGTAGAGCGCATTTCCGGGCCGAGCAGCGTATCAACGCCGGGGAAGCGGGCGAAGGGGAAGACAGCTTCCTTGACGGCAATGTGCTTGAGGGCGCGCGGGTCGGGCTTCTCACCGTAGGCGGCGAAGGTCGCATCGAGCTTTTCGCCAGCCATGACGCGGGCAGCGATCTTGGCGATCGGCGCGCCGATGGTCTTGGCGACAAAGGGCACGGTACGGGAGGCGCGCGGGTTGACTTCGAGAACGTAGACGGTGTCGTCCTTGATGGCGAACTGTACGTTCATCAGGCCGCCGACATTGAGCGCCTTTGCCATGGCCTTGGCCTGACGCTCCAGCTCGTCGAGCATCTCGCGCGAAAGCGTGCGCGGCGGAAGCGAGCAGGCGCTATCGCCGGAATGGATCCCGGCTTCTTCGATATGTTCCATGATGCCGGCGACATAAACGTCGGTGCCGTCGGAGAGGCAGTCGACGTCGACTTCGATGGCGTTCGTCAGGTAGCTGTCGAAGAGGAGCGGGTTCTTGCCTAGCAGGGTGTTGATCTGGCCGGTCTTGTCGTTCGGGTAGCGCTGCTTGATATCCTCGGGTACCAGTTCCGGAACGGTATCGAGCAGGTAGGTCTGCAACTGGCTCTCGGCATGGATGATCTGCATGGCGCGGCCCCCGAGCACGTAGGACGGGCGAACGACCAGCGGGAAGCCGATTTCAGCGGCAACCAGGCGAGCCTGCTCGACCGAGTAGGCGATGCCGTTGTTCGGCTGGTTGAGATCGAGCTTCATCAGAAGCTTCTGGAACCGGTCGCGGTCTTCTGCGAGGTCGATCATATCGGGCGCGGTGCCGAGGATGGGGATGCCATTCTTTTCCAGCGCCTCTGCAAGCTTCAGCGGGGTCTGGCCGCCGAACTGGACGATGACGCCGACGACTTCGCCCTTTTCCTGCTCGGCACGCAGGATTTCGATCACATCTTCGGCCGTCAGCGGCTCGAAATAGAGGCGATCGGAGGTATCGTAGTCGGTCGAAACCGTTTCCGGGTTGCAGTTGATCATGATCGCTTCATAGCCTGCATCCTTCAGCGCGAAGGCGGCATGGCAGCAGCAATAGTCGAACTCGATACCCTGGCCGATACGGTTGGGACCGCCGCCGAGGATGACGACCTTCTTGCGGTCGGAGACCAGTGCCTCGGAGCGCGCAGCGCCGACAAAGGGCGTCTCATAGGTCGAGTACATATAGGCGGTCGGCGAGGCGAATTCGGCAGCGCAGGTGTCGATGCGCTTGAAGACCGGGCGGACGTTCAGCGAGTTGCGCAGCCCTGCCACTTCCTTCGGGCGCTTGCCGGTCAGCGTGGCGAGGCGGGCATCGGAGAAGCCCATGGCCTTCAGCATGCGAAGGTTGGTCTCGTCGGTCGGCAGGCCGTGTTCGCGGATGCGGGCTTCCATGTCGACGATGTTCTTCAGCTGGGCGATGAACCAGGGGTCGATCTTGCAGCCTTCGTGAACTTCTTCGATAGTCAGACCCATGCGCAGCGCCTGGGCGACCATGCGCAGGCGATCCGGCGTCGGCGTGCCGATAGCGGCACGGATGGCGTTCAGGCTGGATTCGCCTTCTTCGGCATCGGGGATCTCGATTTCGTCGAGGCCGGTCAGGCCGGTTTCGAGGCCGCGCAGCGCCTTCTGCAGCGATTCCGCAAAAGTACGGCCGATTGCCATGACTTCACCGACCGACTTCATGGCCGTGGTCAGGACCGGCGAGGCGCCGGGGAACTTTTCGAAAGCGAAACGCGGGATCTTGGTGACGACATAGTCGATCGACGGTTCGAAGGAGGCAGGCGTCGCGCCGCCGGTAATGTCGTTTTCCAACTCGTCGAGCGTATAGCCGATGGCGAGCTTGGCGGCGATTTTGGCGATTGGAAAGCCAGTGGCCTTGGAGGCGAGTGCCGAGGAGCGCGAGACGCGCGGGTTCATTTCGATGACGACGAGGCGGCCGTCCTTGGGGTTGACGGCGAACTGCACGTTCGAGCCGCCGGTCTCGACGCCGATCTCACGCAGCACCGCGATCGAGGCGTTGCGCATGATCTGGTATTCCTTGTCCGTCAGCGTCAGCGCCGGGGCAACGGTGATCGAATCGCCGGTATGGACACCCATCGGATCGATGTTTTCGATCGAGCAGATGATGATGCAATTGTCCGCCTTGTCGCGGACGACTTCCATCTCATATTCCTTCCAGCCGAGAACGGATTCTTCGACGAGAACTTCCGTGGTCGGCGAGGCATCGAGGCCGCTGCCGACGATTTCGAAGAATTCCGAGCGGTTATAGGCAATGCCGCCGCCGGTGCCGCCGAGGGTGAAGGACGGGCGGATGATGGCCGGCAGGCCGACATGGTCGATCGCTTGAGCGGCGATTGCCATGGCATGGCTCATGTAGCGCTGCTTGCGGTCGCTCTCGCCGAGGTTCCACTGGTTTTCCAGCTCGTCGAGCGCCTTGTCGAGCGCGGGGCCGGAGAGGCTTTCGCGCAGCTTGGTGCGCTCGGCTTCATGAGTCTTGCGGTCGGCGTCCTTGATGTCGGTGGCGTTCGCCAGCATCGAGCGCGGTGTTTCAAGGCCGATGCGGGCCATCGCCTCGCGGAACAGCGCTCGATCCTCAGCCATGTCGATGGCGGCAGGTTTTGCGCCGATCATCTCGACATTGTAGCGGTCGAGCACGCCCATGCGCTTCAGGGAGAGCGCGGTGTTCAGCGCCGTCTGGCCGCCCATGGTCGGCAGTAGTGCGTCGGGGCGCTCCTTGGCGATGATCTTGGCGACGACTTCAGGGGTGATCGGCTCGACATAGGTTGCGTCGGCGAGACCCGGGTCGGTCATGATGGTGGCCGGGTTGGAGTTGACGAGGATGACGCGGTAGCCTTCCTCCTTCAGCGCCTTGCAGGCCTGGGTGCCGGAATAGTCGAATTCGCAAGCCTGGCCAATGACGATCGGTCCCGCGCCGATGATGAGGATCGATTTGATGTCTTGGCGCTTCGGCATGGGCGATATCCATTTCTAGCTGCGCAAAAAGCCGGCCAGGGTGGGAGGTCACCGGGTCGGGTCGCGCATTGAGGGTCTTTTCAGGCTAGAAGCGGCTTATAGGCAAATGTTTTTGCAAACGGAACCCCATAAATCATGGAATCGACAGGAATCCGAATGGGTCTCTGGAAGCCTATTGCCCGCCTGGCACGACGAGCGTGCGAATCTCGCCGCCAAGCGCCGGATTGGCGATGGCTTCGGGTGCCTGTTCAAGCGTGATCCGGCGCGAAATCAGCTGCTCGACCTTGATCGCGCCCGAGGCGATGAGATCGGCCGCGCGCCCGTGCGTGAAAGGGTTGAGGAAAGAGCTGACGAGGTTCACTTCGCGAAACAGCAGATCGAAGGGTTCGATCTCTATCTTTGCGCCTTGCGGCATGACGCCGAGGATGACGGCAGTACCGCCGCGTCTTGCGAGCTTGGGAGCCTGCATCATCGTTTCCGGCACGCCAGCACATTCAAAGACGATGTCGGCGCCGCCGGGCAGCAATCCGCCTTCGCCGGTAATGCCGCTGACGGCATCAGCCTGTGACGGATCGAAGGTCGCCGTCGCGCCAAGCCTTTCAGCAAGCGCGCGTTTCTCGGCATTGCGGGTGACGAGAAGAATGCGTGTCGCACCGGCAAGCCGGGCAAGCTGGACGGTGAGCAGGCCAATCACACCGCCGCCAAGCACGATGACGGAAGCACCTGTCTTGATGTTGGCGAGATCGACGCCGTGCAGGCAGCAGGCGAGCGGCTCGCAAAAGGCGCCGTGCAGGGGATCGAGGCCGAGCGGCAGGGCGAAGGCCTGTTTCTGCGGGAGGATGACATAATCGGCAAAACCACCGTCTCTATGGATGCCGATCGCCTGCAGGTTCCGGCAGAGATTGACGCGGCCATTGTGGCATTGCTCGCAGCGACCGCAGGCGATGTTCGGATCGCCCGTCACGCGGATGCCGTGACGAAAGCCGGTGACTTCGGGGCCGACAGCTTCGATGATGCCGGCGAATTCGTGGCCAAGGGTCACCGGTGGATGAGATGGGAATTCACCCAAGAAAAGATGCCGGTCAGTGCCGCAGATACCGCAGGCTTCGATGCGCACCAATAGGTCACCCGGTCCGGGAACGGGCTTTTCGACCTCACGCAGAAACAGCTTTCCGGTCGCTTCCAGGCGCACGGCTTTCATCGGCATTCTCCTCCAGGTCTCCTCGTCATCAGGAAGCGGGAAAGCAGGAGTCGCGTCAAGCATTTGCCGGCATTTCTTCAGCCGAAGCGTTTGCGGGCTTCCTCGGCAAAACTCCGGCTGACCGGGATCTGCGCGCCGTCGCGGGTGAGGATGATGATCTTGCCGTTGTCGCGTTTCAGGGATTCGACATGAGCGTCTGCCACCCAATGCGACCTGTGCACCTGAAGCCCTGGCGTTCCTCCGATCTCGCGCAGCGCATCGGAAAAGCGCAGGAGCACCAGCTCGCGGCCGCGGCTGGTGACGACCTCGGTATAATGGTCCTGCACGGAAAGGCGCAGCAGGGCACCGCGGTTCTGCGGCTTCAGCCGGTCGAGGATCGAGGCTGCCGGAGGTGTTTGCGCCGTTGCCTGCTCGATCTGGCGATGCATGGCGAGGTAGGTCAGAAAACAGAAGAGGGCGCAGAGCGGCAGCGCGAAGAGCGCCCTTGCGAGGCTGCCGTTGAACGAAGCCGGATTGCCGCTGAAGGCATAGCCGACAAGGCCGATCGCAAAGCCGATCGGCAGGGCTGCGACCAGTGAGCCGATCATCATGCGCCAGAACATGCGATCCAACACCTTGCGCAGCAGCGCATCGGCAAGAACCGAAAACAGGATGGCAATCGACCAGGCGACGGCGTGCAGGATCAACCAGTAGGCGAAGCGCTCGCCGGCTGCCATGCTTTTCATCGTGCCGTAGGGGCCGGTGATCGTGAAGATCAGAACGACGGCGAGGAAGGTTCCCCAGAAGCGCGGCGCGCGCCAGAAGACCTGCAATTCGCGAAGCGTGGATTGCAAGGATGGGTGATCCACGAAGTTTTCCCGCCGTCTACGCCATGTTTGTTGAGAGGAATGCAGTCATGCCGGAAACAGGGGACGAATTCAACCGGAGCCCCTCATGACCCTGGAACCTCTGCTTAATGCCCCTATTGCCATTCAGATCCACGTTGCCGCCGTGGTGCCGGCGGCTATCCTCGGCGCCTATCTGCTCGCATGGCCGAAGGGCACGCCGCGGCACCGTCTTCTCGGCAAGATCTGGATGGTGCTGATGGTAGTGACGGCTCTGTCGAGCTTCTTCATCCACCAGATCAATCTCGTCTATGGCTTCAGCCCAATCCATCTTCTTTCCGTCGTCGTGCTCGCCGGAAGCTGGCGGGCGGTTCTTGCCGCGCGGCGGCATGATATCCGTGCACATCGGCGGATCGTATCGGGCATGTATTTCGGCGGTATCGTCGTTGCCGGCCTTGCAACGCTGCTGCCGGGTCGGCTGATGCATGCGGTCACATTCTCCGGCAATAGCTGGCTGGCCCTGGCGCTGCTCGGGCTGGTCACCGCTGCGATCGGCGCGGCCATCGGGTTTCGTCCGCGCCGCAGCCGGGTCGCGTGAGGAAGCGGCTGGAATTCGTCCTCGCGGCGGATATATAACTGACTCCTGAGAGCATGCATGGGCGCATCGCCGGGGAGATCGAACATGGAATGGAAAGGCCGGCGTCAGTCCGACAATATCGAGGATCGCCGTAGCGATCCATCCGGTGGCATGGGACGCAATCCCTTCGGCCGCGGTGGCGGCTTCAGCTTTCCGTCAGGCGGCGGCGTTGGCCGTCGTGGCGGCGGGCTCAGCATTGGCACGATCATCTTTCTCGTCGTCATCTACCTGATCTTCAAGGCGATGGGCATCGACCTGATGCAGGTGATGGATGGCGGCGGCGGCTCGACAGGTGGTTCTGGCTATTCGCAGAGCGAATCCTCCACGCAGGCTCCTGCCAATGACGAGATGACCGCCTTCGTGCGCACTGTTCTCGCCGAAACCGAAGATACCTGGCACGGCATCTTCCAGTCGCAGGGCAAGGATTATGAGGAACCGCGCCTCGTTCTCTTCTCCGGACAGACGCAGTCGGCCTGTGGATTTGCATCCGCTGCGACCGGACCGTTCTATTGCCCCGGTGATCACAAGGTCTATCTCGACACGGCCTTCTTCCAACAGCTTTCCGATCAGTTCGGCGCATCCGGCGATTTCGCCGAAGCCTATGTGGTCGCCCATGAGGTGGGCCATCATGTGCAGAACCTGCTCGGAATCCTGCCGAAGTTCAATCAGGCGCGCCAGAGCATGAGCGAGGCCGATGCCAACAAGATGTCGGTCCGGGTTGAACTGCAGGCGGATTGCTTCGCCGGCATCTGGGGCAAGTATACGCAGCAGAAGGGTATCCTCGACGCCGGCGATCTGGAGGAGGCGTTGAATGCCGCCCAGCAGATCGGCGACGATACGCTGCAGAAGCGTTCGCAAGGCTATGTCGTGCCTGAGAGTTTCAACCACGGTACGTCGGCGCAGCGCATGCGCTGGTTCAAGCGTGGTTTCGACAGCGGGCAGCTTTCGGCCTGCGATACATTCTCCAACCCGATCTGATCAGGATATCCGGCACCCAGCCCGAAGGCAGGGTGCCGGTAGGCCGGGCAGCTTATTTTTCGCTGTCCATGTGCTTGAGCTGGGCTTCCGGATAACGGGCGCCCTTGGCGGCTCCCTTCGGCACGGCGCGTTCGATGGCGGAGAGATCGTCTGCGGTGAGTTCCACCGCGCGGGAACCGAGCGCTTCCGTCAGCCGGTCGCGGCGGCGGGCGCCGACCAGCGGCACGATATCCTTGCCCTGCGCCGCCACCCAGGCGATCGCGACCTGCGCGACCGAGGCGCCCTTGAGGGTGGCGATCTTTCTGAGTTCTTCCACCAAAGCAAGGTTCTCGTCGATATTGCCTTCCTGAAAGCGGGGGCTGACGGCGCGGAAATCGCCTGTTCCATGCTGCCCCTTCTGCCAGTGGCCACTGATGAGGCCGCGCGACAGCACACCGTAAGCAGTGATGGAGATGCCGAGCTCGCGGGTCGCGGGCAGGATTTCATCCTCGATGCCACGGGAGATCAGCGAATATTCGATCTGCAGGTCGGCAATCGGTGCGACGGCAGCGGCCCGGCGGATCGTATCGGCGCCGACTTCGGAGAGGCCGACATGGCGGACGTAACCCGCCTTGATGAGATCAGAGATCGCACCGACCGTCTCCTCGATCGGCACGTTGGGATCGAGGCGGGCAGGGCGGTAGATATCGATATAGTCGACGCCGAGGCGCTGCAGCGTATAGGCAAGGAAGTTCTTCACGGCGATCGGACGGGCGTCGTAGCCATTCCAGCCGCTTGAGGGATCGCGCAAGGCGCCGAACTTGACGCTGATGATGGCGTCTTCGCGCTTGCGGCCCTTGAGCGCCTCACCGATCAGCATTTCATTATGGCCCATGCCATAGAAGTCGCCTGTGTCGAGCAGGTTGACGCCGGCATCGAGTGCTGCGTGGATGGTCGCAATGCTTTCAGCGCGATCAGACGGGCCGTACATGCCCGACATGCCCATGCAGCCGAGGCCGATAGTCGAGACTTCTGGACCGGTTTTTCCCAAGCGATAGGTCTGCATTTTCTTCTCCTTCAGCAACGCCCCGACGGCGTCTTCGGATGCCGTTTTACCGCGGCCGAATTTGTGCGATAATCCGGATAGTCTCGAACAGGCCGTACGGGAAAATGCACAATGGACGACCTTCCCCTCAGTGATCTGGATGCCTTTGCCGCAATTGCAAGAGAGCGCAGCTTCCGTTCCGCAGCCCGCAAGCGCGAGGTTTCTGCGTCGTCGCTGAGTGATTCCCTGCGGCGCCTCGAAGAGCGGCTCGGTGTTAGGCTTCTCAATCGGACGACGCGCTCCGTCACGCCGACGGCGGCGGGACAGCGATTGCTCGAGAGGCTTTCGCCGGCGCTTGCGGAAGTGGCGGCCGCGCTCGGTCAGCTCGACAATTTTCGAGACAGTCCGGCAGGCACGCTCAGGCTCAACGTGCCTGGTATCGTCGTGAAGCTTTTCATGGCCGATCTCGTCGCACGGTTTCTGGCGCTTTACCCGCAGATCACGCTGGAGATCATTGCCGACGATAATTTCATCGACGTGCTGGCCGCCGGTTTCGATGCCGGTGTTCGCTATGACGAGAGGCTGGAGCGCGACATGATCGCCGTGCCGATCGGGCCGCGCCGGCAGCGCTATGTAACGGTAGCAGCTCCTTCCTATCTGGCAAAGCGGGGCACGCCGCAGCATCCGCGGGATCTGCTGGAGCATAGCTGTATCCGCCATCGCTTCATCAGCGGCGCTTCGCTTGCCTGGGAATTCGAAAGGGGTGACGAAGCGCTCGTGATTACGCCATCCGGTCCCATCATCGCCAATGCTGTGGAAATGGAGATCGAGGCCGCACTTGCCGGTCTCGGCGTCATCCGTACCTTTGAAGAACTGCTTGCGTCGGGCATTGCGGAGGGCAGGCTGGTGCCGATCCTTGAGGAATGGGACAGCGAGTTTTCCGGCCCGTTTCTCTATTATCCGAGCCGCCACCACATGCCCGCGCCATTGCGGGCTTTTGTCGATTTTGTACGGATGGAGCAGCGAAAGAGCGTGTGAACCGCTGTTTTGGCGGCCTCTCCATCAAAAACATTGAAATGTTCACGTATTGTTTCGGTCATTCCAATCGGCTATGTCATATATCCGGCGACGAGATCGTCTTTCCAGAAAATATCAGCTGTAGAGATGTCTTATGCTTGATCCGAAATTCGTTCGCCGCGGCCTTTTCCTGGTCTTCATCATTCTCTTTCTGGACGTTATCGGCATTGCCATCATCATGCCGGTCCTGCCCGTTTATCTTGAGCAGTTGACGGGCGGTACGGTCAGCGATGCGGCTGTCGATGGCGGCTGGCTGATGCTGATCTACTCGCTGATGCAATTCCTGTTTGCGCCGCTGCTTGGAAACTTGAGCGACCGTTTCGGGCGCCGTCCGATCCTGCTGCTCTCGGTGCTGACCTTCGCGTTCGATAATTTCATCTGCGCTATCGCCACCAGTTACTGGATGCTTTTCGTCGGCAGAGTGCTTGCCGGTATCAGCGGCGGCAGTTTCGCCACCTGCTCGGCTTACATTGCCGACATCAGCAATGAAGAGAACCGCGCCAAGAATTTCGGCCTGATCGGTATCGCCTTCGGTGTCGGTTTCACGGTCGGTCCCGTCATCGGCGGCTTCCTCGGCGAGTTCGGGCCGCGCGTGCCGTTCTATGGTGCGGCCGCGCTTTCCTTCATCAATTTTGTTGCCGCCTGTTTCCTGCTGCCGGAAACGCTCGAGGCGAAGAACCGCCGTACCTTCGAATGGAAACGCGCAAACCCGCTCGGCGCTTTGCGGCAGATGCGGCACTATCCCGGGATCGGCTGGGTTTGCCTCGTGATGTTTCTGTTTTTCCTCGCCCACGCCGTCTATCCCTCGGTCTGGCCCTTCGTCTCGACCTTCCGCTATGGCTGGAGCGAAGGGCAGATCGGCCTGTCCCTCGGCCTCTATGGGATCGGCGCCGCTGCGGTCATGGGACTCGTTCTGCCGCGTGTTGTGCCTGTTCTCGGTGAATGGAAGACGGCGCTGCTCGGCCTGTGTTTCTCGATGGCCGCTCTCACAGGTTATGCTTTCGCCTGGGAGGGCTGGGTCGTCTATACCGTGATCGTACTGACGGTCATGGAGAATGTTGCCGATCCGCCGCTGCGCAGCATTGCCGCCGGCAAAGTGCCGCCATCCGCACAGGGCGAGCTGCAGGGCGCGCTCACCAGCATCGGCAGTATCACGACAATCATCGGCCCGCTGATCTTCACACAGATGTTCGGCTATTTCACCAAGCCGAATGCGCCGATCACCTTTGCCGGCGCGCCTTATCTGCTGGCCGCTTTTTTCATCCTCCTTGCTGCGGTTGTATTCCTGACGCGGGTGACGACATCGAAAGCACCGGCACAAGCCTTCAACGCGGCGGAGTGATCCATCAAAAACAGTGAAGCTGTGATGAATTTTTCAGCATCTGCTTGTTTTGGGGTAGTTCTTTGCGCCGCTTTGCTCTAAGCCGACGTGATATTTTGCCGCGCTGCGGCCCTTAACGATTCAATCTCAGGAATAGTGTCATGGACACGCCGATCGATGTGCGCGCCGTTGCGCCTGCAAACGACAACCGCTGGTCTGCGCATTTTCGCGCCACGCTGATGCTCGGCGTGCCCCTGATCGGCGCCCAGCTCGCGCAATTCGGCATCGGCATGACCGATGTGATGATCGTCGGTCAGCTTGGAGCCGAGCATCTTGCCGCCATGGTGCTTTCCGCGCAGTTCCTGTTCACGATCCTGATTTTCGGTTCTGGGTTTGCGATTGCCGTTATCCCGATGGTGGCCCAGGCCTATGGCCGCGGCGATGTCGTGAGCGTGCGCCGGTCGCTGCGCATGGGTATCTGGGTCGTCATCTGCTACTGGCTGCTGATGCAGCCGGCCTTCTACAATTCCGAGACGATCCTGCGATACTTCGGACAGAAGCCTGATGTGGCGAAGCTTGCCCACGGCTATATCATCATCGGTCAGTTCGGTGTGCTGCCGGGTCTGCTCTATAATGTCATGCGCGGGCTTGTCAGCGCCATCGGCAAGGCCGGCGTCATTCTCCAGGTCACCATCGCCATGCTGGTGCTGAATGCGATCGGCGCCTACATCCTCGTGCTCGGCCATTTCGGCTTTCCGGTCATGGGCCTGGAAGGGGCCGCAATCGTGTCCGTTGCGGTGCAGGCGGCCGGTTTCCTCTTCATCCTCTCCTACGTACAGGGCAGGGAGGAGACGCGGCGCTATGAGATTTTCGTGCGTTTCTGGAAGCCGGACTGGCATGCCTTCTTTGAGGTCATCCGCCTGGGCTTGCCGATCAGCATCACCATTCTTGCCGAGGTCAGCCTGTTCACGGCGGCCTCGCTGCTGATGGGCCATATCGGCACGATCGAACTTGCCGCGCATGGTATCGCCCTGCAATGGGCCTCGATGGCCTTCATGATCCCGCTCGGCCTCGGTCAGGCGGCAACCGTTCGTGTTGGCGTCGCGCACGGGCAGGGCAATCATGCCGTGCTGGTGCGGGCGGCTATCACGGTGCTCATCATTGCCGCTGCCGCGTCCATCATCGGCAGCATCATCTTTGCGGCCATACCGCAGGTTCTGGCGCGGCTGTTCCTTGATGTCAGTCTGCCGGAGGCGCCGGAGGTGCTGGCCTATGCCGGCCCGCTGATCGTCATTGCTGGTCTCTTCCAGTTCGTCGATGGCCTGCAGGCAATTGCCAGCGGGCTGCTCCGTGGGCTGAAGGATGCGCGCGTGCCAATGGTGATGGCGCTGATTGCCTACTGGCCGATCGGCTTCTTCCTTGCGTGGGCCTTCGCCTTCCCGCTCGGTTTCGGCGGTGTCGGCATCTGGTTAGGCTTTCTTGTCGGGCTTGCGGCCGCGGCCGCCATGCTCTGCACGCGTTTCTACATTCTCGTTCGTCGGGAAGGGGCTGCGGCCGGCGCCTGAGCCGGCCGTCCTGGTATCAGGCGGCCACGGGCTTGTAGCTGGCGATATCTGCGCGGATGCCAAGACGCGCAAACATTTCCTGCGGGTCGAAGTTGGCGGCCTTGTGGGCTGCGGCAACGACTGCCCGCACGCGTTCGACGACATCGGCGCTTTCCCATTCGGCAACCGTCACGAAATTGAATTCGCCGGGACCGGCAACCTGTTCCAGCACCGTATGATTGATGAAGCCGTCCTGTGCCTCCAGCACCTTATGGGTCATCATCACGTTGACGAGAAATTCCTCGCGCGCCGCAGCTGGTACGACGAATTTGTCTATCCTGTAGAAAGCTCCGCTCATCCAATCTTCTCCTGCATCTGATGTGTTGCAGGCAGTTCTGTAATTCCTCAAGTTAAGTTGAGGTCAATATGCCGGCAAGAAATAAAGGCCCGCCTGGGCGAGCCTTGATCCGGTATCAGCGTTCGGCGAGTGCCGCTTCGCCCTTCTTCTCGCGCACCATGTTAACAAAGCGGCGGAAGAGGTAGTGGCTGTCCTGCGGGCCGGGAGAGGCTTCCGGGTGGTGCTGGACGGAAAAGACCGACTTGCCGAGAACGCGCAGGCCGCAATTCGTACCGTCGAACAGCGATACGTGAGTCTCTTCAACGCCTTCGGGCAGCGACTTCGTGTCGACTGCGAAGCCGTGGTTCATGGAGACGATCTCGACCTTGCCGGTCGTGTGATCCTTGACCGGATGGTTTGCGCCGTGGTGGCCCTGATGCATCTTCTCGGTCTTGGCGCCGAGTGCGAGGCCGAGCATCTGGTGGCCGAGGCAGATGCCGAAGACCGGGATATCGGTGCCGATCAGTTCCTTGATGACTGGCACGGCATATTCGCCTGTAGCGGCCGGGTCGCCCGGGCCGTTCGACAGGAAGATGCCGTCCGGCTGAAGGGCGAGCACATCCTGCGCACTCGCCGTTGCCGGCATGACCGTGACCTTGCAGTCGAGACCGGCGAAGAGGCGCAGGATATTGCGCTTCACGCCGTAATCCAGGCAGACGACATGGTACTTGCTGTCGGAGGCGCTGAGTTCGCCGTAGCCTTCGTTCCAGACCCAGGGTGTCTGCGACCACTGCGAGGACTGGCCGGACGAGGCGATCTTGGCAAGGTCGAGGCCTTCGAGGCCGCTCCACGCCTTGGCTTCCGCCTTCAGTGCGTCGATGTCGAAATTGCCCTGGGGATCGTGGGCGATGACGGCGTTGGGCGAGCCGTTTTCGCGGATCCAGGCCGTCAGTGCGCGGGTGTCTATGCCGCAGAGGCCGATGATGCCGCGAGTCTTCAGCCAGGCGTCGAGATGCTTGGCGGCGCGATAGTTCGAGGGCTCGGTGATGTCGGCTTTGAAGATCACGCCGACCGCGCCGTGGCGGGCAGCAGGCGTCAGGTCTTCGATATCTTCTTCGTTGGTGCCGATATTGCCGATATGGGGGAACGTGAAGGTGACGATCTGGCCGAGGTAGGAGGGGTCGGTGAGGATTTCCTCATAGCCAGTCAGCGCCGTGTTGAAGACGGCTTCCGCCTGAACCTTGCCGGTTGCGCCGATGCCCTTGCCCTCGATGACGGTGCCGTCGGCAAGAACGAGCAGGGCGGTGGGCTTTTCGGTTGTCCAGGGTGCTGTCGCGGTCATCTTCATCCCGTTTCCGGCGGGCTTGGCGTTCTGAAAACGCGAGCCGGCCATTTGATCTCGCAGGTGCAGGCGCGCGGCTTTGGCCGCGTTTGACGCCTGATCACGATTTTGGTGCAGGTGGCGGTAGATAGCCACGCTCTCTGCCTAGGTCAATCTTTGTACTGCAGATTGCGGCACTTTTCCTGCCGATATTGCCGGGATTCTCGCAATTTATTTGATCCCACACATCAGCGTGGTTTATGAAAGCGCCATTCCAGAGCGGCGGGCCGGGAAACGGATTCGCTGCTTCAAGTTTTTGTTCAAGCATCGGCTTATCTGAAAAGCCCCTTCATACTTTTCGGTCCGGTGCTTCAGAAGGAGTAAAGATATGCTGCGCGATCAACTCGCCACCCAGCTCAAGGAAGCCATGAAGGCGAAGCAGATGGACCGTCTCGGCACCATCCGCCTCATCCAGGCCGCGATCAAGGATCGCGACATCGCCAATCGCGGCGTCGGCAAGGAAGAGGCGGGCGACGACGAAGTGCTGCAGATCCTCGCCAAGATGGTGAAGCAGCGCGATGAGTCGGCGAAGATCTACGAAGAGAACGCCCGTCCCGAGCTTGCAGCCAAGGAGCGCGCGGAAATTGTCGTTATCCAGGACTTCATGCCGAAGCAGCTTTCCGACGATCAGGTGCGTGCCAATATCGCCGCCATTATCAAGGAAGTCGGCGCAGAAGGCCCGAAGGACATGGGCAAGATCATGGCTGCCCTGAAAGAGCGCTATGCCGGCCAGATGGACTTTGCCAAGGCTTCCGGCACGGTCAAAGAGCTCTTGAAATAAGGCGCCTTGCCTGCGGTTGTTCTTCGACCGCAGGCCCAAGCACGGCTTCGGCGGCTGAATCGATGATGGCGAATTTCGCCGCCTGATAGTTCCAATATTCGAGCACGAAGCCGCGGGAGAGCCAGAAATCGCCCTTTCTCGGCGGTTCGGTCCATCCCACGCTTCCCATATCGGCGGCCTGCGCGAGCAGGCGTTTCAGGTGGGTATTGGAAATCATGAACTGATCGCGAATCTCGCGCAGTGATAACGGGCCGACGATGACGCGATCGGCAGAACGCGGAAAGCCCGGCAGGCGCGAAATCAGATAATCCATCACGAGGCCGCCGGAATTGGCCCAGTTAAAGAGATTGAAGGTGGCGCCCGGATCGCGCACTGCTTCGGTTTCGATGATCTTCTTGGCGATCAGCGGTTGCAGGCGGGCGATCAATGTTGGATCGGCCATCAGATTTTCCGCGCGGTGGCCGCCATCGAGGCTATCCAGAATCATCAGATGGGCGACCAGCCATTTGGTAAAATGATGCTCCGCCGTTTCTGTCGGCTCAAGGAAGCGGGTACGTTTGTCATCGCCCGGAATGGGACGCAGAAACCGGTAGACCAGCATTTCCTGCACGAAGGCAGCTGCCGTGTTGCGGCTGGCGATCTTGTTCTGGATGACGAAATCGATGAAACGGCCGGAATAGAGGCCGCGCCTCTCATCACCAGGATAGCCGTAATAGAGAGCAAAGCCGGTATGCGCCATCAGCCAGCGCTGCTGAGCGGCGAATATCGATGCAATACGCGGGCTTTCGCGATAAATCGCGAGCATTTCATTGGCACAATGAAGAATTGCAGCAAGAAAATTATCGTTGGCTGCAAGATTTTCTGCGGTGTAGGCCATAGCGCTGTCCAGGAGTTTCGCGCATTCATTTGCCACGCCTATTGGAAGTGTCAATGCTTTTGTATTTTAGGGGTTAATTGGTAAGGTAAAGCTCAATAAAAGCGGCGGCGCATAGTCTTGAGCATTTCCGGTTTTCTCCGAAAGCGGAAATGCTCAAGACTATTTGTTTTTACGCAATTCCGGACGCAAAACCGCTGCACACTTTTGCTGAAGTTGCTCCAAAAATTAAGAAGGCAGGAGCTGGGGGCGCTCCTGCCTTCTTGCTCTTTGCTTCCGTCAGCGACGCAGGGTCGAAACCCAAGCCGGCGGGTATTTGCAAAGGCACCCTTGCGAGGCGGCGCCGGGGGTAGGGATGGTGCCTCGCTTGGGGATCGCTTTGTTGAGATCGAACTTATGGCCAGCCCCCGGCTTATTCAAATTACAAAAATATAATAATCCCGGATTCGGCCTTTCGGGATGTGAATATGGAGTTCGGCCACGCACTCCGAAAAAGCCTGGGAAATCCGCTCGGATCTCTTTTAACTGATTGTTTTTGCATTTTCTTTCTCTGGACGGGCTTTCCGCGGAATGGACATCACCGGCCTCTCGGAACTTGGAAAATGTCAAAAATGTCGCACCCCCGGTCAGGGGCCGATAACACGTTGTTGAGTGGCATTGGCGGACGTTTGTGACAATGTCCTGCGCCCTGTGAAAAGCGGGATTTACGGCAGAAGTTTCGTGGCGCGGCGCGGTAAAGCTGCTTATATGGATGTTCTGCAAGAGGTAGAGATGCGCTTTTCCCCCACCTTCCTGGACGATATCCGCGACCGCGTTCCCATTTCGAACGTGATTGCGCGGCGCGTGAGCTGGGACAAGCGCAAGACCAACGTGTCGCGCGGCGACTATTGGGCCTGCTGCCCGTTCCATGGCGAGAAGTCGCCGAGCTTCCATTGCGAGGATCGCAAGGGCCGTTACCATTGCTTCGGCTGCGGCGTGACCGGAGATCATTTCCGCTTCCTGACCGAGCTCGAAGGCCTGAGCTTTCCCGAGGCGGTGCAGACGATTGCCGATATGGCCGGCGTGCCGATGCCGGTCGCCGATCCGCAGATGGAAAAACGCGAGAAGGAGCGCACCTCGCTTCTCGACGTGATGGAAATGGCGACCCAGTTCTTTCAGGACCAGTTGCAGACGGCGAATGGCGCGAGGGCACGCGCCTATCTGCGCGACCGCGGGTTGACCGGGCGTACCATCGAGACCTTCCGGCTCGGTTTTGCACCCGACAGCCGCAATGGGCTTAAGGAATTTTTGGCCGGCAAGGGTGTCAGCAAGGAGCAGATTGAGGCCTGCGGGCTTGTGGTGCACGAGAATGTGCCTGTTTCCTACGACCGGTTCCGCGACCGCATCATGTTCCCGATCCTATCGTCGCGTGAGAAGGTCATTGCTTTCGGCGGACGCGCCATGTCACCGGATGCGCCGGCGAAATATCTCAATTCCAACGAGACCGAACTCTTCCATAAGGGCAACGTGCTCTACAATTTCGCCCGGGCGCGCCGCGCGATGCAGGGTGCAAATGGCGAAGGCACCATCATTGCCGTCGAAGGCTATATGGATGTCATTGCGCTGCATCAGGCTGGTATCGAGAATGCCGTGGCACCGCTCGGTACGGCGCTGACCGAAAACCAGCTCGATCTGCTCTGGAAGATGACGTCGCAGCCCGTGCTCTGCTTCGATGGAGACGGTGCCGGCATTCGTGCCGCCAACCGCGCAGCCGATCTGGCACTGCCGAATCTGAAGCCGGGGCGGAGCGTGCGTTTCGCTCTATTGCCTGACGGCAAGGACCCCGATGATCTCGTCAAGCACGAGGGGAGGGCGCCCTTCGACAAGGTCATGGCGCAGGCCAAGCCGCTCTCGGAAATGCTCTGGGATCGCGAAGCACGCAGCGGCAAGTTCGATACACCGGAGGCGCGCGCCGAGCTGGAAGCGCGACTGAGACAGCTCGTTGCCGTGATTGCCGACGAGAATGTGCGCCGCCATTACCAGCAGGATATGCGCGATAAGTTGAACAGCTTCTTCCAGCCGCAGTTCCAGAATCGCGGCGGCGAGCGACGCAATTTCGGCGGCAGCACCGGTGGTGGCAATTTCCGCGGCCAGAAGGGTGGCGCTCCCGCAGGGCCTCGAACCCCCGTTGCCGCATCGGATCGCCTGACCCGTTCGGGTCTCGTGCGCGGCCATCAGGACAATACGGCGCTGAGAGAATGTGTGCTGGCGCTGACCGTCATCAATCACCCCTCGCTGATGCTCGACGACTACGATGAGATTGCAGCGATCGACTATGACAATCGCGACCTGCAGAAGCTCTGGTCGGCGATGCTGGGGGCGGCGGCTGTTGTTGCCGGGCCGCATCTGACGCGTGATTATCTGATGGAATGCCTCGATGTCGCGGGCTTCGGTTCGCTCCTGAAGAACCTCGACCAGCAGGTGCGTAATGCCAGGCTCTGGACGGCCACCGAACAGGCAGCGATGGAGGATGCCCGCGAGGGGTATCGCCAGGCGCTCGCCTTCCACAAGCGGGCCAAGGATCTGCGCTGGCAGAAGATCGAACTGGAGCGCGATATCGCTCAAGCAACGGAGGCGGGCGACGATTCTGAGATCGACCGGCTGATGCGCGCCTCGCAGGAAGTGCAATACGAGGCGTTGCGGCTTGAAAACCAGGAAGCCATCATCGATGGCTTCGGTGTACTCTCTGGCCGCGTCAAGGGCGCTGCGAGCCACTGATGGTGCAGACGGAACGCAACGAACCTTCATTCTCCGCATCCGACGCCCTGTTTGCAGGCGCAGCCCAGCCACTGGATGTGCTGAAGCGCGTTTACGGCTATTCCGCTTTTCGCGGCAGGCAGCAGGAAATCGTGGAGCATGTCGTTGCCGGTGGCGATGCCGTCGTGCTGTTCCCGACCGGTGCCGGGAAGTCGCTCTGCTTCCAGATCCCGGCGCTTTGCCGCCAGGGTCTCGGTATTGTCGTTTCGCCGCTGATTGCGCTGATGCGCGATCAGGTAGAGGCGATGAAACAGCTCGGCATTCGGGCCGCAGCGCTCAATTCATCCATCTCACGCGAAGAATATGTTGCGATCCGCCGCGGCATTTCCTCCGGTGATCTTGACCTGCTTTATGTCACGCCTGAGCGCATCCTGATGGATGGTTTCCGCGAGCTGATCGGCAATGCGAAGATCGCGCTGTTTGCGATCGATGAAGCCCATTGCGTCTCGCAATGGGGCCACGATTTCCGGCCGGAATATCGCGAACTCGGCAAGCTTGCGGAACAATATCCCGGTGTGCCGCGCATTGCGCTGACGGCGACGGCCGATCCGCATACGCGGGAGGACATTATCGAGCGGCTGATGCTCGACAAGGCCGAAGTCTTCACCACCAGCTTCGACCGGCCGAACATTTCCTATGAGATCGTCGAGCGGGACCAGCCGCGCCAGCAGCTCCTGCGTTTCCTTTCCGGCCACAAGGGCAATAGCGGCATCGTCTATTGCCTGTCGCGGGCCAAGGTGGAGGAAACCGCGGACTGGCTGAACACCCAGGGTATCCGGGCGCTAGCCTATCATGCCGGCATGGACCGGGCGCTGCGTGACGCCAACCAGGATGCTTTTCTGAAGGAAGAAGAGCTTTGCCTCGTCGCGACCGTTGCCTTCGGCATGGGCATCGACAAGCCGAACGTGCGTTATGTCGCCCATCTCGATTTGCCGGGTTCGGTCGAGGCCTATTATCAGGAGACGGGCCGCGCCGGGCGCGACGGCCTGCCGTCCGAGGTGTGGATGGCCTATGGTATGGCCGATGTGATCCAGCGCCGGCGGATGATCGATGAGGGCAATGCGGCCGACGAGATCAAGCGCATCGAACGCGGCAAGCTGAATGCGCTGCTGGCGATCTGCGAGACCGCATCCTGCCGACGACAGGCGATCCTGGCGCATTTCGGCGAAGCGCATGGCGGCAAATGTGGCGGCTGCGATACCTGCCTGAAGCCGGTCGAGACCTGGGACGGGACGGAAGCGGCGATCAAGGCGCTGGCTGCGATCTACCGCACCGGTGAGCGTTTCGGCGCCGGCCATGTCATCGATGTGCTGATGGGCAACGTCAACGAGAAGACGGAACGCTTTCGCCATGTCGATATGCCTGTTTTCGGCGCAGGCAAGGATATTGCTGTTCGTACCTGGCAATCGGTCTATCGCCAGCTGATGGCGATGGGGCTGATCCGCGTCGATCACGAGGCTTTCGGCGCGCTGAAACTCGAGCCGGAGGCGCGCGCCGTCTTCAAGCGTGAGCGCGAGGTCTTCTTCCGCAAGGATCGCGCGCCTTCCGAGCGCAGGGCGAAGAAGACTGAGCGGGCGGAGCGCAGAACCGGGCTTTCGGGTGCTGACGGTACGCTCTTCGAAGCGCTGAGGGCCGAGCGGATGTCGATAGCCAAGTCACTCGGCGTGCCGCCCTATGTCGTCTTCCCGGATACGACGCTGATCGCGTTTGCCACCGAGCGGCCGCGCAGCCGCAAGGAGTTGCTTGGCATTTCCGGTGTCGGCCAGTCGAAGCTCGAGCGCTACGGCGACGCCTTCCTCGATATCATTCTCTCCCACGACGAATAGTCCGGTTGCACGTGCCTTCCGCTGCAATCTGTACAGATCTCTGCTAGCGTTGTTTCAGAGTTTGGGGGAGCTTCAATGGCGCATTTCAACAGAGCGGTCGCATCATTGCCCGGGCGCGAGCGGATTGCCAGGCATCCACATGGCGGGCAGGTCTTCATCCATGCAACGGCGGAGGAAACGGGCGGCGCTTATGGCATATGGGAAACTTTCTCGGCGCCCGGCACCGGTCCGTCACGGCATATGCACACCCGCGAGACGGAGGTCTTTCGCGTCATCGAAGGAGATTACCGCTTCTGGTGCGGCAACGAGATGATCGAGGCGCCGGTCGGCTCCGTCGTCGTGCTGCCGCCGAATGTTCCGCATCATTGGCGCAATGTCAGCGATGGCATGGGCCGGATGATGGGCTTCGTCACGCCGGGCGGGTTCGAGCATTTCTTCGTGGAGCTCGAACGGGCTGGTGCGGCGACACCGGAAGCGATCTTGCCGATCCAGCATAGGTTCGGCCTCGTGGAGATCGGCGACGGTCCTGATCCCTAAGATGCCCGATCCTTGAGATCATGATGGACGGTATCCTATAAGTGCCATCCGGAGGATTATCATGAGCCAGAATATCTATGATACGGCGGAGTTCTTCGCCGGATACAGCACCATGCGCCGCTCGATCGAAGGGTTGGAGGGCGCCGCCGAATGGCCGGCGGTTAAAGCCCAGTTGCCGGATCTCAGAGGGAAACGCGTTGTCGATCTCGGCTGTGGTTTCGGCTGGTTTGCGCGCTATGCTCGCTCGGTGGGTGCTGTAAACGTCCTCGGCCTCGACATATCCGAGAACATGATCGGCCGCGCGAGGGCGGATACGCATGATGAGGCGATCACCTATGGGATCGGCGATCTCGAAGAGCTGGAACTGCCGGAAGCTTCATTCGATTTCGCGCATAGTTCGCTCGCTTTTCACTATGTCAAAAATTTCGAGCGGCTTGTCACCACAGTTTATCGGGCGCTCGTTCCCGGTTCGCGTTTCGTTTTTACGATCGAGCATCCGATCTTCATGGCGCCGTGCAATGCCGGCTGGAGCACTGATGCCGATGGGCAGCGCATATGGCCGCTCGACAGCTATGCAGTCGAGGGAAGCCGCACGACGGACTGGCTGGCGAAGGGTGTCGTCAAGCAGCACCGTCGTCTGGGAACGACGATCAATACGCTGATATCAGCTGGTTTTACCATTCGCCATGTCGAGGAATGGGCGCCGAGCGAACAGGATCTGACAGATCATCCCGAATGGGCCGAAGAGCTCGACCGGCCGATGTTTCTGCTTGTCACGGTCGAGCGTTGAGCAAGACAAGCCAGCGGCAATATGCTAACCGACGCTCAGACGGGAAACATCAAGAGAAGGGCCCTCAATGACCTCGAATTTCCTCTCGCACCTGCGCGGCGAACTGGCTGCGCTCAAGGATGCCGGCCTCTATAAATCCGAGCGCGTCATCACGTCGAAGCAAGCCGGCGAAATCGCCGTTGCCTCCGGTGAACGCGTGCTGAATTTCTGCGCCAACAACTATCTTGGCCTTGCCGATAACGAGGAACTGGCGGACGCCGGTAAGAAAGCGCTCGACCGGTACGGCTACGGCATGGCCTCGGTGCGTTTCATCTGCGGCACGCAGGAAGAGCACAAGCAGCTCGAAGCCCGTATCTCCTCCTTCCTTGGCATGGAAGATACGATCCTCTATTCCTCCTGCTTCGATGCCAATGGCGGCCTGTTCGAGACGCTGCTGTCCGAAGAGGATGCGATCATTTCCGATGCGCTGAACCATGCATCGATCATCGATGGCGTGCGCCTCTCCAAGGCCAAGCGCTTCCGCTACGCCAACAATGACATGGCGGCGCTGGAAGGGGAGCTGAAGAAGGCCGAAGGCAGCCGCTTCAAGATGATCGCCACCGATGGCGTCTTCTCCATGGACGGTATCATCGCCAATCTCCAGGGCGTCTGTGATCTTGCGGAAAAATATGGCGCAATGGTCATGGTCGATGACAGCCATGCCGTCGGCTTCGTCGGCAAGCATGGCCGCGGCTCGCCGGAATATTGCGGCGTCGAAGGCAGGGTCGATATCATCACCGGCACGCTCGGCAAGGCGCTCGGCGGCGCGTCCGGCGGCTATACCTCGGCTAAGGCCGAGATCGTCGAGTGGTTGCGGCAGCGCTCGCGCCCCTATCTCTTCTCGAACACGCTGGCGCCGGTCATTGCCGCCGCCTCGCTGAAGGTCTTCGATCTCATCGAAAATGGCGATGCGCTGCGTGAGCGGCTGACGGCCAATGCATCGCTCTTCCGCTCCGAAATGACCAAACTCGGCTTCACACTGGCGGGCGAGGGTCATGCGATCATCCCGGTCATGCTGGGCGATGCGAAACTCGCGCAGGATATGGCGGCGCTGATGCTGAAAAAGGGCGTCTATGTGATCGGCTTCTCCTTCCCGGTCGTGCCGAAAGGGCAGGCGCGTATCCGCACGCAGATGTCGGCGGCGCATTCGAAGGCTGATGTGGAGCGGGCGATTGCCGTCTTTGCCGAAGCGGGCCGCGAACTCGGAGTGATTTGAAGAGCAGTTGACGGTGTGCCGTGTGGCCCCCTCATCCGCCCTGACGGGCACCTTCTCCCCACTGGGGAGAAGGGGAGGTGAGCTCCGGCGAAAGCCAAAGGGAAAAACGATGTCCAACATGATGAAAGCACTGGTCAAGGCGAAGCCGGAAGTGGGTCTCTGGATGGAGAATGTGCCGGTGCCGGAAGTCGGCGCCAATGACGTGCTGATCCGCGTGAAGAAATCGGCGATCTGCGGCACGGATGTGCATATCTGGAACTGGGACCAGTGGGCGCAGAAGACTATTCCCGTGCCGATGGTCGTCGGCCATGAATTCTGCGGCGAGATTGCCGAGATCGGCTCTGCCGTCACCAAGTATCATGTCGGCGAACGTGTTTCAGGCGAGGGCCATATCGTCTGCGGCAAATGCCGCAACTGCCGCGCGGGCAGGGGGCACCTCTGCCGCAATACGCTCGGCGTCGGTGTCAACCGGCCGGGTTCCTTCGGCGAATTCGTCTGCATTCCGGAAGCCAATGTCGTGCCGATCCCGGATGATATTCCCGATGAGATCGCGGCGATCTTCGATCCGTTCGGCAATGCCGTCCATACCGCACTTTCCTTCGATCTCGTCGGCGAAGACGTGCTCGTGACGGGTGCGGGGCCGATCGGCATTATGGGCGCGCTCGTTGCCAAGCGTTCCGGTGCGCGCAAAGTCGTCATCACCGACATCAATCCGAACCGGCTCGATCTTGCCCGCAAGCTCGGCATCGATCACGTCGTGGATGCTTCGAAGGAAAACCTCGCGGATGTGATGAAATCGATCGGTATGACCGAAGGCTTCGATGTCGGACTTGAAATGTCAGGTGCGGCGCCCGCATTCCGCGACATGATCGACAAGATGAACAATGGTGGCAAGATCGCCATTCTCGGCATTGCGCCAGCCGGTTTCGAGATCGACTGGAACAAGGTGATCTTCAAGATGCTGAACCTCAAGGGCATCTATGGCCGCGAGATGTTCGAGACCTGGTACAAGATGATCGCCTTCGTCCAAGGCGGCCTCGATCTTTCGCCGCTCATCACGCACCGCATCAAGATCGACGATTTCCGCGACGGCTTCGAGGCGATGCGCTCGGGCAATTCCGGCAAGGTCGTGATGGACTGGATGTGAGGAGAGGCACATATTACGGCCTGTCGCGGTAAGGCGGCAACTTAGGGCGCAATCTCTATAGGCGTATGATCGGGGACGCGTGCCCAGATATCGCGCATCTCCTGGTCGGTGACGGCAATGCACCCATCCGTCCAGTCCCAGAGCAGGTGCATGCTCTGAACAAAACCCCAGCCATTGGGGAGTCCATGGATCATGATGTCACCACCAGGAGGGTAGCCCTTCACTTCGGCATTCTGCCGATCGGCGGGGCTTGGGTAGGAAATATGCAGACTGAGATGCGCCATAGATCTGGGATTTCGCCAGTCGATTTCGTAGCGCCCCTCGGGCGTTTTCTCGTCGCCTTCCCGTTGTTTCGGCCCCTCGTCGGCAGCGCTTCCAAGAGAAATCTGATATGTCAAAAAGGGAATGCCCTCTCTAAGGAGAATCATACGGCGTTCGGATTTATGAACGCGAATGAGGTCGGCCTGTTGCTCTGGAGGCGCATCCGCAGGCGGCGAACCCGAGCCGATCTTCGCCATCACTTTCGTGTAAGCGAGAACGCCGACGGTGATGGCGGCCAGAAGGATCAAGATGTTCCTTGTCACCGAGATTCTCCATAATCGTGTACTGCTTGTTTTTGCAACTTCTGTTGGCAATTTGCGAGGAATCTATGGCATACGCCTGTAACGATATGCGGTTATTCCGATGTTTGACCGAAAGCCCTTGTCTTTTCCCGGTGACATACTAGATAAGCTTCGCAATCGCTGGCGCGGTTCAAAGCCTGTGGATAAGGCTTTTTCCGGGTTTTCGGTGGCTTTTTTTCTGGAAAAGCTTGACGAGAACAAATTTTGTGGGAATCACCGTTCCACTTGAGCGGTGAACTGGGTCAAGGCGGATCGCACAACCATGGCCGGAAATCCAATGGCAATGAAGTTTTGCTGTCCGATGCCGGCAATCGTGGTTAATCAGGCTTTAAATGTCATCCCGTTAGGTGGGTATAGGTGATTCGAGGCTGGCGCGCACGTGCCAGGCCACGACAGGGCCATTCACCGCAGCGAGTATGAATAGCGTCAGGAAGGCGACGATATAAATGGCAACGAAGGTCAAAGAGAACGAAGAAGCGGAAGTCGAACGCGACGGCGCAAGCGACGGCCCTCTTCTCGATCTTTCCGATGACGCGGTCAAGAAGATGATCAAGGCCGCCAAGAAGCGCGGCTATGTGACGATGGACGAGCTCAACGCCGTCCTGCCTTCCGAAGAAGTGACGTCCGAACAGATCGAAGACACGATGTCGATGCTGTCGGATATGGGCATCAACGTCATCGAGGACGAAGAGGCCGAAGAAGCCGGCGCTTCGAGCAGCGACGACGACGATAGCTCCGACAATGACGAGAGCGAGGGCGGTGAACTCGCACCTTCCAGCGGTACCGCACTTGCGACCGCGAAGAAGAAAGAACCGACCGACCGTACCGACGACCCGGTGCGCATGTATCTGCGCGAAATGGGTTCGGTCGAGCTTCTGTCGCGCGAAGGCGAAATCGCCATCGCAAAGCGCATCGAGGCCGGCCGCGAGACGATGATCGCGGGCCTCTGTGAGAGCCCGCTGACCTTCCAGGCGATTATCATCTGGCGCGACGAACTGAACGAAGGCACGACGCTGCTGCGCGAGATCATCGATCTCGAAACGACCTATTCCGGTCCGGAAGCCAAGGCTGCCCCGCAGTTTCAGAGCCCCGAGAAGATCGAGGCCGACCGCAAGGCTGCCGAAGAAAAGGAAAAGACCCGCCGCGCCCGCTCCGGCGACGACGACATTACCGATGTCGGCGGCGAAGGCCTGCCTCCGGAAGAGGAAGAAGAGGACGAGGACGAATCCAACCTCTCTCTCGCCGCGATGGAAGCCGAGCTGCGCCCGCAGGTCATGGAAACGCTCGACATCATTGCCGAGACCTACAAGAAGCTGCGCAAACTGCAGGACCAGCAGGTCGAGCAGCGCCTTGCCGCCACCGGCACGCTGTCTTCCGCCCAGGAGCGCCGCTACAAGGAGCTCAAGGACGAACTGATCAAGGCCGTGAAGTCGCTGTCGCTCAACCAGAACCGCATCGATGCGCTGGTCGAGCAGCTCTATGACATCAACAAGCGCCTCGTTTCCAACGAAGGCCGCCTGCTGCGTCTGGCTGAATCCTACGGCGTCAAGCGCGATAGCTTCCTGGAACAATATCAGGGTGCGGAGCTCGATCCGAACTGGATGAAGTCGATCGGCAATCTGGCTGCCCGCGGCTGGAAGGAATTCGCCAAGAGCGAAAACACGACGATCCGCGATATCCGTCAGGAAATCCAGAATCTCGCGACGGAAACCGGCATCTCGATTTCGGAATTCCGCCGCATCGTGCACATGGTGCAGAAGGGCGAGCGCGAAGCGCGCATCGCCAAGAAGGAAATGGTCGAAGCGAACCTTCGTCTCGTCATCTCCATCGCCAAGAAGTACACGAACCGCGGCCTGCAGTTCCTCGACCTCATTCAGGAAGGCAATATCGGCCTGATGAAGGCGGTCGACAAGTTCGAATACCGCCGCGGCTACAAGTTCTCGACCTATGCGACATGGTGGATTCGTCAGGCGATCACCCGTTCGATCGCCGACCAGGCCCGCACGATCCGTATTCCGGTGCACATGATCGAAACGATCAACAAGATCGTTCGTACCTCGCGCCAGATGCTGCATGAAATCGGCCGCGAGCCGACGCCGGAAGAACTGGCCGAAAAGCTCGCCATGCCGCTCGAAAAGGTCCGCAAGGTCCTGAAGATCGCCAAGGAGCCGATCTCGCTCGAAACCCCCGTGGGCGACGAAGAAGATTCACACCTCGGCGATTTCATCGAGGACAAGAATGCGCTGCTGCCGATCGACGCTGCCATCCAGGCGAACCTGCGCGAGACGACGACCCGCGTTCTGGCATCGCTGACGCCGCGTGAAGAGCGTGTGCTGCGCATGCGCTTCGGCATCGGCATGAACACCGACCACACGCTCGAAGAAGTCGGCCAGCAGTTCTCGGTCACCCGCGAACGTATCCGTCAGATCGAAGCGAAGGCGCTGCGCAAGCTCAAGCATCCGAGCCGCTCCAGAAAGCTGCGTTCGTTCCTCGACAGCTAAGGCGTGGACGACGATTGAAATCAGAACCCGGTAAGCTTCGCTGGCCGGGTTTTTCTTTGCCTGCGAGTGCGGGCGGATTAGCCCGTGGGGGCATGGCTAACCCGATTGATGGTTCCTGCATTGCTTGTCCCTGTCTGGTGACGGGCTTATAATTCCGGCCGCGGGGGAAGAGAGCGGTCGCGGCGTGCGAGCGGTATCATGCGCCGCGTGACCGTAACCTCCGCCGGGAGGTGCAGCATGACCACCTACATTCTGCTGATAAACTGGACCGATCAGGGCATCCGGAGCGTGAAGGACTCTGCCAAGCGGTTGGATGCAGCAAGGAACATGCTTGGCAGCATGGGCGGTTCCTTCGACAAGTTTTATCTCACCATGGGCGAGTACGACATGGCGGCGATCTGCGAGGCGCCTGATGATCGCGTGATGGCGCGTTTCACGCTGACGCTCGCCATGGCCGGCAATGTGCGCACGAAAACCCTGAAGGCATTTTCGGAAGTGCATTATCGCGACATCATCGGGTCGCTCTCATAGAGCAGAATGGCTGATAAACTGGTGACGAGCCAGGTGCTGCGTTGCGGTTGCTCCGCGGCGCTGGCAGTGTCGCTGCGCCTTGAACCCAGAGCATGGATTTGCCTTGCCGATGGAACATGCGGCCTGTTGCAGAGAGGAAAGTTTGATCCGGCATTGCCGGTATCGCTCTTCCTGCATCTTGCCATCATCGTGATCCTGCTGGCTTTTCTGCCTGATGTGCAGCCGATTCATGCGCCGCCGGAAGATAGTGTCGACGTGGAAGTTGTCACGCCGCCGCCGACTGCCGCACCATCGCCACCGCCTGCTGTCCAGCCGTTGCAAGACAGACGTGACGCCAACGCTGCGGCGGAGGAGGCATCGGTACAGTCGCAGACTGCGTCGAAGGAGCTCCATCCCGCACTGTCTGCAGTGCCGAAGCCGGTGATACCGGGACCGCCGCAATTGACTCAGGCAAACGAACTGTTTTCGGCAAAGACGCTTGCCAGCCCGCGCAGCCGACAGGCGCGCAAGATGCTCGCCACATTGTCGGGCGGGGAGCGCAATCTGCAGCTCTGCAATCTCGAAGCGCTGGAGCAGATCAACCGGTCCAGGCCGGGTTCGAAGCCTGACCTCGTCGCGCCCTATGCCATGAAGCCGGAAAAGATCAGCGGCAACAGCGTCGAAGTCGAGGGCGGTGCTTTTCGCAGCAAGCGCAACTGGTTCAACATCCGCTTTCATTGCGAGGTCGACCCCGCAGGAAAAACCGTCACCGCCTTCGCCTATGCGATCGGCGATGCCATTCCGAAGGATCTATGGCAGGAACACAATCTTGTCGCCGAGGATAGTGAGGACGATCAGTGAACCTGGAGTGGTGGCCGCGATGGGGGCATCATCACAAGGTTTTTTCCATTTGTGGCTTGATGCTGCCGGTTTTAAAGGCCACATCGCTGCTGTGACAGAAGAAGAAGTCGAACCGGCAGATGCCGATCACGAGACGGAACACCAGGAGCCTCGCGCTCGCTGGGGTGTTATCGCGTCCGTGCTGGTGCATGTGCCCATCGTCGCGCTCCTCATATTCGGCCTCCCGAAGATCCAGGCGCAACCCGCTGAGGATGAGAGCGTCAAGGTCGAGCTCGTCCCGCCGCCGGAGGAGAAGAGGCCCGAGGAGAAGCCGAAAGAGGAAGAGAAGCCCAAGGAGCAGGCGAAGGCTGAGCCACCTCCACCACCGCCGCCGCCTCCACCACCGCCGCCGCCTCCGCCGGCTGCAGAAATGGCGAAGCAAGCGAAGCCGCCACCTATGCCGCCCATGCTGAACGTTATGGAGTTTGGCGACAAGAACAGCGGCCCCAAAAAAACGTTGACGGGCAATTCGTCCGAAGGTGAAGCAAAGCCGGCAACAATGCCTCCGTCGCACGTTGTTGCGCCGGAGCAAATGCCTTCAGAGGCAGTTGCGGTAAAACCTAAGACCGAGACGCCTCCATCGAAGCCTGTTCCGGATGATGTAAAGCTTCCCGAGGTGACAGTGGCTAACGCTTCTCCGGAGCCGAACGGATCTCCAGCGGATATGTCTGATAAAGCAGTAACGGGTATTGAACAGGTCAAGCCGCCGGAGCAGAAAGCTCCTGAGACGCCCAAAGAGGTGGCAAAGAACAATGACCTGACGAATGCCAAGACGCTGTTTTCGTCCACGGAGGACGGCAACTCTATTGCGCAGGCTGCAGTTGATGGTCTTCCACGAAACAAGAGAGTGGCCGTTCTTTGCGCCAATGAGCTTCGAGCGCAGCTTACTTACGGTTCTCCGAGTTATCGGCCCTACGCATTGCCCCAATACGGGTTGCGTGCAGGAAACCTGCTCGATATTGACGATGCAGCCTTTGGCACAGCCAAAGGCTGGTATCATGTTCGTTTCCGTTGTGAGGTGGATACCGATGCGACGAAGGTCGTTTCGTTCGCCCACGAGGTAGGCGGGCTGATCCCTCGCAGCCAGTACGAAAAATACGATATTCGTGACTAGTCGTCATCTTTGATCGTGTTTCGTCCTGGAACAAGCCACACGCAAGGAACCATCTCTATCGTTTCCCCATAGCCGTTATGGTACGGTAGCGAAGGGACACATGATATGTCGAACGAGATCGAGCACTTCTTTGAGCGCCAGGAAGAAGCTGTCAGCCTGTTGTTTCTGGAAAACAAGGCAGACGAGCTGACCGATATTCTCGTCGCTGCCCTGGAAGAAGCTTTCGAAATTCTCGCTGAAAGCGCGCCGGTCGGAACCTTTCACTAAGGCCGCCACCCAAGCTTCCGAAGGAGCCTTTTCCCCTAGGGATCATCATGGTCGTTCGGCTTCAGGAAGATGGCAGGCTTCCGGTTTCGCTTCGGAACCATCTCGGCGGCTATGAATGGCGGCGCGATGCTCTCGGGCGGTCCTCGGCCTGTGTTTTTCGTCTGGAAGGCGAAAGGCGTCCTGGGCTTTACTTGAAGATCGAAGACGCCGGACCGTTTTGCGAGCTCGCCGAGGAAGCCGAGAGACTTGTCTGGCTTCGCAGCCAAGGCCTCGATTGCCCTGAAGTGATCGCTCATGAGAGCGACGGAGAGCGCAATTTTCTTCTGATGACGGCGCTGCCGGGCGTGGATCTCGTCACTGCCGCAACGCTGTTGCCTGAAGAGCGCATCGAGATCCTCGCCTCTGCGCTCAGTGCGCTCCATAGCCTCGATATCAATGCATGTCCGTTCGATCATCGGCTGGAGAAGCGCCTCGCGGCTGCTGCAGCGCGCATGCGCGCCGGCGTCGTCGACGAAACGGATTTCGACGAGGAACGGCTCGGCAAGAGCGCCTTCTTCCTCTTCGGCGAATTACAGCGGCTGCGGCCGGAAAGCGAAAATCTCGTTATAACGCATGGCGATGCATGCCTGCCGAATTTCATGGCGGCGGGCGATCGATTCGCCGGTTACATCGATTGCTGCCGCCTCGGTGTTGCCGACCGCTATCAGGATGTCGCGCTCGCCTGCCATAGCATCGGCTATAATTTTGGTGAGGAATTCGTGCGACTGTTTCTCAATGCCTATGGCCTGTCGATCATCGATCCTGTGAAGATGGACTATTACCAGCTCCTCGACGAGTTCTTTTAGAACTCGTGTTTTGACGCAATTCCGGACGCAAACCTGCTGCCCATTCTGGGCTTGCTAGGCTCGTCGCCGGCTGGCACAGTCGGTCGCGAAGGAGTTTTCCATGCCCGCCAGCCAGTTTAGAATGCTGCGCTCGTCCGTGCCCGGCGTGGAAGCTGTGGTGGCGACATCAGGCCATCGTTTCGCGCGCCACACGCATGAGCAGTTCGGCATTGGCTTCATCTTTTCCGGGGCTCAAAGATCGCTGAGCGGGCGCGGCATGGTCGAGGCGGAGGCCGGCGATCTCATCACCGTCAATCCGAATGAGGTCCATGACGGGGCGCCGATCGGCGAGGCGCGCTCGTGGAGCATTCTCTATTTCGATCCTGTTGTGATGGAGGGTCTTGCGCGCGAGGTTGCACAGGACGGGATCGGCCGCTCGGAAATTCCGCGCCCCGTCATTCACGACAGGCTGCTCGCCGAACGGTTTCGCGCGCTGTTTTCTGCCGTGACCGGCAACGAGGAACGGATGCGCTGCGAAGAGCTGCTGTTGTCGGTCATTGCCGATGCCCTGCGGGAAACGGCGATGCAGGAGGAGCCGGCAACGGCACCGCATTCCATTGTTCATGCCCGCAGCATAATCGATGATGATCCGTCGGCTGGGATTTCACTTTCCGATCTGGCAGAGGAGAGCGGCCTCAGCCGGTTTCAGGTGCTGCGCGCTTTTGCACGGGCGACAGGTTTTACGCCGCATGCCTATCTCGTTCAGGCTCGCGTGCATCTTGCCCGGCGGCTGATCGCCGGTGGTGCGTCGCTGGCGGAGGCTGCAGCCGAAAGCGGCTTTGCCGACCAGAGCCATATGACACGCGCCTTCGTTTCCCGCTACGGTCTGACGCCCGGCGCTTATGCGCGCGGCCATTCCTGATCTCCTGCAATTTCGTTCAAGACCTAGTGCTGCCCAACCTGTTTGTTTGCTCCATCTCGAAGGGAGCGGCAGATGAGCAGGGAATTTCAGGGCTATATCTATCTCACGCTGGCCATGGTGACCGTTGGCAGCACGGTTATCGCCAGTAAGGTCATTGCCTCGGGCCTGCCGCCTTTTACGGCGACGGCGCTACGCTTTGCCGTGGCCTTTCCCTTCTTCCTTTTTCTCATGCGCTGGACGGGCTTGCGGCTGCCGCGGCTCTCCGGGCGGGACTGGCTGATCCTAGTCACACAGGCGGGGGCCGGGAGCGTCGGCTACACGACCTTGCTGATTTCAGGCCTGTCGCTGACATCGGCGGCCAATGCCGGCGTCATCATCGGCACGCTACCTGTCGTCTCCGCGGCTATCTCCATCCTCCTGCTTGGCGAGAGGCCGCATCGTTTACTGTTGCTGGCGATCGGGCTTGCGGCTGCGGGTGTCTTTTCCATCGCCTTTTCGCCGGTGGCCGGGCGGGGATCTCTTGTCGGGGACATGCTGATCTTCGGGGCCGTCATCTGCGAAGGGCTGTTCATTCTGTTGAACAAGCGGCTTGGTACGGCCATTCCGCCGCTGACGCAGTCGGCGTTGATGACGGCGATCGGCTTCGTGGTTGCAGCCGTACCGGCTCTGTTCGAGCACCATGATATCGGCATCGGGGTGCAGTCCGCCGTCGTTGCGGTAATCTACTACGCGCTGGTGCCGACGGTCGGCGGCTTCGTGCTCTGGTATGCGGGAGCGGAGCGCGTCAGCGGCGCGGAGGCCTCTCTCTTTACAGCCGTTGCGCCGGCATCGGCAGTCATCTTCGCTTTCCTTGTTCTGGGGGAGGCGATCGGCCTCAACCAGATCTTTGGCATCGCCTGTGTACTCGCAGCCGTTATCGGGCTTGGCCTAACCAGCCTTCGGCGACCTGCCAAGGTTTAAGCGCGGCGGAAGACGTTGCGGTATTCCCGCGGCGTCATTCCGGTCTGCGCCCGGAACTGCCTGTTGAAATTGGCAAGCGAACTATAGCCGACGGCATCGGCGATATGGCCGACGGGCTGGGCCGTGGCCGAAAGGCGGGCGCAGGCATCACCGATGCGCATACGGATCAGATAGTCGGAGACGGTGGTGCCGGTGTGGCGGCGGAAGAGCCGGTGCAGGCCGGAGACGCTGAGTGCGGCTATATCGGCAAGTTCTTCCAGTGCGATCGTGCGGGCATAATGCAGATGCAGGTGGGTGAGTACCCGGTCGATGCGCTCACGGCTCTCCTGCAATTCCCGGCTCTGGCCGGGTGTGCTGGCCAGCGCAGCTGCCTGCCGGTCGCCGGCGATGGCGCCGAGAATGTTGAAGAGCGAGAGCAGCCTTTCCGCGGGCGGTTTTACGAAGATGGCTTCGATGTCATCACGGACGGCTTCGGCTGCCTCCTTCGAGAAGTGCAGGCCGCGATCTGCGCGGGCAAGCATTGCCTCGACCGGGCGAAGCTCCACAGCCCCTGATGTCATCTTCTGTATCCAGTCCGGATGGAACCATAGCACGAGGGCGATATGCGGGTTTACCTCGTCGTATTTTGCGCGCGATACCCAGGTGTGCGGCAGGTTGGGGCCGACCAGCACGAGGTCGCCATCCCCATATTCGCCAGTATGGTCGCCAATGAAACGCTGGCCGATGGAATTCAGCGTCAACGTCAGCTCGAACTCGGGATGATGGTGCCATTGGAACGGGATCGCCTCGTCCAGCCGCCGGTTCAGCATGCTCCAGGAGCTGTCGGCATGCCGCGGCAATATCTCCAGATAAGGCCTCATCGGGCGCCTTTCAGACTAGTGACGCCAGAATAGTATCATAATTTGCCAAGCTGGCACAACATCGCTGGCGGCTGTCCGCTACACTCTCCTTATTGCCTGAAACAACAGGGATGGATCAAACGATGGGAGGATCTCATGCAACTGGCAGCGAAACGCGACGCTCATCCGACGGCCTCGTCGGTCACCACCCAGCTCAAGGACATCAGGAAGACACTTCCGCTGCGCGTGCTCTCGGAGGCGGACTGGCAGCACTGGACAACGAAGGGCTATGTGATCGTTCGCCAGGCCGTTCCTGCAGCCAATGTCGAGCGGCTTGCGGAAGTGCTCTGGCGTTTTGACGAGAAGGATCCGAACGATTCTTCCACCTGGTATGCGCCGCAGCGCCGTGAGCACAAGATGAAAGAGCTCAACAATACCGGCATGCTGGAGATCTACAATCACCAGGCCCTCTGGGATAACCGCATGGAAAAGCGCGTCTACGACGTCTTCGTCGACATCTGGGACCGCGAAGACCTGTGGGTGACGATCGACCGCGCCAATTTGAACCCGCCGAAGAAGGTCAAGGGCAATCCGAACGGCTTCATTCATTGGGATGTTGATACATCCATCCGGCCGCCACCGATCGGCGTGCAGGGCGTGCTGAGCCTCAAGAAGCAGGACGGCGATGTCGGCGGCTTCCAGTGCGTTCCCTATCTCTTCGAGCATTTCGACGAATGGGTGAAGACGCAGCCCGAGGATCGCGATCCTATGCATCCCGATATGACAGGCCTTTCGACCGTCAATATCGACATGGAGCCGGGCGATCTGATGATCTTCAACTCGCTACTCGCCCACGGCGTTCGCCCGAACCATGCGGAGAACCGCGTGCGCATGGCGCAATATATCTCCATGCATCCGGCCGAATACGACAATGCCGAAGAACGCGACGAGCGCATCCGCCTATGGCGGGAACTCGACCATCCGAAGCGTGATGCCTTCCCCGGCGATCCGCGCGAATGGGAAAAGCACAATGCCAAGACCGCCGAGCTGACGCCGCTCGGCCGCAAGCTGCTTGGCCTCGACCGCTGGTAAGCGGATAGCAGATCACAAACCGCGGAGGTGGACGCCTCCGCGGCTCTTTCATCATCATCGGCGATATGATTGCGAAGTCCGGCACGAAGCCGCCGATGCTGCCCCTTATCCACACCTGCGGGCTTATGAAATCCGCCGAGAACGAGAAGGCAGTTGCTGACCCCTTGGGATGGTCGCTTGCGTACCCTATCTCTTTCAAAGAGATATCAATCCGGAGATGACATCCATGTCAGGCAAGCCGATCAAGATTCCCGGGCCGGATCATCCGATCACCGTCGAACACAATCCCTCCCGTATCGTCGTCAAGCTCGGCGGCCGCGTGATTGCCGATACGCATGATGCGCTGACGCTTCGCGAGGCTTCCTATCCGCCGGTGCAGTATATTCCACGCAAGGATGTGGACATGTCGCTGCTGGAGCGCACCGACCACGAGAGCCATTGCCCCTATAAGGGGGATGCCTCCTACTACAGCATTCCTGTTGGCGGCGAGCGTTCGAAGAATGCGATCTGGACGTATGAAACGCCCAATCCCGCCGTTGCCAACATCAAGGGTTATATGGCTTTTTACCCTGACAGGGTCGATTCCATCGAAGAGCTGTCGTCGCCCGAAGCTGGGCAGTTCTAAGGGATAGCTTGACTTCCACCTATGATCTACGCACCAGGGTCAAAATGACGACGGATACGTAAGCGTATTAGGTTAATATGAATCCCTCTCAGGTTGCAGTATCTTTGCCGCGCGCGAGGATACTGCAGACCGGGGGCTTCATGAAACTGGATCAGGTGGAGCTTCGCTCCGAAGTATTGGATATCCGGATCGTAGAGAGCATCGGCGATGGTTCTTTCAATCTCGAATTCGATGTTTCTCGCAGTGACGGATACGTTCTGATCCTTCTGGAAATACTGGCGGGAAGGGGCGATTTCCTTGTTCAGGGTTTCAATGAGGAAAATAGTGCCGCCACATCACTTCGGAGCCGACAAAGGGTCTACATATTGAGACCTGTCGACGCTGCCCGCAGGATCGCGGTCGGCATGTTCGCAGCCGTCAACAGCAAGGTCCGGGCGACGATCGCCTGCTTCAAGCGGAAGATCGTCAATACATCCGAGGAGTTGTCCTGTCCTCTGTGCCGGGCACTTTCCAAAGTGCTCGTCGCTTCGGCACTTGCCTGGATGGGCATTCCGTCTCCGGACATCCTGGATAGGGTCGAGATTTCCACCGCACCCTCTGTCGAGCAGATGAGGAAGCTTCTCAGTGGCACAGCGACCATAGGCAGTTCGCAGAACGAGCTACTCGCTCTTGTCGATCCGGGTTTGCGTGGGGCAATCCTTGATGTCATGGAAGAGACCATGTGGCTGCTCGACATGCGCGACCAGCTCCATACTGCTGCGTGCCAGATGGTCGGCTGCTGCCCGCCCCAACGTTGATGCGGCAATTGCGCGCCGGAGCTTATTCCTGTTGACATACATCATTTTCAAGCAGAACACCGTTCCGCTCTTATAAGATTCCTATATGTGCCTGTGGCTTGGCCGCAGGCTGGTGACTGAACAATGGACATACCAGTGAAAGAGCGGGATAGCGTTCTGCGCCATCCCGGCTATCTGAACTTCGCCGCCTCCCGCGTCTTCTCCTCGCTTTCCTTCCAGGCCGTCGGTATCGCCATGGGGTGGATGATCTACGATCAGACACACAGCGCCTTTGCGCTCGCTCTTGTCGGTTTCTGCCAGTTCCTGCCGATGGCCGTGCTGACCTTTGTCGTCGGTCACGTCGCCGACCGGTTCGACCGCCGGCGGATCGGGCTCGCTTGCCAGCTGATCGAGGCGATCACTGCACTGGTGCTGGCGGTCGCAACCTGGCAGCAATGGCTTTCTCCGGTTGGAATTCTGGTCGCGGTCACCATCATGGGCGCTGTCGTCGCGTTCGAGCGGCCCACCATGGCGGCTCTCCTGCCCAATATCGTGCCGGCCTCGATGCTGCAGAGAGCCGTTGCCACTTCGACCTCGCTGATGCAGACGGCGCTGATTATCGGCCCGTCGCTCGGCGGTCTTCTCTATGGCGTCAGCCCCATTGCGCCCTTCGCGGTCGCAGCCGTGCTTTTTGCCGTCGCGAGCTTCAACGTGATTTCGATCCGCATGCAGTGGACGCCTTCGAAACGCGAGCCGGTGACACTTGCCTCCGTCTTCGCCGGCGTTTCCTTCATCCGCAGCCGGCCGGTGATGCTCGGTACCATCTCGCTCGATCTCTTCGCGGTGCTGCTTGGCGGAGCGACGGCGCTGCTGCCGATGTTTGCCCGCGATATTCTGCATGCCGGTCCTTGGGGTCTTGGCCTGCTGCGCGCGGCGCCCGCAATCGGTGCGCTTGCCATGTCCATCGTGCTGGCCCGCCGGCCTCTCACATCGGATGTCGGCCGGAAGATGATGATGGCGGTCGCGGTTTTCGGTGTCGCCACCATCGTGTTCTCGCTCTCCACAAACATCGCGCTTTCCGTCATCGCGCTGCTCGTCGTCGGTGCCTCCGATACGGTCAGTGTCGTCGTGCGAAGCTCTCTCGTGCAGCTTCTGACACCGGATGAGATGCGCGGCCGCGTCAATGCCGTGAATTCTCTCTTCATAGGCACCTCGAACCAGCTTGGCGAATTCGAGTCCGGCATGCTTGCCGGCGTGGTCGGCCCGGTCGTGGCCGGCATTGTCGGCGGGTTCGGTACGATCGTCGTCGTGCTCTTGTGGACGCGGCTTTTTCCCGACCTGCTGAAGGTGAAGACCCTTCAGGGCTAGGCTTTATCTCCTTGTTGCATCGGCCGCGGGCGTTAATTGACGCGGCAATGTCGGGTGTGGCCGGCGTCGAACGTCCTTCGGGCGTTAACACGAGAGGAGAAGTGCAATGTCCTATGTTGATGGTTTCATCGTCGCCGTTCCCCGCGAGAATGTCGATGCTTACAAGGAATTCTCCGCCTATGCCGGCTCGATCTGGAAGGAATACGGCGCGCTCGAATATGTCGAATGCCTTGGCAACGACGTGCCCTATGGCGAACTGACCTCGTTTCCACGCGCTGTGATGGCCAAGGATGACGAGGTGGTGGTGTTTTCCTGGATACTCTACAAATCCAAACAGCAGCGCGACGAGATCAATGCCAAGGTGATGGCCGATCCGCGCCTTTCCAGCGACAAGTGGCAGATGCCTTTCGACGGCAAGCGCATGATCTATGGCGGCTTCGAGGAGTTGCTGCGGCTATAAAGTCTTTTCTGGTCTGATTGAATCATTCTGTTGGCTCAAACGGATGCCATTGACTTCGAGGGCAAGGCGCGCCACCTCGCGAGAGACAATCTGCGACGGAGACTGCCTTGCCCCAGACGATGCTTACGCTTTCCACCCGTGGTCAGGGCTTTTACGAATTCACGGATCAAGCCCAAGCCTTCGTGCGACAGTCCGGCACGGAGGAGGGGTTGCTGACGGTTTTCGTGCGCCATACCTCCTGTTCGCTGCTCATCCAGGAAAATGCCGATTCCGACGTGAAGACGGACCTCAACAGCTTTTTCCGCCGCCTCGTGCCGCCGACATCCGACCCGTCAATGCGTTGGGTCGTTCATACGACAGAGGGACCGGATGATATGCCGGCCCATATCAAGGCGGCGCTGACTCAGGTTTCGATCGGCATTCCCGTCGGCAACAGCCGATTGGTCCTTGGCACCTGGCAAGGCATTTATCTCTTCGAGCATCGTGACCGGCCGCACCGGCGCGACGTGGTGTTGCACCTGAGTCCGTGAGGTCATTAACCCTTGTGAATGCCAACTGAATGGGCGGTTCGAATGGCATTCAGCTTCATGCGTTTAGTCTCCAGACAATCCCAAAAGGGAGATTGAGGAAACACCACGAGGAGACAACCCCAATGTCGCATTTCCTTGCCAAGGCTTCGCTTGCCGCCCTGCTCGCCCTGAGTTCCCTCCCGTTTGCCGGCTCCGTTGCTTTCGCCGCGCCCCAGACGGATTTCGTCGTCAAGGCGCAGTATCACCGCTCGCCGGTTCGCGGCTGCTCGCCGATGCAGGCCATCCACAAAGCCCGCTATTCCGGCCTGCGCGACGTGCGTATTTCCAATATTACGCCCCGCCGGGTCGTCGTTGCCGGCCGCGACCGACGTGGCTGGGACCGCATGACCTTCGCCAATGTGCGCGGTTGCCCGCTCATGTATCGCTAATTCGTTCAGCGGAGCCGGGAGAACTTGAACTAAGAAAACCTGAGCTCGGCCGTTTTACCTTGACCGCGACACCGTCACCCGTTTTCTCTCGGAACTGTATGTAAGTGATTCCGAAACAGGCTCCGGCAGTTGCCCGCGCGGCTATCAACCACGAGGATCTTTTCATGATGCAGTTTCTGGCGAAGGCGGGGCTTGCTGCCCTTCTTTCCGCTGCTGCGCTGGCCGGCACCGTTGCGCCGGCTGCAGCACAGGTGAATATCATTATCGGCGAACCGGACCGTGGTCCGCCCCCGCCGGATTGGCGCCGCCCGCCGCCACCGCCGCCGGGTTACGGCCGTCCGCCGGGCTACGGGCGCCCGCCGCGTGGCGGCTGCGATCCGCGCATGGCGGAAAACATCGCCGAGGATTACGGCCTGCGCCGCACGCGCGTCGTCGATATCACGCCGCGCCGTGTCATCGTGCAGGGCTGGAGCCGTCGCGGCCCCGACCAGATGACCTTCGGTAACGTTCGCGGTTGCCCGCTCATGCGCCGCTGATAGCGGGCGCACGATCGTCGGTCGCATAAAAACCGCCCTTGCAGACAGCAAGGGCGGTTTTCTTTTGAACGGCTTTTCCCGTCGGGGGCAGGGCGCCGAAGCGCCCTGTGGGGGTCACTGTTCGATTGCGAAAGTTACGCTGACGGTGACATTGTAGCTGTTCTCGCCGCCCTGGACCGGAACGGCGCCGGCATCGGAGGCTTCCTTCATCATTGCGGCGCGATAGACCGGCTGCGGCATCGGGCGCACGACATTCTCGTTGATCTCGACGACGCGGCCGACCTTCACGCCGGCGGCTTCGCTCAAGGTCTTCGCCTTCTTGATCGCGTTGGCGACAGCGTTCTTGCGGGCTGCCTCCAAGGCTGCTTCCGGCTTGTCGTTGGTGAACTGGATGTCGCCGCCCTGATTGATGCCAAGCGTGACGGACTGGTCGATGATCTCGCCCAGTTTGGACAGGTCGCGGACGCGAACGGTGATCGAATTGCTGGTCTGATAGCCGATCAGCTGCGGCGGCTGTGGCTGGTTGTCGACCGGCTGCGGGTAATTATACTGCGGTTGGATCGAAAAGCCCGAGGTCTGCAGGTCGCGGTCGGCAATGCCGCTCTTCTTCAGTGCGGCCAGCACCTCGCTCATCGCCTTGTTGTTTTCGTCGAGCGCTTCGCGGGCGGTCTTTGCCTGTTTGACCACTGCGAGATTGACGACGGCCATATCGGGAGCCAATGCCGATTCGCCCTCTCCGGACACGGTGATGACCGCTTCGCGCGGCCGATTCTCCTGCGCCAGAAGTGGAGCGGATGCCGCAAGCGGCAGGCTTAGAAAGGCTGTCAGAAGGGCAGTCTTGGTGTAGTTCGGCGCCATGTTAGTTCCTCGGCTGTTTGCGTCCCTGCGAGTTTTGTGTCTGTGGATTGTGAAGCTATTGCGGCAGGAATCGATATGAGAATTGCTTTATCATGATGATTGCTTTCCACTAAGGGGTGTAGGGGGCAATCAACGCATGGTAGGTGTCTGGGCGTGTGGATGTTGCCCGCGGTTAAGCCTCGACTTATAAAGAACCGCATTTCTGTCTCATGCTGAAGTTTCGCTTTTATGAAAATCGGTGCCTATGTCATCAACCTGAACCGTTCCATCGCTCGCTGGGAAGGACTTTCGCGGAGGGCCAATTCGCTGGCGCTCGACGTCGTCAGGATATCCGGGGTGGATGGCTCGCAGATCCAGCCACACGACAAGGCTGACATCGACAAACGGCAATTTCTTCTTCGCAATGGCAGGAACTATCTGCCGGGCGAGCACGGCTGCTATCGCAGCCACGTCAAGGCTCTCACCGAATTTCTCGACAGCAGCAATGATGCAGCGATCATCATGGAAGATGACGTGGAACTGCAGGCCGATCTGATAGAACGTGCAGAGGCTGTGCTTGCTGCGGTTCCGAAAGCGGAACTGGTCAAGTTGCTCAACCACCGGTCCAAGGGTTTCATGCAGAAGGCGACGACGAAATTCGGCGATGCCATCGGCCGCTGCGTCCACGGGCCGCAGGGTTCGGCCGCCTGCTATCTGGTCACCCGATCCGGTGCAAGCAAGCTTCTGCGAACCATGACCGTCATGGTCTATCCCTTCGATGTGGCATTAGAACGCGGGTGGTCGACCGAGGTTAATACCTTTACGGTCAAGAACAATCTGATAGAGCTAGGGCCGAACAGCCACGAAACGGCGATTGCGACGAAGCGCGACTACAGGCGGCAGAAATTCAAGGGAATACGCCGCTCCGTCACGCATCTGGTTCGCGCCGCCGATTATGCTAGAAGGGTGCAATATTCTCTATGGTAGCGAGCGAAGAGCCGATTGCCACGCCCTCCCGCCTCAAGCCCGTCCTCGTCATCCTGTGGCTGCTGCTGATTTCGGCGCCCATTCTGGAAAGCGATAGCTATCGCTATGCGGCGCTGTTGCTGATCGGGACGACCTTTGTGTGGTTCAAGCCGAATTTCAGTCTGCTGAAGCGAGACTGGCTGGCCAATGCCTGCCTTGCCTGGGGCGCCTACGCGCTGCTGCGCTTCCTCTTCGGCCTGATCGTCCACGGCGAGAAGGGCGCGTCCGACTGGCTTTACGCTTTTCCGCTGTTTTTTCCGGCTGTCGGCATCGCGCTTTATTCCAGCCGGAAACATGTCGAAACGATCTTTGCGATCTATTTCCCGATCGCACTTGCCGCCCTGCTGATCTCCACCGATTACCGGCTGATTCTTGCAGGCGATGACCGTATTTCGCCGCTCTTTCATAACAACCTGATCCACGGCGCGATCGGCTGCGGCTTCCTGATGATCGGCGCCTTCTACTGGCTGTTGCACGCCTGGGAGACCGGCAAGCTCGCGCGCCGTTCCGGCAGCTGGATTTTCGCCGTCGCGACACTCATCATAGCGCTCTGCCTTTTCAATATTTATGGCTCCAAGGCGAAAGGCGTCTGGCTGAGCCTCGTCCTCGTCGGGCCGCTCATGCTGGCCTCGCTGCTGCTTTACGCAAATAGACGCCGGGCCGCGTTGGTAGGGGCTGTTATCGTCGCTCTCATAGCAGCAGCGCTTTTTGTCGGCGGCGATGATATCTGGAGGTTTGCCGGCCCGACCTATGAGGCAACCGCGCGGATCGAGACCGAAATCGCTGCGCATGGCGCATGGGATGCTGTTGCTACTGCCATCGCGTCAAAGGATACGCCGGAGTCGATGAGTGAACGGCTGCAGCTCTGGGCGAATGCTTCGGAAGTGATTGCGCAGGCGCCTTTCTTTGGTGCCGGCAATCACTGGCTGACGCTCTGGAACTCGACCACCTATGCCAGCGTACCCTACACGCTGCTCCATAACGGTTATTTCGAAATGCTTGTCCGTCACGGGCTGTTCGGCATTATCGTTTTCGCCATATTGGCAACAGGCATGTACAGCCGCGTTTTCGCTGCGTGGAGAGCCAAGCTGATCAGTCTCAGCGCGCTACTCGCCTATAGCATGGTGACGTTATTCTTCCTTGGAACGATCCTGTCCAACTCCAACAACCGACTGGCAATCGGCGAATCGTTCTTCTTCGTGTTCTCCGCCGTCGCGTTTGCCTGCGGGATCATGTTGAAGAGAGGAGAGATCAGGCAGGATACCGGCATGGCATCTCGGGATCAGAAGGCTGCCTGAGAGGGCGATGGAACCCCGCCCAAAAGGGGTTGCCGAGCGCTCCTAGGCTGGAGCGCCCGCGTTGTCAGATACCGAAATCGTCCAGAAACGAAGGATGGATCGCGGTCTTCCTTGCCTCGCGCGCATCACGATAGCGCTGCTGGGCGGAATCGAAGCTATTAACGATCCGTCGTATAAGGCCGCTTTTGCGGCGTTTGAAAATCATGGGCATAGCAAGCTCACTTTTTTTATTTTTGTTAGCCGGCGAGCATATAATTTGTGCGCGATGCTGCAACAATGGGCATTTTGGCATGCCACCTATGCAGAATATGACAGTGATATGACATGGAGGGATCGCGGTCGGCCTAAGGCATCCGAGATCCGGTCAATGGCCGCGATGGTATCGGCCATAGTGGTGCTGTAAGATGACGCTGTCGTCCTTTCGGGGGAAGAGACCGACATGGAGCGCCGCCTTGCAGCCGTCCTGATTGCCGATGTCGTGGGCTATGGCCGTTTAAGCCAGGTCGATGAGGAGGGGACGCGTCTGCGTTTCCAGGCAGACATGAGGGAGGTTGTCGAGCCCTTGATCGCCGAGCATAGCGGGCGGCTGGTCAAAACCATGGGCGACGGGCTGCTGGTCGAATTTCACAGCGTGGTCGAGGCCACGCGCTGCGCGGTGGACGTGCAGAAGCTGAAGGCGAAGCACAATGCGGAGATTCCGGCCGATTTTCGCCTCGATTTCCGCATCGGCATCAATCTGGGTGACATCATCGTCGAGGGGAACGACATCCACGGCGATGGCGTCAATCTCGCCGACCGTATGCAGGTGCTCGCCGAGCCAGGCGGGATCGCGATCTCCGGGCCAGCCTACGACCAGGTGAAATCGAAACTCGACGTCGGTTTCGTTTCACTCGGTGAGCAGAGGGTCAAAAGCCTCCCCGAGCCCGTGCGGGTTTATCGGGTGGCGCTCGGCCCGGTTGGGGCAAACAGGGCCACCAGTATCAAGAGGTATCCCGGCCGCCGGCGCATCGCGGCAATGGCTGGTGTTGTCCTAGTCATTCTGGCAGGAGCGGCTCTGTGGTGGCAGCCATGGACGCTGCTTGAAACCTCCTCGATTGCCGGGCGTTTTGCCTATCCTTTGCCTGACAAACCTTCCGTTGCCGTGTTGCCATTCATCAATGTCAGCGGCGACGTGGAGCACGATCATCTTGCCGAGGGCCTGACCGATGATCTGATAACGGAACTGTCGAAAGTCTCCGGCCTCTTTGTCATTGCGCGCCACTCCGTCTTTGCGGTGCGTGATGATGGCGGCAAGATTCAGGATGTGGCGGCCGAGCTCGGTGTTCACTATGTCCTTGAGGGCACGCTGCAGCGCGCAGGCTCGCGATTGCGCATCAATGTCAAACTGATCGATGCGCTGACCGGGCTTTCCCTCTGGGCCGAGCGCTACGACCGCGAATATGCCGATCTTTTCGCGGTCCAGGATGATGTCATCAGCAAGATCATCGCAGCGCTTGCCATCAGGCTCAGCGAGGGCGAGCGCACGCAACTGGCGCAGATCCCGACCGAGAACCTCGAGGCCTATGATTATTACATGCGCGCCGAGCAGGCCGGCGTGAGCTATGGGGACGTCGGGACCTACCGCGAGGCGCTGTCCTATTATCAGAAGGCGATAGACCTCGATCCGAACTTTGCCGAAGCACATGCGGGGATCGCGCGCATCGCCGTCGATGTCTGGCGCAACGATTACAATATTCTCTGGTCGGCCGCCGTGGCCCGCAAGATCGCCTATGATGCGGCAGGGCAGGCATTGAAGATCGATCCGAACAATGCGCGGGCGCATACTGTGCTGGCACTTCTGCAACTGGTCGACGGGCGCCAGACGGAGGCGCTGATATCGGCGAACCGTGCCGTGCAGGCGCAGCCGAGCGACGCTGAAGCCAATGGCAATCTGGCCCTCGTGCTCGCTCATATCGGCAATCATGACCAGGCGACCACGGAAATGGAAAAGGCGCTGCGCTTCGATCCTTCGCCATCGCCCGGCTTCCAGTTGCTGGCGGGTATCGTCTTCTACATCGTGGGTGATGACGATCGGTCGATCTCGCTGATGGAGGCGGCCCGTGACGCGCTTCCCAATGCGGAGGCTGCGCGCGAATTCCTGACCGCAGCCTATATCGAGGACGGCGACAAGAAACGCAGCCTGCAGGAGAAGACGAAGCTGCTGGCGCTCTTTCCCGAAAGCAATCTGACCTATTACAGCTATCTCTACGACTACTGGCGCAAGGACGATCTGAACCTGCATTTGAGCAGGCTGCAGAAAGCTGGAATTCCCGAATGGCCTTTTGGGTTTCAGGGCGAGAAGGCCGATCAGGTCACCGGCGAGCAGTTGCGCGATCTCATCAGCGACAAGACCTGGACCGGCAAACATCGCAACGGCACGCAATTCGTCCAGTTCTTCGACAAAGCCGGCAATACCGCCTATCGCAGCGCCAACACGAATATTACCGGCACCGTCGAGATTAAAGAAGACTGGCTCTGCGAGAAATTCCCGGGCTATTTCCTCGACAGGATGGTCTGCGGCAACGTCTATCGCAATCGCGCTCCCGAGGAGCCCGGCGCGACATATGTGCATGTCACGCCGCAGGCGCTGAAATTCTTCTCGATCGAGGGCTGACTGGTGATTGGTCAGCTACTGGGCAGAGGGATGCTGCCAGTCTTTCTGCGCCTTCTCCGAGATCAGGATGTTCTGCACTTCCGACCAGTGCTTTTTGGAGTCGACCACCTTCGTCGGGTTCTTCACCAACCCTTCGGCCGCACCCGGATCATAGCTGATATAGAGCTTGCCTTCGATGATCCGCCAGGCATTCGGATCGATATTGGTGGTCACCGTTCCGAAGGACACGCCATCGGCGCAGTAGCCGCCATATTGCGGGGCATATTTGCCGGGATCCTTGACGAACATGTCACGATGCTCGGCGCTGGCGAAATACCAGGTGGCGCCCAGCCAGTGATGGGAATATTGGGGCGATCCCTCCACGGCTTTATCGTCCGTGAAATAGGCGACCGGGTCGTAGCCCTTGATCGCCACATCCCCGAAATAGCCCGTATTGACGAAGTCTTCCGCTGTGGCCTCGTTCGCCAGCAGCAGGACGGCGATGCCGCCTATCGCTGCGGCCTTCACAAATCCATTCCAGTGAGACATTTCAATGCTCCCGTTTTCAGGCGCGCACGCTCATTTTCGCTTCGTGCATTCGTCATAGAGCCACTGACCCGTAAGGTCCGCTCCCTGACAGGCGGCGCCTGCTTTCAACAAAAGAGTGACGGAATCCCAGTGCGATCGCCATCCGGCCTGGGTCACCGGCGTGTAGCCGTTTCTTTCCTTCGGCTCGATATCGGCCTTCTGCGCAAGCAGGAAAGCAATGACATCGGCATGGCCTTCCTCGGCTGCCGCATGCAGCGGCGTCATATTGTAGAAGTTCTCGTGGTCGTTGACGGAGGCGCCCTTCGCCACCAGCAACTCCACGATATCGAGATGCCCGCCATAGGCCGCCGCATGCAGGGCCGTCAGCCCACCCTTGTTGCGGATTTCGATATCGCAGCCGCGGTCGAGAAGAAGAGTGACGACATCGGCCTTGCCGGAGAGGGCCGCAATCAAAAGCGCCGGTTCGCCCGTATCGTCAGGCTCGGCGAGGTTTGCGCCCTGATCGGCAAGCTGCTTGACGCGCTCGACATTGCCTTCGCGCGCGGCATCGTGCAGCGGGCCCGCGGACGCTGCGGAAATCCCAAGGCCGAAACAGATGAAGCTGATCCAAAAGGCATTCATCGCGCACCCCCGTTTTGCCATTACTGGCTTCACAGCGCGAAAGCGTAGTTAAGTTATCATGAATATGAGGGAGCGGCAATAAATGGCGATGCAGTTGACGAAGAGGTGTGGCCGTCACATCAAAAACCATCGCTTCTCAGTAGTAAAAATTGTTCGCCATCTGGGGTGCGTGGATTTCATTCATGAGATCAAAGTACGCCCCATTCGGTTTGCAGACTCATCGCAAAACGGGTGCGAATTCTTTGTATCCATTGTCAGATAAGTCCGGAGTCCAGTCGGCTCTGACGCGGAAGTATTCGTCTTCGGCAGACAAAATCCTGTTTCTCCTGCAAAATATCTGGGTATGAACTGCTTCTGTAATAATCGAATTGCACAACTAAAGCTTGACTCTGTTGACTAAACTCATGCGCAGGCGCGATCTATTGTTCATTCGATTCAGGGAGGAATTTATGGCGTCGCATCCGTATATCTCTGGCCCCGGCAACATCACGCAGATGATCGGTTTTCTTCGGAAGAATTTCCCCGCTACGGTGTCCTCGGAAACCGTGAAAAAATACCAGCTGGCTTCGAACAACGAGAGCTATGTCATCAACGCTTTGCAGTTTCTTGGGATCATCGACGAAGAAGGAAAGCGAACAGACAAAGGCCATGAAGTCTTGCTTTTGCCTCCGGGGAATTTCGAAAAGGCATTCGGGTCTCTGGTTCGGGAAGCCTATGCCGACTTATTCGAGATTAGAGGCGAAGATGCATGGACGCTGACCAAGGGTGAGTTGACCGCCTATTTCCGCACCAATGATAAAACTAGCGAAGTCATCGGTGGAAGACAGGCCGGGGTCTTCTTGGCCTTTAGTGCTCTTGCCGGAAACGAACAGCAGCCAACGGCGACCAAGCCCCGAGCGCCCGCTCCTGGTGGCAACTCAAAGGCCGCGAGGGCTAAGCCGGTAAAAGCGAAACAGGCGAACACCGTTACCGGACCCGTTACCGTTTCCGCCCCACATACTACGTCGACGAAAAGGGACATGGCCTTAACGGTGCGGATCGAAATCAACTTGCCCGCGGAGGGATCGCAGGAAACCTACGACAACATCTTCAAGAGCATCAAGGCTAATCTGCTCGATGTTTAAGAACCTTACGCGGTTCGAAAAGATCGCTAGAGCTTCCCGCAATGTGGTAGCTGCTCCGTCACAGTCGGCACGCAGTTCGCATCCGTTCGATGAGCGGAACATCCATCCGGCTATAGCTCGCGTGTCCAAAGCCCTCTTTGACGACGGTCACTATTCGCAAGCGACGTTCGAAGCATTCAAACTTCTCGACTCTCATGTGAAGACGCTCTCCAGCGTGAACGACAGCGGCCACGGCTTAATGATGAATGCGTTTGGCGAGAAGAACCCCAAGATCAAGCTGACCGACATGCTCACGCAGAGCGAACTGGATGAACAGAGTGGTTTCAAATTCATCTTCGCGGGATCGATGTCTGCGATTCGAAATCCAAGGGGCCATGAGATAATTCATGACTCCATCGACAAGTGCCTAGACCACTTGTCGATGGCTTCTACGTTGCTCAGGCGGATTGAGGATAGAATAGCGCCTTGATCCAAACGAAATGTGCTCAGACGAATTTGAAATCTTGAGCTTCTGATTGGTATATCAGCATGACCGCAAACCACTAGAATCCCAACTTCTGTGGCGACAATCTGGATCTGTGTGACGAAAGTCTAGCTTGGTGTGGCGACGAACAAAAATGGTGGGCCCGGAGGGACTCGAACCCCCAACCAAGCGGTTATGAGCCGCCGGCTCTAACCATTGAGCTACAGGCCCGGCACCCGGGGTGCGGTCAGCCGGGGCAATGGCACCCGCGGCTTTTGTCCGCTTAACGCAAATCCGGGACAGTCACAAGCCATGAGCGCAAGCATCTGTGGACGATGCATATTTCCGGTTTGCCCTCTGGAACCTTCGCACGCGGGCTACATTTACTCCTGTCAGGGTGGATCTGAAGAGGGCAATCGTAGAATGGTGGCTTCCCAAGGTGCCGTGGTGCTCATCGTCGAAGATGAGCCGCTGATCAGGTTCAATATTCTGGATGTGCTCGAAGAGGTGGGGCATGTGGCGCTCGAGGCTGGGAGCGCGGATGAGGCAATGGTGGTTCTGAAGACCCGCGATGATGTCGATGTCCTCTTCACCGACGTCAACATGGCCGGTTCGATGGATGGCATACAGCTCGCCAAGCGGGTGAGGGCGATGCGGCCGAATATCGGCATCATCATCACCTCGGGCCTGGTGCGGCTCGATCCCATGTCTCTGCCGGCCAACACCGCTTTCCTGCCGAAACCCTATCAGCACGAGGCCTTGATTTCGACGATCGCTTCCATGACGCGGTAGCTCCAGCCAGAGCAATCAATCGGGGCTCGCCATCGAGGGGGCGGGATGGGAGCGCCCGTTGCCCTGGTCGCAGCTTCGGTTTCTTCGATCTGCTTGCGAGCCTGTTCGTTGGCCTTTGCCGTTTCGCCGCGCAATTCGGCTTCGGCATCGCTCCAGTGGCATAAATCTTCGCCATCCGGTCTGCCTTGCTCTTCCCAGATTGCGTAGGCGCGCTGGCGCACGCGGTCTTCATTCCGCTCCGTCATGGCCATCTCCCCTGTTTTTTCGATCATCGCAAAACCGGCCGGGGAGCCGAATGTTCCGGCGAGGCGCCGGAGATCGGGAGGCGCAGCCGAGCCTGAAGGGGAGGTCTGCTTCAAGCCCGGCCGCTGGCCCCCGGGGGAGCTGTTAGAGCATTTCCATTTTTCTTCGAGTCACGGAAATGCTCTACCTCTTTGTTTTCACGCAATTCCGGACGCAAAACGCTCAAGCACTTTTGCTGGAATTGCTTAGTTATAGCTGCTCTTCAGCAGGTCGTTTTCCTGATGCGCCTTCTTCTCATAGATCGTGAAGAGGGCCATCGAGAGGAGATAGGAGAGGAAGGGGTCTCCCATCTGCGTGGCGATATCGCGGGATGCGAGGATATGTCGTTCCAACGCACCGATATCTTTTTGTACGGTGGTTTCACTCAAGCGGTTCATGCTGCCATCTCCAGGAATTGCGTCACGACGGAACGCGTCGGGACGTAGCGGGTGTAGAGGGGGGTATCGATGCCGAGGGATGCACGCATCCTGTCCAGCACGCGTTCGGAAACTTCGAAGGCGCCGCAGCAGACCGGATATTTGCCGTAGCCGTCGGCGCGGCCGAGTTCATCGACCTCGGCGCCGGCGCGCTTGTAGACGCGTTTCAGGTGGGGTTCGTAGTTGGAGATCATGGTGTGGATGCCGTGATCGAGGGCGCATTCGCAGAGCGCGAGCAGCAGCATGGAGAAGGCGCGGCCGGCATCGACATCGGGAAAATCGTCGGAAATTGCTTCCTCGTCGATGCACATGCGGGTGCCTTCCCAGATGCCGGGAGCGACGAGATTGGCTGCCTGCGGGAAGGTTGCGCGGAAGACGTCGTAGAGGAGCGTCGGTCCGGTCGTCGGCATCAAGCGCATGCCGCCATAAAGGCGGGTGCGGGTTTCGTCGCACCAGACGAGATAGGCCGGGCAGAGCGAGTCATAGCTGTCGCGCTCGAAGGGGCCGATTACCGGAACGTTCCAGCCAAGGGTGTCCGCAAAGACTTTCTTGCGCAGGCGGAACATCTGGTCGAGTATGAAAGCGTATTTCTGATACTCATGTGCCTGAATGATAACGAACATTTTGCCCTCCAGCGTGTTGGGTTCGTGAGGGCAGAATGGTTCAGGACGGCGGTATCGGAAATTCCCTCATATGGGTGCCTACAGATGAGCCCCCGCATATGGGGGGGTCGGCTGAAGCCGCGTCTGGTCAGCGCGGAGCATTCTGCAGAGCAGGCTCTCGCCAGGGCAGAAACTGATGGAGAAGGGCATACCTTCCGGTACGTCCGACGTTTAAGCCGGCAGAAGGCTCCAATCTGGTCGGGAAGTTCTAGGGGTTGATGATGCGCAGCTGCACGGCCCGCGAGGCGGCAGCGGAAATCGTGGCGCAGCCGAGCTTGAAGCGGGCGGTTTTCAGGTAGTCGCGAGTCGTATGCTCGGAAATGCCGAGGATGACGGCGATGTCCTTGTAGTCCTTGCCGAGCGCCGTCCAATGCAGACATTCGATTTCGCGCGGGGAAAGAGCCGGCACCGGGTCATTCTCGCCGTGAAGCTCGTAGATGGCCTTCCGATGGATGACATGGGCGATCTCGATCCACTCATTGCGATAGAGCTTGACCATGGCGGTCCAATCATCGAGCGGAATGCGGGCATTGATCGAAAGCAGCGCGCGACGCTGCGCCTTGTCGGCAACGGGGATCGAATAGCCGTTGCCGCCGATCCCGTGCTTCTGGGCGTCGACGAGCATGGCATAGGCTTCCGGCGTCGGCTCCACCTCGCTCCAGTCGAAGGGCAGCTGACGCTCGAAGCCCTGTTTGACGATCGGATCGACCTTCACATAGCTGTTGAGCAGATAGCGTGACACCCAGGCATCCGGATAGGTGGTGCGCACGAAAGGGGCGTCGATCTTTGCCGCAATGGTCTGAGCGAGGTGATAGGTGACATAGTCAACGGCATACTCCGCCTGGAAAATGCGGATGGAAGCATCGACATTGATCGCAGCCTTGATCTGTTCGAAAACGGTTTCGAACTTTTGGGAATAACTATTTTCCGTCATCGTGCCGCCTGTCTCAAACCGTTCAATCCTACCGCGAGGAATGTCAAAAATACAAGGCATCCCCACATATGCGGGGAATGACTTTTCCAGATCCGTCTGTTAGCGCCTTTTTCGGGGAGGCTCCAGATGGACAGCAAGAGAACGTTCGATATCGCCGAGTGCCATCAGGCAGCCAAAGGGCTGAGATCGAGCTGGCAGGACATGGCTGGCTCCGAGGCGCTAATCCGCGCGCTCGTCGCCGAGCGCAACGGCGATACGTTGCTCGCCTTGTTCTGGACAGAGGTTCACCGGACGCTCTGCGAAGAGAAATAATCGCTCCTTTATCGCTACATCAGTCACGCATTTCTTCGAGACGGGATCGGCAAGTGCTTGCCGGACAGGTCGCGGCGCCATTTTGACGCCGCGCAACTGCCAGAAAATCGGCCCGCCCGGATAAGGCCGTGTTGGAATCTCCCAGCGCAATCTCGCGCGGGAGAAGGAATTCGTGCGCCTGATCGGAACGCGGGACATGGACGGTGATTTCGATCATGGAGGCCATTGGCAAGAGGTCCGGGCTATGTCGTGTAAGGCAGCAAGATGACAAGTGTATCGCGAGTTCAACGCCTTGGTCAGTCAGGTTAATGGCCTATGAACACGTTTTCACATTTTGTAGCCACTTAATTTGCGTTGCCTGCCGGAAGCAAGGTGGGCAGAGTCCAGCTTGATGAAATATCCAGCATATTCGGGGCTGCTCAAGCAAATATGCTTGACGGATCGTTACCACAAAGCGCAAAGGTTTTTGTGGAAACGATTACACAAAATGCCATTGTGCCATATTGGGAGGGCATCGGGATTGCGTGTCGAATGCAAAATCATTTGCGTTGCGTCTCATGAGAGCTGCTTGACGACGGCAGGACTGATCTAGCGGAATGCAGATGACAGAAAAGCGCGTGCACCTGGTCTTCAAGACCCATCTCGATATCGGTTTCACCGACCATGCCGAGAAGGTTCGCCGTCAATATCACGAGCGCTTCATTCCGCAGGCGATCGAGACCGGTGCGCATTTTTATGCCGAAAACCCTGAAGAGCCCAAGTTCATCTGGACAACAGGTGCGTGGCTGATCTGGGATCATCTGAATTCGCGCTCGCCTGCCGAGGTCGCAGCACTGGAACAGGCGATCGAACGCGGGCTCATCCGCTGGCACGGGCTGCCGTTCACCACCCATACGGAGCTGATGTCGTCAGACCTGTTCCGAGCAGGCCTTTCCTATTCGCAGGAGCTCGACCGCCGTTTCGGCAAGCAGACGATAGCGGCGAAGATGACCGACGTTCCCGGCCACACACTCGGCATGGTGCCGTTGCTTGCCGAGGCTGGCATCCGCTTCCTGCATCTCGGCGTCAACACGGCTTCACCGCCGCCAGACGTGCCTGACATCTTTCGCTGGCGCGCGCCTGATGGTGCCGAAGTCGTCGTCATGTATCAGCGCTCGTACGGCGAGACCTATTTCCCCGAAGATTTCGACGACGGGCTCAGCTTTGCGCATACGCAGGACAATATCGGCCCGCAGAGCGTGCCGCAGACGGCAGAAGCGTATCGCGATATGCGTCGCCTGCAGCCTGACGCGGTCATCCGCGCGGCGACGCTGGAGGATTATGGCGCGATCCTCTGGGAAAAGCGCGAGCGTTTCCCAGTGCTGGAGCTGGAGTTGGGCGATAGCTGGATCCATGGCAGCGCCGCCGACCCCTTGAAGACAGCGAAATTTCTGGCCCTGCAGCGGCTTTATGACCGCTTTGCGGGCGAGGGGCTCAATTCGCGCAGGCTCGCCTTCGGCCGCGGGCTTGCCATGGTGGCGGAGCATACGTGCGGGGTGGATATTAAATCCTATCTGCGCGACGACAAGGCTTGGGCAAAAGCCGATTTCAACGCCGCGCGCAAAACGGATTACCGTTTCGCCTATACCGAGGCGTCATGGGATGAGCAGCGCGGCTATATTGATCAGGCCGTCGCCGAACTCGATGCCGATGACCAGCAGCAGGCGCAGGCCGTGCTCGCAGAACTCTTCGCGCCGACGCTCGTCGGCAGTACGAACCGCGAGACCCGCCTGATTGCCGGCGGCTGGTCGATCGAGCTTGATGAGGTGACGGGCGATGTCATGGCGCTCACATCACCACGGGGGCGACGGATTGCCGGACGCAACGGCTCGCTGATCGCCTATCGCTATGAGAGCTACGACGCTGCCGACGTCAACAGGCATATGGACAGCTATCTGACACATCGGCAGGAATGGGCAGTGCTCGATCACGACAAGCCTGGGCTTGGCCGTTCGGATGCTGCGCTTTCGAAGGTTTTTGTGCCGAGCCTGGAAGGTGCGGGCGAGGGTGGAGTTCTCTTGTCCATGCCGGCCGAAGCGGTCGAGCGGTTCGGGGCGCCACGCCAGATCGCCGTGGAATTTTCGGCTGATGACAGTGCCCTGCAACTGCGTCTCTCACTGCGCGACAAGCCGGCCAATCGCATGCCGGAGGCGAGTTTCCTGTCGTTCACGCCTGATGGCGCAAAGGACTGGGCCTTCAGGAAGATGGGGCTGTGGCACCGGTCCGGCAATTTCGCCGGGTCCGGCGGCGCGCAGCTACAGGCGGTCAATGCTGTCAGCGGCGAATTTGGGGATGCAGGAGCGCTCGTCATCGAGCCCCTCGATACGCCGCTGGTTGCGCCGCAGAGCTGGGATTTCATGTCCTTTTGCAAAGGCTTGCCGGATTTCGACGATGGAATCCGCTTCAACCTGCATAACAACAAGTGGGGAACCAACTTCCCGATGTGGTGGGAAGGTGATTTCTCCGCTCGGTTCAGGATCACTCTGGATTAACCGGTGCGCGACAGCCTCTGGCGTGGGGTGGCGGTAACTGCCGGCCTGGGTGCTTGGGGCGTTTTCGGGAATTTGACGAGGACTTCATTGCCATCCGTCGAGGCACGCGTACGTTCCAGCCGTTCGCGTTCGGCTGTTGCCTGGAGCCAATGTTCGGCATCGCGGCCATACGGACTGCCTTCCATTTCCCAGATCGCGTAGGCTCGCTTGCATATCCACTCATGCCGGGAGGTGTTGCTCATCGTTCCGTCCTTCTTGGCCGATCTTTTCCCTCCAATCGATTCCACACGGATGGCCTCCGCCGAAGCGGTACCTCAAGCTCATCTTGTAGAAGGGGTCGGCAATCTGCCGGCATTTTCGATGGGGGCGGCATGGCGTTTTGCCATGCCTACCGGAAGAACGATTTCACCTGACATGTGTTCCCGACACATTTTGTGAAATTTTGTCGCAGAGCGCGGAGACGATTGTCTGGGGCTTGCCTCATTCGCTGATGCGATCTGGTAACATTGGTGGACGGCGTTTGGCGGCCATCAGCAGGTCCAGTTCGACCGAGGAGGGGCCGAAGCGGGTGTACAGGCTTTCTGCCTGCTCGTTTCTCAAGCCATATTTGGCGGCGAATTCGTTAAGACTGTAGGGACGTCCGCGCAGCGTCCGGCTGCGTCGTTCGGGTTGGCGAATTTGCGTCATTGCATTTCTCCCCAGGCTGATTGCCGAGGTAAAACCGACCAGCACGTTAAAGGTTCCAGATTTGGCCTTCCGGTAGGAGCCTAGAGCTGAAAATGCCGGTTTTGCGCGCTGCGACTGCAAAAAAATGACTGTAAGTCTCAATGAATTTCAATCGGTTAGATGTTGCGGCCGGGTGGGGTGGGCAGAAATGGCTTTATCACACGTGTGTTACTCTATAAAATGAATCGTGTATCCGGTCCGAAGGAGGAGCCGAGCGTTGTTTCCGCGTCGATCCGGACCGGATCTTGAGGAAGCTGGCTAAATCCATCAGAGGAGACAGACATGATGAATGCACTGCCGCCACTTCACAACGGACATGCACCGTTTACCCTGCAGCAGCTCTTCCGTGAGGCGCTTTACGCCTATGAGGAATGGGACAGCGAATTGACGGAGCCGATCGTCACCTATGAAGGTAGGGTCATCCCTATCAGCTTCGTTTTCGAAGCCATGCGCGAATGCACCGATATCGTCCCAGCCAATATCGTCAGCGCCGTCACGGAACGGCTGACCAAGCCCTGGGAAGGCGAGGGACCACTGGACCAGATGACCTTCTCCACGGCGGCGCGCGTCATGCGCGTTCTGGTGCGCAAGCGCCTTCTTGCCAATGGCACGCCTGATATCGTCGCGCTTTCGGCGCGCGCATCCGAAGCGGAACCCCGCGAATAGGCATTCGGGATCGCGGCATTGGCCGCGATCCTATTCCTCGCGGGGAACCCTGCTCATTTCCAGCCGTTGAAACAGGCAGAGAAGGAATGAGCACCATGTTGAGATCCATTCTACACGAAATTATGGGAACGGGCGTTCGCGAGGCGCATCTGCCGCGATCGCTGGAACAGTTTCTCGGTGAAAAGAAAGTTCTGATCGTCTTTGCGGATGCCGAGGACGACAGGCCGATCGTTCAAGACGAATTGCTGCGCAAATCACAGATGCGGCTAATCGAAGATGATATCGAGGTTTTCACGATCGCCGGCGGCGGCGCATTCTCGTTTTTCGAGGATGGGAGCGACCTTGATGCCGACGAGCTGCGCGATGAGCTTCAGGGGCCGCTCAGCGGCGAATTCGGGCTCGTGCTGGTCGGCATTGACGGCAAAGTGAAGATGCGCTCCAGCGAGCCGATGAGCGTGGAGGATATCAGCCGCGCAGCTGATATCTCGCCGCCGAGCCACTGAGCTATCAGAGTTCGAATGCTTCCTTGAGGCCGAGGCTCTTGCGTTCGCGCAGATCGAGGTCCGCCTCGATATGAGCAATATGGTGAAGCATCAGATGGCAGGCACGGTCGAGCTCCTTGCTCTCGATCGCGTCGATGATATCGCCGTGTTCGGAATGGCCGCAGCTCGAGACCGTCGACTGGCCGTAGAGGGCAATGACCAGCGACGAGCGGGCGACCAGTTCTTCCATGAAGCGCTGCATGATGGCGTTGCCGGAGATCGCGGCGAGTGTCAGGTGGAAATCGCCTGATGCCTTGATTTCGGCCCGTCTGGCGGTCTGGCCGCGCTCGCTCATCAGCCGGCCCTCTTCCAGAAGCAATTGCTTGAGATGCTGGATATCCGAGGGAGTGATGCGGGCGGCCGCGTCCCGCAGGATGCCGGGCTCGACCAGACGGCGGGCTGCGAAAATCTGCCGGGCCTCTTCCGGTGAGGGATAGGCAACGAAGGCACCGCGGTTTTTCTCCACGCTGACGAGACCTTCGTAGGCAAGCGCCTGCAAGGCGGCGCGCGCCAGCGTGCGGCTAACATTGAAGAGATTGCCGACATCGCTTTCCGACAGTTTCGTGCCGGGTGACAGGCGCCGCTCGACGATAGCCTCCCTGATTGCATCGCGGATCTGCGGGACGCCCGTTTCCTGGGTGTCGTCGTGGCTCATGGCGCTGGCGGCGGATTTCATGAAATCGGTTTCCTTGATGTCAGCAAACCATAGCCGCCTTCGTCTCAAAAGTTAAATAGAATTTGTTCTCATAACAGAGGTCAAATTGTATACGATTTTCTGCACGAATTGAGGACGAAAGCCCATTTTGTGTGCAGTGCGAAAAGTGCCCGAGATTTCGCCGATCGGCATGCTGTCATGAAAAGTTCATGATTTGCAAGGGTTTGAGATGCGGTGATCAAATTGGCACGGCAGATGCATCGTCTTTCTCGAACAGGGGAAGACACGATGTCGAAAGCGGCAGAGATCGATATAGCATCCGTTTCCAAGGTCTATGGCGCGACCACGGCGGTCCATGCCATCAGCCTGAAAATCCCGGCCGGTTCTTATTGCTGCTTCCTGGGTCCGTCAGGCTGCGGCAAGACCTCGACGCTGCGCATGATCGCGGGTCACGAGAGCATTTCATCGGGCGATATCCGTCTCGGCAATGTCGTTGTCACCGATTTCCCGCCGGCAAAACGTGGCACGGCGATGATGTTCCAGTCCTATGCGCTGTTTCCGCATCTCGACCTCATCGACAACGTCGCCTTCAGCCTGAAGATGAAGGGTGTCGACAAGGATGAGCGCCGCGCCAAGGCGCTGGAGATGCTGAAGCTGATGCAGATGGAGGCCTATGCCAGCAGGCGGCCGGCGCAGCTTTCCGGCGGCCAGCAGCAGCGTGTCGCATTGGCGCGCGCACTGATCACCGATCCGGAGGCGCTGCTGCTCGATGAGCCGCTTTCCGCACTCGACCCGTTCCTGAAGATCCGCATGCGGGCGGAACTGAAGAAGCTGCAGAAGACGCTCGGCATCACCTTCGTGCATGTGACGCACAGCCAGGAAGAGGCGATGGCGCTCGCCGATATCATCGTCATCATGAATGACGGCAAGATCGAACAGGCGGCGTCACCGCGGCAAGTATTCGAAAAACCGGCAACCGCCTTCGTCGCCCGCTTCATGGGCGATCACAACGTGCTCTCTGGCCGCGTCACATCGAGCGAGAATGGCGTGATCGTGATGACGGTGCCGGAAGGGCAGAGCTTTTCCGTACGCGGGACGGGCAGGGAGGTCGGCGAGCCTGTTGATATCGGCATCCGCACCGACCGCGTACGCCTTCAGGTGGCGACCGAGTGGACCCTCGGCTTCAACGGCATCGTCTCCAATATCGAATATCGCGGCTCCTCGGTGAAGATCACCGTCTTCGGAGCTGGCAGCGACGATTTCACCGTCATCGCAAGCGACAGCGATTACTTCGCCAGCCCGGTCTCGGTCGGCGATGCGGTGTCTTTGAGTTGGGCTTTGGAGGATGCCGTCCTCCTTGGCCGCGTTTCCGCATGAACTTCAGTATCAAGAAAAGGGGAACTGCCATGACGACTGAAACGAAAACCACCAAGGCGGAAAAGGGAATTTCCCGCCGCTCGCTTCTGAAGACGGGTGCTGCCGCCGTCGGCGCTATCGCCGGTTCGGGCGCCATCACCGGCTTCCCGACCATCTGGGCGCAGTCCAACATCACGCTTCGCCAGTTCGGTACCGGCGTTTCGAACATCAATGCGATCGCCGAGAAGTGCAAGCAGGACCTCGGCATCACGCTGGAAATGACTGCGACGGATTCCGACGCTGCTGCCCAGCGCGCCGTCACCCAGCCTGACAGCTACGACATTGCCGATATCGAATACTGGATCTGCAAGAAGGTGTTCCCGACCGGCGTTCTGCAGCCGATGGACGTCAAGAAGCTCAAGTATTTCGACAAGGTCGTGCCGATCTTCACGACCGGCAAGCTGAAGGCGGACAGCACGATTGCCCAGGGCACGGCGCCGCACACCGTCGGCTTCGTCGAGGCGCAGGACTCCAAGAAGTTCGCCAAGGAGCAGACCCAGTGGTTCACGATGATGCCGACGATCTACAATGCCGATACGCTCGGCATTCGCCCTGACCTGACCGGCCGCGAAATCACCTCCTGGGCCGACATTCTCGATCCGGCCTATAAGGGCAAGACGGCCATCATCAACGTGCCGTCGATCGGCATCATGGATGCGGCAATGATCGCTGAAGCCTCCGGCAAGATCAAATATGCCGACAAGGGCAACATGACCAAGGAAGAGATCGACAAGACGATCGAATTCCTGATCAAGACCAAGGGCGATGGCCAGTTCCGCGCCTTCTGGAAGAGCTTCGACGAGTCGGTCAACCTGATGGCTTCGGGCGAGGTCGTCATCCAGTCCATGTGGTCGCCGGCCGTTGCTGCCGTCCGCTCGAAGGGCATTGCCTGCACCTTCCAGCCGCTCAAGGAAGGCTACCGCGCATGGGGCGGCGGTCTCGGCCTTGCTGCGCACCTCAAGGGCGCGCAGCTCGATGCCGCCTATGAGTACATCAACTGGTACACGTCCGGCTGGGTCGGCGCCTATCTCAACCGCCAGGGCTATTACTCGGCCTGCCTTGAAACCGCCAAGGGTTTCATGACCGCCGACGAATGGGGCTACTGGATGGAAGGTAAGCCGGCACAGGGCGACATCCTCTCGCCGGAAGGCAAGGTCATGGAGAAGGCCGGCTCGGTTCGCGACGGCGGCTCCTTCGAAGACCGTATCGGCCACATCGCCTGCTGGAACTCCGTCATGGACGAAGACCGCTACATGGTCCGCCGCTGGAACGAGTTCATCGCGGCTTAAGCAAAACCCCCTCCCGCTTGGGAGGGTTGGGGAGGGGTCTTCACCGATCCCTCCCTATTCCGACAGGGCAGATTTCCGAAGGGGGAAGAATGGCCACGATCGCTTCAGAGCAGACGATACCGGCAGCGGAGGCGCCCAAACGCTCCTTCCGGCTTGCGCCATGGGCGATCTCCTATCTGCAGGCGACGCCGCTGATCGCCATTCTGGGCTTCTTCTTCATCCTGCCGATCCTGATGATCGCGGTTGTCAGTTTCTGGGACTATGATTTCGCCGGTATCTATCCCGACTTCCTGACCATGAACTATACCGACACGCTCGGTTCATGGGTGACGTGGAAGACCTATCTCAACACGCTGAAATTCACCGTCATCGTCTGGGGGCTGACGCTCTGCATCGGCTTCTGGGTCGCCTATTTCCTGGCCTTCCATATCCGCAAGACTTCGACGCAGATGATCCTTTTCCTCGTCTGCACCGTGCCCTTCATGACGTCGAACATCATCCGCATGATCTCCTGGATTCCTGTGCTCGGGCGCAACGGCCTCGTCAATTCGGCGCTGGTGGAGATGGGCATCGTGCCGCAGCCGGTGGAATGGCTGCTCTATTCCGATTTCGCCGTAGTGCTCGCCATGGTGCATCTCTACACGCTCTTTATGGTCACGCCGATCTTCAACACGCTGATGCGCATTGACCGCTCGCTGTTCGAAGCGGCGCGTGATGCCGGTGCTTCCGGCTGGCAGGTGCTGTGGAATGTGGTGATCCCGCTTGCCAAGCCCGGCATGGCGATCGGCACGATCTTCGTCGTCACACTCGTCATGGCTGACTTCTCCACCGTGCAGGTCATGTCCGGCGGGCAGAGCGCCTCCGTGGCGCTGATGATGAAGAACCAGATGTCGCTGCTGCAATATCCGGCCGCTGCCGCCAACGCGGTCGTGCTCCTGGTGGTCGTGCTGATGATGGTCGCTGCGATCCTGCGCGTCGTCGATATCCGCAAGGAGCTCTGAGATGAACCGAGAAAAACGCTCCCTCGAATTCTACGTACTTGCCGCCTTCTTCGGCCTTTTCGTGCTCTTTCTCTACGGGCCGCTTTCGGCGATCGTCATCCTTTCCTTTCAGGGGCCAGATGGCGGTTTGACTTTCCCGCTGAACGGCGTTTCGACGCACTGGTTCTTCAATCTCTTCGAAAAGCAGGCGGTCGGTGATTTCGGTGCCTCCTTCCAGCGATCCTTCATTCTCGGCCTGATGGTGATGGTGGTAACCGTCGTCGTCTCGCTGATGGCGGGCCTTGCATTTCGGCGGCGTTTTCGCGGCTCGTCGGTATTGTTTTACGCGACGGTTGCAAGCCTCGTCGTGCCATCGATTATCATCTCGCTCGGCATCGGCGTGGTTTTCCAGCAGGGTGGAATACGGCCCGCCTGGTATTCCTCGGCCTTTGGCGCGCATCTGACCTGGACGCTGCCGTTCGGCGTTCTGATCATGTTTGCCGTCTTCAATCGCTTTTCTCTAGCCTATGAGGAGGCCGCGCGCGATCTCGGGGCGACCTCCTGGCAGACCTTTCGCCATGTCGTGTTGCCGATGATCGCGCCGAGCCTGATCGGCGTCGGCCTGTTCGGCTTTACGCTCTCCTATGATGAGTTCGCCCGCACGCTGATGACGTCCGGCACCTACAATACGCTGCCGCTCGAAATCTACGGCATGACCACGAACGTCACGACGCCGGTGCTCTATGCGCTCGGCACGGTTACGACGCTCTTCTCCTTCACCATCATTCTCGTCGCACTCGGCATCATGACGATGCTTGGCCGGCGGCAGGCAAAGACCCGCTGACATGCGCATATTGATCGTTAATCCCAATACGACTGCTTCCATGACCGAGAAGGCAGCGACCGCCGCGCGTGCGGTCGCCGCTGTCGGCACCGAGATCATCGCCGCGACCTCGCGCATGGGGCCGGTTTCCATCGAGGGGCATTATGACGGGGCGCTTGCCATCCCGGGTCTGCTGACGGAGCTGAAAGAACGGCAGGAGGCCGGTTACGATGCGGCGATCGTCGCCTGCTTCGACGATACGGGGCTCGACGCCGCGCGCACCTTCGCTGATGTGCCTGTTCTCGGGCTCTGCGAATCCGCTGTCGCTACCGCAGGCTTCCTTGCCCAGCGCTTTACGGTGGTGACGACGCTGGAGCGGTCCCGGGTGCTGATCGATAATCTCGTGCGCCGCTATGGCATGGGCAGTCGTGCGAAGGTGAGGGCATCGGATATTCCGGTGCTGGAGCTGGAAGATGCTGCGTCTGGCGCGATCGGCAAGCTGAGAGCGGAAATCGAACGGGCGCTTTCCGAAGACGGTGCGGAGGCGATCGTGCTCGGCTGCGCCGGCATGACGGATCTGGCGCGCGAGTTGCAGGATATCTACGGCGTGCCCGTCATCGATGGGGTCGCGGCCGCCGTCAAGCAGGCGGAAGCGCTGGTGTCGCTCGGTCTTTCGACCAGCAAGCGCGGCTCCTATGCCTCGCCGCTGCCGAAACATTTCACCGGCGCTATGAGCGGTTTTGCGCCGATCCGGGCAGTCGGATGAGCATCGCACCGAAGCTCTTGACGGTGCATAGTGCCAAGTTTCTGCTTTACTTTTCCCCCTTGCGTGAGAATTGTCACAGCCGATCATCACGCTGAGAGGAGAGCCGTGCCATGTCGATCGACGAAGATCTGATCCGTATCGCGGAACAGGAAAAGGCACTGAGCTTCGATGCCTTCGATCTGACGACTGCATGGCAGCTTGGCAAGCTCTTGCAGGAACTCGCTACCGAGCGCGGCCTCGGCATTGCCATCGATATCACGCTGCATTCCATGCCGGTCTTCTATGCGGCCCTGCCGGGTGTGACCCCTGACAATGTCAATTGGGTCCGCCGCAAGCGCAACATGGTGTTCCGCTATTTCCGCAGCAGCTATGCCTCCGGCCTCAAGCTCCAGAAGGAAGGCAAGACGGTTGAGGACAACGGGCTTCCTCCCGCTGATTATGCCCCGCATGGCGGCAGCTTCCCGATCAATGTCAGGGGCACGGGCTGCATCGGCGCCGTCACCGTATCCGGCCTGCCGCAGCGCGACGACCACAATCTCGCGGTCGAGGCCCTGGCGCTGATCCTGGCGAAGGATCTCGAAAGCCTGCGGCTTGCGTGAAGCCTGCCGCATTTTTGACAAATAAAAGCCACGGAAACTGCAAGATCGCGATCCGTTCCCGGTGACGGTCGTATTTCGTGACGATAAGGTGCGCCCGGTTTTGTGACTTGCTGCCGGGACATCATGTTACGTTTTCTCTTTGCCTTTGCTGCCATTGGTTTCAGCCTTTTCCTCGCCTCCTGCAATACGCTTTCGAAGGAAGAATGCGTCGCCGCTGACTGGCGGGTGATCGGTGAATCCGACGGGGCTGCCGGATACGAACCGCAGGAGCGTTTTGCAGCGCATGCCAAATCCTGCGAGCGGGTGAAGATCGTGCCCGATCAGACGATCTGGTATCAGGGTTATCAGGCGGGTCTCGTGCGCTATTGCACGCCAATGAGCGGCCTGATGCACGGGCAGGCGGGTCACGGCTACTCCAATGTCTGCCCGCCGGAGACGGCAGCAGGCTTCCTGCGCGGCTATACGCTCGGGAACCGCCAGCATTCGCTACAATCACGGCTAAGCTCGCTGCAGGGCGACTACGGATCGAAGGAAGCCGAGATCGACGACCTGTCGCGCAAGCTCAAGGATGCGCCTGATGCGGACCGGCATGATATCCGCCGGCGGATGGATGATCTCGAAGACGATATGCGCCGCATTCGCAGAGAGCAGCGCGACGTTGAGGATGAACTAGATGACGCGAGCGCTGAGGTGCAATGGTTCCAGCAGAACCCGAACGCAGCGCCGCCGGTCGCGCCCGGCTATTGAGGCTTTCGCCTCAGAGCTTGCCGCCGGCTTCGCTGATGCCCTTGGTCAGACTGCCCGTTGCCGGGAAGAGCGGGATGAGGCAGGCCTGCAGGGCGTGGTAGATGTCGCCCTTGCCGGGGAAGAGCGAGTGTGAGGGCACGAGGTCTTCCGTCAATTCCTCGTGCCAACCGCCGTTCTTGTGGTCGATGAAGCTGCGCTCGATCACGTTCCAGATCTTGCGGTAGCATTCTTCGTGATAATCGCTCGGCAGGTGCTCGTTGAGGAAGTGCGCGGCAGCCGCACCCTCGCAGACCGGCCACCAGAGCTTGTTGCGCTTAGCCGGTTTATCGGCCCAGTCGAGCGTATAGAAGAAGCCGCCCTTGTGGTTGTCCCAGCCGAGCACCATGGATTGCTCGAAGAGGGCTTTTGCCGCATCCGGCATCCATTCTATGCGCTTGCCGCCGAGCGCCCAGAGCTGCAGGATCAGGCGGGTCCATTCCAGCCAGTGGCCGGGTGTCGTGCCGGCCGGGCGGAACATTTCGTTCGGATGATAGTAATCCTTGTCGAGGTTCCATTCGGCATCGAAATGTTCGGCGACGCGCCAGCCGACGGAGCCAGCCGAGCGGCGGATGACGAGGTCGGCGATGCTTTCGGCCTTGGTGAGGTAATCCCGATCGCCAGTCGCTTCGAATGCGGCCATCAGCGCTTCGGTGAGGTGCATGTTGGAGTTCTGGCCACGATAGGCGCCGCCATCGAGTGGCTGCCAGTCGGCGGTGAATTCCTCGGCGATGGCACCGTGCTTGGCTTCCCAGAACTTCGTGTTCAGGACCTCGGTGATATCGGCCAGCATGCCGTCTGCCAGGGGATGGCCGATCGTCTTTGCCGAGGAGGCTGCGAGCAGCACGAAGGCGTGGCCGTAACCCTGCTTGTTGGAATCAACCGGGCCTTCATTGTTCAGCGACCAGAAGTAACCGCCATTCTTGCGGTCGCGGTGGTGGTTCCAGAGATAATCCATGCCGTGGTCGACGACATCGGCGGCACCGGGGCGGCCGAGCAAGGTGCCGATCGAGAAGCAGTGGACGGCGCGCGATGCGATATGGATCGGACGCACCTGTCCCTCGGCATTAAGCGGCTTGCCAGCGTCGTCGAGATCGTAGAAGCCGCCTTTGGGATTGATGGAGTTATGCTGGAAGAAATCAAGGAGGCCGTTGGCCTGCGAAAGCAGCCAGCCGCGATGATAGGCGCGGGTGGACCAGTTGCCGAGTGCAGGTGCCATGATACTCCTCCGAATTCGTGCACAATGCCTTTAGGAAAACGCCTATATAGAGGTCGGGCGAGTCTGTCATCCGCCAAGGCTTGCAATGGCCTAAACCGATAGGCATATGTTGACATAAAGATATCTTTATGTGATTTGTCGTTTCCGATCTTATGATCCTATGATGTCAAGGAGCCTTCCCGTGTTCGATAATCTCTTTGGTCCCGAAGGGGGCAAGCGTGATGGCAGTGAAGTGTTTGCGGCGCTGAGACAAGCTGCCAGCGAGCGCATCCTCGTTCTTGACGGCGCCATGGGCACGCAGATCCAGGGGCTGGGCTATGATGAAGACCATTTCCGAGGCTCGCGTTTCATCGGCTGCGCGTGCCATCAGAAGGGCAATAACGACCTGCTGATCCTGTCCCAGCCGGACGCGATCGAGGAGATCCATTATAAGTATGCCAAGGCCGGCGCCGACATCCTCGAAACCAATACCTTCTCCTCGACCCGCATCGCGCAGGCCGATTATCAGATGGAAGGCGAGGTCTATGCGCTGAACAAGGAAGGCGCGGAGATCGTTCGACGCGCCGCCCAGCGTGCCGAACGCGAAGACGGTAAGCGCCGTTTCGTTGCCGGCGCCATCGGCCCAACCAACCGAACGGCCTCGATTTCGCCCGACGTCAACAATCCCGGTTTCCGCGCCGTCACTTTCGACGACCTGCGCGATGCCTATGCAGAACAGATCGACGGCCTGATCGATGGCGGCGCCGACATCATCCTGATCGAGACGATCTTCGATACGCTGAATGCCAAGGCTGCGATCTTTGCCTGCGAGGAGCGCTTCGAGGCCAAGGGTATCCGCCTGCCGGTCATGATCTCTGGCACGATCACGGATCTCTCGGGCCGTACACTGTCCGGCCAGACGCCGAGCGCCTTCTGGAACTCGGTGCGCCATGCCAACCCGTTCACCATCGGCCTCAACTGCGCGCTGGGCGCCAATGCAATGCGCCCGCATCTGCAGGAGCTTTCGGGCGTTGCCGATACCTTCATCTGCGCCTATCCGAATGCCGGCCTGCCGAATGAATTCGGCCAGTATGACGAGACGCCGGAACTGATGGCCGCGCAGATCGACAGCTTCGCACGCGAAGGCCTCGTCAACATCGTCGGCGGCTGCTGCGGCTCCACGCCCGAGCATATCAGGATGATTGCGGAGACGGTGGCCAAGTACAAGCCGCGCCCGATTCCCGAACATCGCCCCTTCATGTCGCTGTCGGGTCTTGAGCCCTTCGAGCTGACCAAGGACATTCCCTTCGTCAATGTCGGCGAGCGCACCAACGTCACCGGTTCGGCCCGCTTCCGCAAGCTGATCACCAATGCCGATTTCACGGCAGCGCTCGATGTCGCCCGCGACCAGGTCGAGAATGGTGCGCAGGTGATCGACATCAACATGGACGAAGGGCTGATCGATTCCGAAAAGGCGATGGTCGAGTTCCTGAACCTGATCGCTGCTGAGCCCGATATCGCCCGCGTGCCCGTCATGATCGATAGCTCGAAGTTCTCGATCATCGAATCCGGCCTGAAGCGCGTTCAGGGCAAGCCGATCGTCAACTCGATCTCGCTGAAGGAAGGCGAGGAGAATTTCCTAGCCCAGGCACGTCTGCTGCACAATTACGGCGCGGCCGTGGTCGTCATGGCTTTCGACGAGACGGGGCAGGCGGACAGCTACCAGCGCAAGGTGGACATCTGCACGCGCGCCTACAAGCTTTTGACGGAGAAGGTCGGCTTCCCGCCCGAAGACATCATCTTCGACCCGAACATCTTCGCTGTCGCGACCGGCATCGAGGAGCACAATAATTACGGCGTCGACTTCATCGAGGCGACGCGCACGATCCGCAAGACCATGCCGCTCGTCCATATCTCCGGCGGTGTGTCGAACCTTTCCTTCTCCTTCCGCGGCAATGAGCCGGTGCGTGAGGCGATGCACGCCGTGTTCCTCTACCACGCCATTCAGGCGGGTATGGACATGGGTATCGTCAATGCCGGCCAGCTTGCTGTCTACGATCAGATCGATCCAGACCTGCGCGAAGCCTGCGAAGACGTGGTGCTGAACCGTCGTCCCGACGGAACCGAGCGGCTGCTTGAAGTGGCCGAGCGCTTCCGGGGCGCGGCCGGCAAGGAAGGCAAGGTGCAGGATCTTTCCTGGCGCGAGTGGAGTGTCGCGAAACGCCTCGAACATGCGCTGGTCAACGGCATTACCGAATATATCGAGGCCGATACCGAGGAAGCCCGCCAGCAGGCGGCGCGGCCGCTGCATGTCATCGAAGGCCCGCTGATGGCCGGCATGAACGTCGTTGGCGATCTCTTCGGCTCGGGCAAGATGTTCCTGCCGCAGGTGGTGAAGTCCGCCCGTGTCATGAAGCAGGCCGTTGCCGTTCTCCTTCCTTACATGGAAGAGGAGAAGCGGCTGAATGGCGGCGAAGAACGCAAGTCTGCCGGCAAGATCCTGATGGCGACCGTCAAGGGCGACGTGCACGATATCGGCAAGAACATCGTCGGCGTCGTGCTCGCCTGCAACAATTACGAGATCATCGACCTCGGCGTGATGGTGCCGGCGACGAAGATCCTTGAAACGGCTGTTGCCGAGAAGGTCGATATCATCGGTCTCTCCGGCCTCATCACGCCGTCGCTCGACGAGATGGTGCATGTGGCGGCCGAAATGGAGCGGCAGGGCTTCGACATTCCGCTTTTGATCGGCGGAGCGACGACCAGCCGCGTGCATACGGCCGTCAAGATCCATCCGGGCTACAACAAGGGCCAGTCGATTTACGTGACGGATGCCAGCCGTGCCGTTGGCGTCGTGTCCTCGCTGCTCTCGCCGGAAAACCGCCAGCCCTATATCGACGATATCAGGGCCGAATATGCCAAGGTTGCTGCCGCTCATGCGCGCAGCGAAGCCGAAAAGGTGCGCCTGCCGCTTTCGCGCGCCCGCGAAAATGCGCAGAAGGTCGATTGGGCAGCCTATAAGCCGACCAAGCCGAGCTTCCTCGGAACCAAGGTGTTCGAAGACTACGATCTGGCCGAGCTTGCAAAGTACATCGACTGGACACCGTTCTTCCAGACCTGGGAGTTGCGCGGCCGCTACCCGGCGATCCTCGAGGACGAGAAGCAGGGTGAAGCCGCGCGCGCTCTCTGGAACGACGCCCAGGCGATGCTGAAGAAGATCATCGACGAGAAGTGGTTCCGGCCGCGCGCCGTTATCGGCTTCTGGCCGGCTGGTACCGTCGGCGACGATATCCGCCTCTTCAAGGACAATGCGCGCAAGGAAGAGTTGGCGACGTTCTACACGCTTCGCCAGCAGCTTTCGAAGCGCGACGGCCGCCCGAACGTGGCGTTGTCGGACTTCGTGGCACCGGTCGACAGCGGTGTGCAGGATTATGTCGGCGGCTTCGTCGTGACGGCTGGCTTCGAGGAGATCGCCATCGCCGAACGTTTCGAGCGGTCGAACGACGACTATTCCTCGATCCTCGTGAAGGCTCTTGCCGACCGCTTCGCCGAAGCCTTCGCCGAGCGTATGCATGAGCGCGTGCGCCGCGAATACTGGGGTTATGCCAAGGACGAGACGCTCTCCAACGAGGATCTCATCACCGAAGCCTATGCCGGCATCCGCCCGGCACCCGGCTATCCGGCCCAGCCCGACCACACCGAGAAGAAGACGCTGTTTTCTCTTCTCGACGCGGAAAATACCGCTGGCGTGAAGCTGACCGAGAGCTATGCGATGTGGCCTGGTTCGTCCGTGTCAGGCATCTATATCGGCCACCCGGACTCTTACTATTTCGGTGTTGCCAAGGTGGAGCGTGATCAGGTGGAAGACTATGCCAAGCGCAAGGGCATGGAGATTTCCGAAGTCGAGCGCTGGCTCGGGCCGGTGCTCAACTACGTGCCGCGCAAGATCAATGAAGAGATCGAAGACGCGGCCTGAAACCTGAGTCTTTCCCGTCGCTTAAAGCGGCAGGCTCAGTGGTCGATTCAATGAATGAAAAAGCCGGGAAGTGATTCACTTTCCGGCTTTATCTTATTGAATTGAAATGAAAAATTCAGATCACTCCGATCGTCAGCTCGGCGACAAAGTCATAGGCGTCGCCCCGATAGAGCGAGCGGGTGAATTCCACCGCGCGGCCGGAGCCGAGATAGGAAATACGCTCGATGGAGAGCCCGGCCTGGCCGACGGGGACGCCGAGCAGGTGGGCGTCAGCTTCCTTCATGTTGGTCGCGGAAATCCGCTGGACGGCGCGCACTGGGCGGACGCCGCGGCGTTCCAGTTCTGCATAAAGCGAATTGGTGACAGCAGAGGGATCGGGCAGGAATTCGCCTGATACGCTCGCATGTTCGATCGCCAAGGGCTGGTCGTCGGCTATGCGCAGGCGCGACAGGCGCGAGACCTTAATGTCGGTGCCGAGGCCGAGGATCATCATCTCGTCGGGCGAGGGCGTGTGGATGCCCTTGTGCAGCCATTCGGAACGGGCGGTCATGCCCCGCCGGGCCATGTCCTCGGTGAAGGAGGTGAGCTGCGACAGGCGCTGTTCGACTTTCGAAACCGGTTTTGCGACAAAGGTGCCGGAGCCGTGGCGGCGCACGAGCAGGCCGTCGGCCACGAGCTCGTCGATCGCCTTGCGTACGGTCACACGGCTGACGGCGGCAAATTCGGCGATGTCGCGTTCTGGGGGCAGGGCATCGCCATGGGCGAGTGTGCCGGTGCGGACAGCGTCTTCCAGAGTGCGGCGCAGCTTCACATAGAGTGGGCCGGTGCCGCCGGCCTGCAAGCGTTGAGGCGAAAGGATGGAGGCGAGATCGTCGGTCATGCCACACCTCTCTGCCGTTCGTTCCGAAGCTTTACAGCAAGGTCGACGGCGCCCTGCAGCGCATCGGCCTTTGGCTCTGCGAGAAGCGCCTTGTGCCGATCGGCGAGCCACGGATGATAGGCTTTGGCCAGTCCGCCAAGCAGGCAGATGGACGGGCATTCCGCCCATGAGAGTGCATTGAGGCTTTCGTCGATCGCGCGCGCTGCATCCTCGACGATCTCGATTGCAATGACATCGCCGGCCTGAGCGCCTTCGAAGACCATGGGCGCATAACGGGCGAAGTCCGTCGGCCGGGCCGTATGGGCAAATTCGACGAGGCGTTCCGGATCGTTGCCGTATTCGGCCATGACCTTTTCCGTCAACGGCGAGGCAGTGCGAACTTTATCATAGGCAAGCAGGGATCTTTCCAGGAGATCGCGGCCAAGCCGGGCGCCGCTTGCCTGATCGCCGACGATCGAGCCCCAGCCGCCGATCCCGTGCAGTTTGCCATTCCGGCGGGCATTATAAACGGAGCCGGTTCCGAGAGCGCCGACAATGCCGTCGCCGTCTCCGAGCGCGCCCTGCAGCGAAATCAGCGCGTCGGTGACGACCTGGCCATTTCTGAAGGGAAGAGCCTTTTCGATGCGCTTGCCGTAATCGCCGACATTGGCACCGGCGACACCGATGACAGCGGTGGCGGTGGAAACGGTTTCATTTTCAAATCCTGCATCACGCAGAGCCTGACGAGCGGATTCGACGATATTGACGAGAGAGTTCTCCAGATCGGAAAGGATGTTGGCAGGGCCCGCCCTGCCGCGGCCAATGACATTGCCCATTCTGTCCGCAACTGCGGCCCGGCAGCTCGTTCCACCGCCATCTATGCCGATTGCAAGTTCCGTCATCGGACCTCCGGATACGCCGTTCCCTTGTGTTTTTTAATACAATACCAAAAAAATACCATTTACCAAGCAGAAATGATCGGGAAATTCTCCAATTTTAACATGTTGATTTTAAACGGTAAAAATTTTTAATGAATTTTCTCTGGTCCAGAAGTTAATTTCGGCTGGACAATTGGTATTTTTTTGGCCTTAATTCCGGAAAAGGGAACAGCGTATCGAGGCATGTGAAAACCGGCAAAGAAAAATAGCGCCGGCCAGGTTTCGAGAAAGGTGCAGACCACGATCCGAAGGAGCCGACATGGCTTGCGGGAGCGCGGCATCTTTCCAGTTTTCCCTTATTTTCTGGCGCCCGGTTCAGTGTATCGGGAGGGCGCACCGTCCGGCCGGAGGCTATCGTCTTCGGTCGAGAGAGCTTCGGGGTCGGCAATCTTGGCGACTCTAAAAGGGGCGTTGGGTGTTTCCTCAGACACGCCAACTGCTTGTTTCAGATCGAAAACAGCGCCTAGCGGCGCTCAAAACAGGAGAGGGAAATGAAAAACACTGCTCTGAAAAGCTTGCTGCTTGCCTCCAGCCTGCTGTCGTCAGCCGGCCTCGTTCATGCCGCCGACGTGACGCTTACCGTTGAAAGCTGGCGTAACGACGACCTGCAGATTTGGCAAGAAAAGATCATCCCGGCTTTCGAAGCCAAGAACCCGGGCATCAAGGTCGTCTTCTCGCCGACCGCTCCGACTGAATACAATGCTTCGCTGAATGCCAAGCTCGATGCAGGTTCTGCAGGCGACATCATCACCTGCCGTCCGTTCGATGCCTCGCTCGAACTCTTCAACAAGAAGCAGCTCGTCGACATCACCAGCCTGTCCGGCATGGAAAACTTCTCGCCGGTCGCCAAGGCTGCATGGTCGACAGACGATGGCAAGTCGACCTTCTGCGTACCGATGGCTTCGGTCATCCACGGCTTCATCTACAACAAGGATGCCTTCGACAAGCTCGGCATCGCTATTCCGAAGACGGAAGACGAGTTCTTCGCAGCCCTCGACAAGATCAAGGCTGACGGTACCTACATCCCGCTCGCCATGGGCACGAAGGACCTTTGGGAAGCCGCTACCATGGGCTACCAGAACATCGGCCCGAACTACTGGAAGGGTGAAGAGGGCCGCGAAGCTCTTATCGCCGGCAAGCAGAAACTGACGGACGCCGACTGGGTCAAGCCTTACGAAGAGCTTGCCAAGTGGAAACCCTATCTCGGCGACGGTTTCGAAGCCCAGACCTACTCGGACAGCCAGAACCTCTTCACGCTCGGCCGCGCCGCTATCTATCCGGCCGGTTCGTGGGAAATTTCGCTGTTCAACACGCAGGCGCAGTTCAAGATGGGCGCCTTCCCGCCGCCGGTTCCTAAGGCTGGCGATACGGGCTACATCTCCGACCATCCGGATATCGGCGTTGCCCTGAACGCCAAGAGCACGCACCAGGAAGAAGCCAAGAAGTTCCTCAGCTGGGTGGCTTCGCCTGAATTCGCAGATATCTATGCGAACGCACTGCCGGGCTTCTTCAGCCTGAACTCCAACCCGGTCAAGATGAGCGATCCGCTCGCTCAGGAATTCGTTTCCTGGCGCGGCCCGTACAAGTCGACCGTCCGCTCGACCTATCAGATCCTGTCGCGCGGCACGCCGAACCTCGAAAACGAGACCTGGGTTGAATCGGCCAACGTCATCAACGGCACGGACACCCCGGCCGCTGCTGCCGAAAAGCTCCAGAAGGGCCTCGACAGCTGGTACAAGCCGGCGAAGTAAGGTTTTGAAGGTGAGGGGCGGTCTATCGGGCCGCCCCTTATCGGCCTGCCGGCCATCTTGTCCCGTAAGACAAGAGACTCGCAGCCGCCTCTTGGCCCGTGGTTTTCAGGTATGGGCATGCCCGCTCTTCGAATAGAGGGAGAGGGGGAGTGAGGGGCAAGATTTCCACCTGCGCTGCGCCCTCCGGCCCAGCCAATAAAAACAGGCAAAAGCCATGAGCGAAGCCGACAACGCAGTCGACGTGATCCCGATCAAGCGTCCCATTCGCTGGCATATCGGAATCTTCCTTCTTCCGGCCTTCATCGTCTATACGGCGATCATGATCCTGCCGCTGATCGAAACGCTCCGGCTTTCCTTCTATAATACGGTCGATGGCGCACCGGCCTTCGTTGGGCTTGCAAATTACAAAGTTCTCTTCGGCGATGCTCGCTGGGTGCATGACTTCTGGAATGCGCTTCGCAACAACGTGATCTTCTTCATCATCCATATGTGCGTGCAGAATCCGATCGGGATTGCGCTCGCCGCGCTACTGTCGACGCCGCGGCTGCGTTTCGTCGCCTTCTACCGTACGGCGATCTTCCTGCCGACGCTGCTCTCCTTCGTCATCGTCGGCTTTATCTGGAAGCTGATCCTCTCGCCGATCTGGGGTGTCGCACCCTGGCTGATGAGCCTCGTCGGTTTGAAATGGGCCTTTGCCCCTTGGCTCGGGCAATCCGGTCCAGCGCTGATCGCCGTGTCGCTGATCTCCAACTGGCAATATATCGGCATCCCGATGATGCTGATCTATGCAGCACTTCTCAGCATCCCGGAGGAGGTGATCGAGGCTGCCGAATGCGACGGCATCACCGGCTGGGCTCAGTTTTGGAAGATCAAGCTGCCGCTGATCCTGCCGGCAATCGGTATCATCTCGATCCTGACTTTCGTCGGCAACTTCAACGCCTTCGACCTGATCTATACGGTGCAGGGCGCGCTTGCCGGCCCCGACATGTCGACGGATATTCTGGGCACGCTGCTCTACCGCACTTTCTTCGGTTTCCAGCTGCAGCTCGGCGACCGGTCCATGGGGGCGACGATCGCGACGGTAATGTTCCTGATCATCCTTGCCGGCGTGTCCTTCTATCTTTTCGCCATCCAGCGGCGCATGCGTCGCTACCAGTTCTGAGGAGTGTGAGCCCCATGTCGAATAGAGCGCGCACATCTCCCATCCGTGCCGGCCTCGTGCATCTGGCGCTGATCGGCTACACGCTGATCGCCATCTTTCCGGTGTTCCTGACGATCGTCAATTCGTTCAAGGACCGCAATTCGATCTTCCGGTCGCCGCTGCAGGTGCCGACGCCTTCGACCTTCAGCCTCGTCGGCTACCAGACGGTGCTAGGGCAGGGTGACTTCGCCACCTATTTCCAGAACAGCTTCATCGTGACGATCGTTGCGATCTTCCTCGTGCTGCTGTTCGGGGCGATGGCCGCCTTCGCGCTGTCGGAATACCGCTTCAAGGGCAATACGCTTGTTGGCCTCTATATGGCGATCGGCATCATGATCCCGATCCGCCTCGGCACGGTCGCCATCCTGCAGGGCATGGTCGCGAGCGGCCTCGTCAATACGCTGACAGCACTGATCCTCGTCTATACCGCGCAGGGCATCCCGCTTGCGATCTTCATTCTGTCGGAATTCATGCGCACCGTGTCCGACGACCTGAAGAATGCCGGGCGCATCGACGGGCTCTCGGAATATGCGATCTTCTTCCGCCTTGTGCTGCCGCTGGTGCGCCCGGCCATGGCGACGGTTGCCGTCTTCACCATGATCCCGATCTGGAACGACCTGTGGTTCCCGCTGATTCTCGCGCCATCTGAAGCCACCAAGACCGTGACGCTCGGTTCGCAGATCTTCATCGGCCAGTTCGTCACCAACTGGAACGCGGTTCTGGCGGCGCTCTCGCTCGCGATCCTGCCGATCCTCGTTCTCTATGTCATCTTCTCGCGGCAGCTGATCCGCGGCATCACCTCGGGAGCCGTCAAGTGAGCCAATCCGACAAGCCGATCCGCGTTCTCGTCGCCGGCCTCGGCAATATGGGCCGCAGTCATGCGCTCGCCTATCACAACAATCCGGGCTACCAGATCGTCGGCCTCGTCAACCGTTCCAAGCCGTCGCAGCTTGCGCCGGAACTGGAGCAGTACACGATCCATCCGGATTTCATGAGGGCGCTTGTCGAACTGAAACCGGATCTCTGCTCGATCAATACCTATTCTGACAGCCACGCCGATTACGCTGTGGCCGCCTTCGAAGCCGGCTGCGACGTCTTCGTCGAAAAGCCGCTCGCAACGACAGTTGCCGATGCGGAGCGCGTCGTGGCCGCGGCGAAGAAGGCCGGCAAGAAGCTGGTCATCGGTTATATCCTTCGCCACCATCCATCCTGGAAGAAGCTGATCGAGGAAGCGCGGAAGCTCGGCGGCCCCTATGTCTTCCGCATGAACCTCAATCAGCAGTCCAGCGGCCCGACCTGGGTGACTCACAAGTCGCTGATGCAGACGACATCACCGATCGTCGATTGCGGCGTCCACTATGTCGACGTCATGTGCCAGATCACCGATGCCAAGGCGGTCGAGGTGCGCGGCATGGGCCTGCGGCTGTCGAACGAGATCGCGCCCGACATGTATAATTACGGCCACCTGCAGGTGCTCTATGAAGACGGTTCCGTCGGCTGGTACGAGGCCGGCTGGGGGCCGATGATCTCCGAGACCGCCTTCTTCGTGAAGGACGTCATGTCGCCGAACGGTGCGGTTTCGATCGTCATGGATCCGAAGGCGAAGTCGGACGATATCGACACGCATACCAAGACCTCCGTCATCCGGCTGCACACGGCAGAAACCGGCCCCGACGGCAAGTTCATCCGTCCCGATCAGGACATGACGATGGAAGGCGAGCCCGGCCATCAGGCGCTTTGCGACCTGGAACAGGCCTTCGTGCTGCGCGCTGTCAGCGAAGATCTGGACCTTACCCGCCATATGGATGACGCCGTGGCCTCGCTGCGCATCTGCCTTGCCGCTGACGAAAGCGTGCGCACCGGCCGACCGGTTAGACTATAAGGAAAGACTAGTGGGATCGCTTCAACTCAAATCCATCCGCAAGGCCTATGGCACGCATGATGTGCTGAAAGGCATCGACCTCGAAGTCAAGGACGGCGAATTCGTCATCTTCGTCGGCCCTTCCGGCTGCGGAAAATCGACCCTGCTGCGCAGCATTGCCGGCCTGGAAGACGTGACCTCGGGCGCCGTCATCATCAATGGCCGCGACGAGACGCTGACGCCACCGGCCAAGCGTGGCATCGCCATGGTGTTCCAGTCCTACGCGCTCTATCCGCACCTGACGGTCAAGGACAATATGGGCCTTGGGCTCAAGCAAGCCGGTACGGCCAAGGATGAGATCGAGAAGCGGGTGAGCAAGGCGTCGTCGATGCTGTCGCTCGAACAATACCTGGCGCGTCGTCCGGCCGAGCTTTCCGGTGGTCAGCGCCAGCGCGTGGCGATCGGCCGTGCGATCGTGCGCGAGCCGGAACTCTTCCTGTTCGACGAACCGCTCTCCAACCTCGATGCGGCGCTGCGCGTGCAGACGCGCCTCGAAATCGCCCGCCTGCACCGCAGCCTCAAGGCGACCATGATCTACGTTACCCACGATCAGGTCGAAGCCATGACGCTCGCCGACAAGATCGTGGTGCTGAATGCCGGCGCAATCGAGCAGATCGGTTCGCCGATGGAACTCTATAACCGCCCGGCCAATACATTTGTCGCCGGCTTCATCGGCTCGCCGCAGATGAACTTCATTGCCGGCGACAAGGTGGGCGATGCGGACGCAAAGACGGTCGGCATCCGTCCCGAACATCTGACGCTGTCGCGCGACAGCGGCACCTGGAAGGCGAAGACCGTGCATGTCGAACATCTCGGCGCCGACACCATCGTCTATCTGGAATCCGACCAGTGCGGCCTGCTGACCGCGCGCCTCTTCGGCGAGCATAAGTACGAGCCGGACGAGATCGTCTATGCGACGCCTGACGGGAGTCACGTCCATCGCTTCGACGCGAACGATCAGGCGATCCGTTGATTGCCACCCGAACGAAAAGCCCCGCCATCGAGCGGGGCTTTTTCTATCGAGCGACAGGTAGATGGGTTAGCGTCGAAAAATCCGTCCATCGATGATGATCAGGCTTGCCATAACCAGGATCATGCCGCCAAACTCGAACGTTTCCAGTCTTTCGCCGAGAAACACCGTACCCAGCAGGATCGCGCTGACGGGCACCAGCAGCGTCACCAGGGAAGCATTGGTCGCTCCGGCCGAGGCGATGAGATTGAAATAGAGAATGAAGGCGAAGGCGGTGGTCAGGATCGCGAGAACCAGCACGGCCATCCATATTGGAACAGACTGCGTGACGATGTCGGCCGGGCTGTAGAAAAAGAAAACGATCGGCAGCATGAGGATGGTCGCTCCTGTCAGTTGGCCAGTCGCGACGACCGTCGGGCTTATGCCTTTGAAGCGCTTGGCGTAGACGACGGCGAAGGCATAGGAGACAGCGGCTCCGATGACTGCGAGTTTTGCCCATGTGGGTCCGCCAAGATTGGAAAGAAGTCCAGGGCCGATCATGACGGCAGCGCCTGCGATGCCGATCGCGACGCCCGCGATCTTCGTGGTTGAGATCTTTTCATCCGATGTCAGTGCATTCGCTACGAGGATCGTCCAAAGAGGTGTTGTTGCATAGAACACCGAGGCTAGGCCGGCGCCGATTTCCGTTTGGCCAGTGAAGATCAGCGAGAACGGAATGACGTTGTTGAGCAGGGCGAGACACAGGAAAGAGCCGGGCCGGGCGAGAACGGGCGCGAAGGAAATGCCGCGCAGCTTCAACCAGAGATGCAGGACCAGCGCGGCGATTGCCACGCGATAAAGGACGAGGGCCAAGGGCGGAATTTCGGACACGGCTACGCGGGCGAAGAAGAAGGACCCGCCCCACAGGGCGCCCAGGAGCACGAGCTGGCCCCAATCCTTCGCCGACATTGACTGTGTCATCGCTTCGATGCGCAAAGCCGTCTTCCAATAAATGGAGATATGCCTTGCACTCTATCCCCGGCTGGGGTGGCCGACAGCAACGGAACAATCCGGATATCCGAATTCTATGGAATCTGGTGCTGTCTTATCCCGATCGGCCGGATTGATATGTCTGGACTGAATTCCAGGGCGATCAACCGAGAACCGGGCGCATGAAGCTGCGCTCATAGCTGATAATGCTGCGGTTACGCTTGTCGAGATCGAAGGCGGCCTGGCATTCCGGGTCGCTTGCCATCCGGGTGCGATAGTCCTCATAGGCGGCAAGGCTCGGGAAGGAAAACAGCGCCACGGCAATGTTGTTTGCACCCTCGGACGGCAGGAAATAGCCGTGATGGGCGCCGCCCATCCTGTTGACGATGGGGATCCAGAGCCGGGCGTATTGTTCGAACTCGGCAAGCTTGTAGGGGTCGATGACGTATCGCAGATGGCAGGTAATCATTGAAAGACCCCGTTATGGAACGACCGAGCGGATGGCTGTCCGGTCTGTATTGCTTGCGCGGATTCGAGGCAAGCCGTTGGTCAGTTCCTTTACGCTGCCTTCCGTTTCGATGCTATCTCCCTGGCCTGGATATTCAGAGGGGCAGGGGCTCATGAAAATTAGGTATCAGGCATACTAAAGGCGCCGCGTTGGCGGCGCCTTCGTTTGATTTCAGTCTCTTTCGATCAGTCGCGGATGACGAGCAGGTCGGCGGCCATGAAGCGGAGCGTCACTGTTTCGCCAGCGGCCGGTGGGGCGACGCCGGGGCTGTTGAACATGTCGAAGGAGATGACGTTGCCGCCGACATTCATGCGGGTGCGGATGACCGAACCCAGGAAGTGGGCGGAGACGACCTCACCGGTCAGCGCGGTGTCGCTCTGGGTGCCTTCGGCGAGCGAACCGGCTTCCGGACGGAGCGCAAGCTGAACGGTGTCGCCGACCTTGTAGGTCTGGACGGACTGCTTGAGCGTTACGCCCTGATCGCCGATCTGGATGCGATTGCTATCTGGGTCGATCACCTTGGCTTCGATGAGGTTCAGCGTGCCGACGAAGGAGGCGACGAAGCGCGTTGCCGGCGTGTTGTAGATCTCGAAGGGCGTGCCGATCTGGTCGGCCTTGCCGGCGTTCATGACGACGATGCGGTCGGAGATCGAGAGCGCTTCTTCCTGGTCGTGCGTGACGAAAACCGTGGTGATGCCGAGCGACTGTTGGATCTGGCGGATTTCCTCGCGCAGCGAAACGCGGATCTTGGCATCGAGCGCCGAGAGCGGCTCGTCGAGCAGCAGAACCTGCGGCTTGACGGCAAGGGCGCGGGCGAGTGCGACGCGTTGCTGCTGGCCGCCGGACATCTGGTAGGGGAAGCGATCTGCCAGATGATCGAGCTTGATGAGGCCGAGCATTTCCTTGACCCGGCTGTCGATCTCCGGCTTCGGAGCCCCCGCGACCTTCAGGCCGAAAGCGACGTTGTCGTGCACCGTCATATTCGGGAAAAGGGCGTAGGCCTGGAAGACCATGCCGATGTTGCGCTGGTTCGGTTTTAGCGCACTCTGATCCTTGCCGTTGATCGTCAGCGTGCCACCGGTCGGTGTCTCGAAACCGGCGATCATGCGCAGGACGGTCGTCTTGCCGCAGCCCGACGGGCCGAGGAAGGAAACGAATTCCCCTTTCTCGATGTTCATGTTGAAGTTCTTGACGACCTGCGTCTGGCCGAAGGATTTCTGAATGTTGGTCAGCGTAAGAAAGGACATGAGCCAAATACCTTATGCTTTAGCCGGGCGGGCTTTGCCAAAGCGGGAAACGAGGTTGAGCAGGCCCATGCTGAGCCAGGTGATCGAAAATGCGATGACCGCGAGCGCGGAAGGCTCATAGGCCTTGTTGGCGCCGACGAGCTGCAGGTAGGGGCCAAAGGCCGGACGGTTGAGCAGCGCGGCGAATGTGAATTCGCCCATGACAATCGCGAGCGTGATGAAAGCGCCGGAGAGCACGCCGCTCATGACATTCGGGAAAATGCACTTGAACATGATGGTCGTCCAGCGAGCGCCGAGGCTTTCTGCGGCCTCTGTCAGCGTGCGGACGTCGATGGCGCGCATGGCTGTATCGACGGCGCGGTACATGTAGGGCAGCGACAAGGTGATGTAAGAGAAAACCAGCAGGATGTTGGTGCCCATGGACGAATTCGTCAGCGGCAGATAGGACGACGAATTGTACATCCTGAGGTAGCCGAAAACGATGACAATCGCCGGAATGACGAGCGGTAGCAGCGTGATGAATTCGACGACCGGACGCATCTGCGGTAGGCGCAGCCGCACCCAGTAGGCTGTCGGTACGACGAGCAGCATGCCGAAGATGATGGTCAGAAACGCCATTCCCATGGAGTAGCCGAAGGTCTCGCGGAACTGAGCGTCCGAGAAGACTGACTGATAGGCATCGAAGCTATAGGTGCCGCGGCGCATGCGCAGCGAAAATTCGATCGTGCCGATCAGCGGAATGATAAAATAGGACGCGCCGAGGATGATGGCGATCCAGGCTCCGAGACGTTGAGCTTTCATTTCTGCCACCGTTCGGCGCGCATGCGCAGCATGAGATAAAGGACATTGGATACGCCGGTTATGACGATCATGCCGAGCGCGATCGCGTAACCGAGGTTGGCATTGTGCAAGACGTCGCCGCGGATCTGCGCATAGAGCAGGATCGGCACGATGTTCAGTGAACTGCCGGTCAGCGCGAAGGCGGTGGCGATGGCGCCGAAAGCGTTGGCAAAGAGCAGCAACGTGGTACCGAGCAGGCTCGGCCAGAGGATCGGTAGGGCAACCATCGTCCAATATTGACGGTTGGTAGCGCCGAGAATTTCAGAGGCTTCGCGCCATTCCTTCTTCATGCCGTCCAGCGCCGGCGTCAGGATCAGCACCATCAGCGGGATCTGGAAATACATGTAGGTGATGGTGAGGCCGAAGAACGAGAGGAGGTTGAAGCCGGTGCCGTAAAGGTTGAAGCCGAACCAGTCGCGCAGGAAGAGGGTCACAAGGCCGGTGCGGCCGAGCGTTGCGAGAAAGGCGAAGGCGAGCGGTACCCCGGCGAAATTCGAGGCGACGCCGGAAAAGGTCAGAAGCGTCGAGCGCACCGAGTTCGGCAGGCCGCCGAGCACGACGGCCCAGGCGAGGAAAAAACCGATCAGCGCGCCGCCGAGGGCGGACGCCACCGAGACGCGAATACTGATCCAGTAAGCGCTCAAAATGGATGGCGTAAAGAGATCGCCGATATTCTTCAGCGTGAGTTCGCCCTCGGGCGTCAAGAACGCGCCCGCCACGAGATAAAGCGTGGGGATGATCAAGAACAGCAAGGAAAAAATAATGAAGGGTGCAATGCCCAGCCAGTCGATCACGCGATCTTTGTTGATCAAGGGGGCGCTGCTTACCATAGGTGTTGAAACGGTACTCATGGAAAGCTCATCCTGGGGCGTCGGAGTGAGAAAACCTCCCCGCCCTGAGGCGAGGAGGCAGGATCAGGTGTTACTTGACGCTGGCGCCGACGACGGAATCCCAGTTCTTGGTGATGGCTTCCTTGCCGGCAGCCTGTTCTTCGAGCGTCGGGAAGACAGCCTTTTCATAGGCTGCTGCCGGCGGCAGCTTGTCGAGCAGGTCCTTCGGGATCTTGTTGTTCTTGGCAAGATCGTTGAAGCGGATCGGGTGGCAATAGCCCTTCAGCCAGCCGAGCTGACCTTCGTCGGAATAGAGATATTCCATCCAGAGCTTGGCAGCGTTCGGGTGCGGAGCGAAGGCCGAGATCGCCTGGACGTAGACGCCGGCAACGACGCCGGTCTTCGGAACGATGACCTCAAACGGAGGGTTGCCCTTCAGGCTTTGACCCCAGGAGAGAGCGTTGTAGTCCCAGGCGACGATGATCGGCGTGGAGCCCTGCGCGAACGGAGCCGCCTTGCCGACGACAGGTACGAAGTTGCCGTTCTTGTTCAGTTCGGCGAAGAACTTCAGGCCTTCTTCGCCTGCCTTGGCGGCGTTACCGCCGGATGCGGAAAGACCAGCAGCATAGACGCCCTGGACAGCCTGGTTGGCGGTGCGCGGATCGCCGGCGAGCGCGACGCTGTTTGCGTAGTCGCTCTTCTTCAGGTCGGACCAGTCGGCCGGCGATGTCTTGACCAGATCCTTGTTCACGAGGAACGAGAGAACGCCGTAATAGTCGCCGTACCAGTAACCTTCGGCATCCTTGGCGGTGTCCGGGATCGAATCCCAGGTCGATACCTTGTAAGGCTGGATCAGGCCGTCCTTTTTGGCGGACGGGCCGAAGGAGAGACCGACGTCGATGACGTCAGGAGCCTGCGGGCCGGTGTTGCCCTTGTTGGCCTTGATAGCTTCGACTTCGTCGCCCGAACCGGCATCCGGGTTCAGCTCGTTGACTTCGAGGCCATACTTCGCCTTGAAGCCGGCAATGACGTCGCCATAGCCGCACCAGTCGTGTGGGAGAGCGATCGTCGTCAGCGTGCCTTCCTTCTTGGCGGCAGCGATAAGATCAGCGCTCGGCTCAGCTGCTGCGATCGCAGTCGAAGCAACGATCATCGCAGTAGAAAGCGAGAGCAGTCGAGAAATGTTAGAGATCACTGTTGTTCTCCTTCGGGTTTTCAGTGTCCGATGTGCTGTTACTGTCGTTAGATGAAGCTTGTATGACAGTTGCGTGACGTTAATTTCGTCATGAATAGCAGGCGCTTGCGGCAGATGTTTTATTTGCGACAGGCTGTCCTGATTCCGCGAGATCCGTCTTTGTTTTTGCCCTTTTTTTAGCTGTCCCTCCTAACCCGGTTTGCGGAAAAGCCGTGTCTGTTCGAACAGGCCTTCCAGCGTTTTCATGCGCTCCTTCGTCTCGTCCCAGGTCGAGTTCTGCACCGCCTCGATGAGCGCCTCGACGATGAAGAGTGTGACGACGGAGGAATCCCATGCCGATGGCGCCTCGATCTGCACGCGGAAGGCGTGCCGCGCCAGCTTTGCGGCGGGCGAAGCCCATTGGTCGGTGAAGACGATGATTTCGGCGTCGCGCTTGCGGGCGGCAGTGGCGAGGCTCACCATCTCCTGCTCGTAGCGGCGGATATCGAAGATGATGAGTAGATCGCCCGGGTTCATGTTGAGAACGTATTGCGGCCAGCTCGACGAATTCGACGACAGCAGCGCCGTGTTCGGGCGGATGACCTGCATATGGGTAAAGAAGTACTCGGCCAGCGCGCCGGTGATGCGTCCGCCGACGAAGTAGAGCGTGCGCTTGCGGTCCGAGAGCAGGGCGGCGACATTGTCGAACGTTGCTGTATCGAGATCGGAGAGCGTTTGGCGCAGATTGCCCATGATGGCATCGGCGAAGCGGTTCAATATATGGGTGCCCGGCGCGTTCTGGGCCCAGCGGTCATGCTTGGCGATCGGGTTGGAGATCGTCGCCTCGACTTCCTGATGCAGATGCTGCTGGAAATCCGGATAGCCCTTGTAGCCGAGCTTCTGGACCATGCGCACGACCGTCGGCGTGGAGACGCCGGCATTTTCTGCAATGGTGGTGATACTGCCGAGACCGGAGACGGGGTAGTTGTCGAGCAGGCTTTCGGCCAACTGCTTTTCGGCGCGCGTGAGCACGCCGAGATGCGAATGAATGACGTCCGAAACGGTCTTTGCCGCGGCACTCACGTGATCTTGCTCCCCGGGATGGTCTGATGCCACTTTCCCACTGAAAGTTAACAACGCTGTCACAATCCATGTCAACAAGTGTCATGAAAAGAAATTTTCAGAACGCGCTTGACACTGCCGTGAAGCTGAAGAATTCTTTTCTTGTAAAGATTTTATTAAGCGATGGAGAGGTGCGGTTGGTGCTGGCTCAGCCCCGAATTCTCAGCGAAGCGGACGGCGATTGCGTCGCAATCGAACGCGTCCACGGCAAGAGTCCCGTGCTCATCATCTGCGAGCATGCATCCCGCACGCTTCCTGAACATTTCGGTAATCTCGGCCTCTCCGAAGAAGCGCTTTTAAGCCACATCGCCTGGGATCCGGGCGCGCTTGCTGTTGCCCGCGGCATTTCGGCTGCTCTCGATGCGGCGCTGATCTACCAGCGCTTTTCCCGGCTGATCTATGACTGCAACCGGCCGCCGAGTTCGCCGGGCGCCATGCCCGAGGTCAGCGAGATCTACACGATCCCCGGTAACAAGGATTTGACCGGGGAAGAGCGCCTTGCGCGCACCGAAGCGCTTTACCAGCCGTTCCACGATGCTGTTCGCGCCTTGATCCGTGACCGCCAGGCGAGGGGGCAGGATAGCGTCATCGTGACGATCCACAGTTTCACACCGGTCTATAATGGCCGGCAGCGCGCCGTCGAGCTCGGCATCCTCCATGATGAGGACAGCCGCCTTGCCGACCGCATGCTGGTATCGGCGGCCGAGGCGCCGCTCTATCGCACCGAACGCAACGAGCCCTACGGACCGGAGGACGGCGTGACGCACACGCTGATCCTGCACGGCATTTCCAATGGGCTTCGCAATGTCATGATCGAGGTCCGAAACGACCTCATCGCAGATGATACCGGCCAAGGGGTCGTGGCCGACTATCTCGCAAGGCTCATCCAGGAGAGTCTGGACGCCTGAATAAAACACAAGACCCCGGGGAGCAGTTTAACTGCGAACAGCCCGCAAGGCGAAAAGCCACGGGCACTTTTGGCACTGGATCGGCCGCAATTCCGCGGACGATTGTCAACAGGGGGAAGTCATGTCGGACTATTCCGAAAGTGATAAGAAGCAGGATATGAGCATCCTGCATTCCATGGGCTATGCCCAGGAACTCGAACGACGGATGAGCTCGTTCTCGAACTTTGCCGTTTCCTTTTCGATCATCTGCATCCTGTCAGGCGGCATCAATTCGCTCGCACAGGCGACCGCAGGTGCAGGCGGTGCCGCCATCGGCATCGGCTGGCCGGTCGGCTGCTTCGTTTCGCTCGTCTTTGCCGTCGCCATGGCACAGATCAGCTCCGCTTACCCGACTGCGGGTGGCCTCTATCACTGGGGCTCGATCCTCGGTAACCGCTTCACCGGCTGGCTGACCGCCTGGTTCAACCTGCTTGGTCTCGTCACTGTTCTCGGCGCCATCAACGTCGGCACCTATTATTTCTTCATGGGCGCCTTCGGCACGAGCTATCTCGGCCTGGCGGACACGACCACGGTGCGCATCGTCTTCCTGGTGATCATCACCGGCGCGCAGGCGCTTGTGAACCATATGGGCATCGGGCTTACAGCAAAGCTCACGGATTTCTCGGGTTACCTGATCTTTGCAACCGCGATCGCGCTCGCCGCCGTGTGCCTGCTGTCGGCTCCGTCCTATGAGTTCGGCCGTCTCTTCACCTTCGCCAACTATTCCGGCGAAGCAGGTGGCAACGTCTGGCCGGCGACCTCAGGTGCCTGGGTGTTCCTGCTTGGTCTGCTGCTGCCGATCTACACGATCACCGGCTATGACGCTTCGGCCCATACATCGGAAGAAACCGTCAAGGCGGCCCATTCCGTGCCGCGCGGCATGGTTTCCTCCGTTCTCTGGTCGGCGCTCTTCGGCTACATCATGCTGTGCGCCTTCGTGCTCATGCTGCCGAACATGGACGATGCTGCAAAGCAGGGCTGGAACGTGTTCTTCTGGGCGATGGACACGCAGGTCAATTCGGTCGTGAAGGACATTCTCTACTTCGCGATCCTCGTCAGCCAGTGGCTGTGCGGTCTTGCGACTGTTACCTCGGTCTCGCGCATGATCTTCGCCTTCTCGCGTGATGGCGGCCTGCCGGCCTCCAAGGCGCTGTCGAAGGTCAGCCCGAACTACCGCACGCCGGTTGCCGCGATCTGGACGGGCTCGATCCTCTCGGTGCTCTTCGTCTGGGGCTCGTCGCTCGTTTCAATCGGCGAGACGCCGGTTTACACTATCGTCGTATCCTGCACGGTCATCTTCCTGTTCTTCTCCTTCGCGATCCCGATCGCGCTCGGCCTCTTTGCCTGGGGCACAGCGAAGTGGGATAAGATGGGCCCGTGGAATCTCGGCGAAGGCATGTTCAAGCTCTTCGCGGTTCTCTCGATCCTCGCGATGATCCTGATCTTCATCCTCGGCATTCAGCCGCCGAACGGACCGGCGCTCTATGTGACAGTCGGCTTCCTGGTTCTGACTGGCATCGTCTGGTTCGGCTTCGAAAGCCGCCGCTTCAAGGGGCCGCCGATCGGCGACGAAGTGGCAAGGCGCCAGGCCGAAATCGCAGCGGCCGAGAAGGCTGTCGGCGAAAACTAAGAACTGAGGCTTCCCTCTCACATGGCGGGGCCGCATCACGCGGCCCCATCACGGTTCAACGAAAAGGCATCGGGCGGGTTGATCCCCGCGGTCGCATGCCGTTTCGTTTTCCCGATTTCTCAGGTTCAATTTCAGGCGGATACATCATGAGCAACTATACTCTCGACGATCTCAGACAGGACGTTGCCGACGGGCGCATCGATACGGTGCTGGCCTGCCAGGTGGACATGCAGGGGCGCCTGATGGGCAAGCGTTTCCAGGCGGAATTTTTCCTCGAAAGCGCCTGGAAGGAAACGCACAGCTGCAACTACCTGCAGGCGACCGACATGGAGATGGAAACCGTCTCCGGCTACAAGGCGACGAGCTGGGAGAAGGGTTACGGCGACTATACGATGAAGCCGGACCTTTCAACGCTGCGGGTCATTCCCTGGCTCGAAGGAACAGCCCTCGTTCTCTGCGACGTGCTCGACCATCATACGCATGAGGAAGTGGCCCATTCGCCGCGCGCGATCCTGAAGAAGCAGGTGAAGCGCCTGGAGGACATGGGCATGAAGGCTTATATGGCCTCCGAGCTCGAATTTTTCCTCTTCGACCAGAGTTACGAGGCGGCGCAGGCTTCCGGCTACCGCAACCTGAAGCTCGCCAGCGCCTATAATGAGGACTACCACATCTTCCAGACGACCAAGGAAGAAGAGGTGATGCGGGCGATCCGCAAGGGGCTGCAGGGTGCCGGCATTCCGGTCGAAAATTCCAAGGGTGAGGCGTCTGCCGGCCAGGAAGAAATCAACGTGCGTTATGCCGATGCGCTCACCATGGCCGACCGGCACGCGATCATCAAGAACGGCTGCAAGGAAATCGCCTGGTCGAAGGGCAAGGCGATCACTTTCCTCGCCAAGTGGCATTACAATGCCGCCGGAAGCTCCTCGCATATCCACCAGTCGCTCTGGAGTCTCGAAGAAAAGCCGCTGTTCTTCGACCATGCCGGCCATCACGGCATGACGCCGCTGATGCAGAACTATATTGCCGGCCTGCTAAGCCACGCGAGCGAAATAACCTATTTCCTGGCGCCCTACATCAACTCCTACAAGCGCTTCATGGCCGGCACCTTCGCGCCGACCAAGGCCGTCTGGAGCAAGGACAACCGCACGGCGGGCTATCGCCTGTGCGGCGAGGAGACCAAGGGGATCCGCATCGAATGCCGCGTCGGCGGCTCCGATCTCAATCCTTACCTTGCCTTCGCAGCCCTGCTTGCCGCCGGCATCGACGGCATCGAGAAGAAACTGGAACTGGAAGCGCCCTATGTGGGTGACGCCTATTTCGGCAAGGATATCCGCGAGATCCCGCGCACGCTGCGCGCCGCGACCAAGGCGATGACGGAATCGGAGATGCTGCGCGCAGCCTTCGGCGACGACGTCATCGACCATTATACCCGCGCTGCCGAATGGGAGCAGGAAGAATACGACCGCCGCATCACTGATTGGGAAGTGGCGCGCGGCTTCGAGAGAGCTTAAGAACATATCCGAAGCGGAAAGCCGCCCGACTTGGATTCTCTCTGCGGGGGACAAGTCGCGGCGTCTTTCCCTGCGGCTCAGAAGAAAACAGGATTCAGATCATGACAATGATCCAATGCATTTCGCCGGTTGACGGCTCTGTTTATGCGGAGCGTCCGGCGCTTTCGCTCGAAGCGGCAAAGGAAGCCGTGGCGCGTGCGCGCAAGGCGCAGAAGGCATGGGCCAGGCGCCCGCTCGAAGATCGCGTGCAGCTGGTGCTGAAGGGTGTCGCCCGTCTTAACGAGATGTCCGATGTCGTCGTGCCCGAGCTTGCCTGGCAAATGGGCCGGCCGATCAAGTATGGCGGCGAATATCGCGGCTTCAACGAGCGTTCCAACTATGTCGCCTCGATCGCAGCTGACGCGCTGGCGCCGCTCGTTGTCGAGGAGAGCGACAAGTTCGAACGCCGCATCGAGCGCGAAGCGCATGGCGTCGTCTTCGTCGTCGCACCTTGGAACTACCCCTACATGACGGCGATCAACACGATCGCGCCGGCGCTGATGGCCGGCAATACCGTCGTGCTCAAGCATGCTTCGCAGACGCTGCTCGTCGGCGAGCGCTTGGTGCAAGCCTTTGTCGAGGCCGGTGTTCCCGAGGATGTGTTCCAGAACGTCTTCCTCGATCACGAGACGACCTCGGCGCTGATTGCGGCCGGCAGCTTCAACTTCGTCAATTTCACCGGCTCCGTCGAAGGCGGCCGCTCGATGGAGCGTGCCGCTGCCGGCACGTTTACCGGTCTCGGCCTCGAGCTCGGCGGCAAGGATCCGGGCTATGTGATGGAGGATGCCGATCTCGACGCCGCCGTCGATACGCTGATGGACGGCGCGACCTATAATTCCGGCCAGTGCTGCTGTGGCATCGAGCGGATCTATGTGCATGAATCGCTCTACGACGCCTTCGTCGAGAAGTCGGTCGCCTGGGTTTCGAACTACAAGCTCGGCAATCCGCTCGATCCGGAAACGACGCTCGGTCCGATGGCGCACAAGCGCTTCGCCAAGGTGGTGCGCGAGCAGATCGCCGACGCGATTGCCAAGGGCGCCAAGGCACTCGTCGATCCCAAGCTCTTCCCGGCCGATGATGGCGGCGCCTATCTCGCCCCGCAGATCCTCGTCAATGTCGATCATTCCATGGCCTTCATGCGCGAAGAGACCTTCGGCCCGGCCGTCGGCATCATGAAGGTCAAGAATGACGATGAAGCGCTGGCGCTGATGAATGACAGCCAGTACGGCCTGACGGCTTCGCTCTGGACCAAGGATGCGGAGCGGGCAGGGCGGCTCGGCCGCGAAATCGAAACCGGCACCGTCTTCATGAACCGCGCCGATTATCTCGATCCGGCTCTGTGCTGGACCGGCGTCAAGGAAACCGGCCGCGGCGGCTCGCTGTCGATCATCGGCTTCCACAATCTGACGCGCCCGAAATCCTACCATCTCAAGAAGGTCACAGCATGAGCAGCGCCAACATCACCGCAAACTGGAGCTACCCGACAGCCGTCAAGCTCGGCCGCGGCCGCATCAAGGAACTGGCCGACGCCTGCAAGAGCCTCGGCATGAAGAAGCCGTTGCTCGTCACCGACCGTGGCCTCGCCGCGATGGCGATCACCAAGAATGCGCTCGACATTCTCGAAGATGCCGGCCTCGGCCGGGCGATCTTCGCCGATGTCGATCCGAACCCGAACGAGAAGAACCTCGAAGCCGGCATCAAGGCTTTCCGCGACGGCGGCCATGACGGCGTTGTCGCCTTCGGCGGCGGTTCGGGCCTCGATCTCGGCAAGTGCGTCGCCTTCATGGTCGGCCAGACGCGCCCGGTCTGGGATTTCGAGGATATCGGCGACTGGTGGACACGGGCTGATGTTAAAGGCATCGCACCGATCGTTGCCGTGCCGACGACGGCCGGCACCGGTTCGGAAGTCGGCCGCGCCAGCGTCATCACCAATTCGGCGACGCATGTGAAGAAGATCATCTTCCATCCGAAATTCCTGCCGGGTGTCGTCATCGCCGATCCGGAACTGACAGTCGGCATGCCGAAGATCATCACGGCAGGCACCGGCATGGATGCCTTCGCCCATTGCCTGGAAGCCTATTCCTCGCCCTTCTACCATCCGATGTCGGCCGGCATTGCGCTGGAGGGCATGCGCCTCGTCAAGGAATTCCTGCCGCGCGCCTATAAGGAAGGCACGGATCTGGAAGCCCGCGCTAACATGATGTCGGCAGCCGCCATGGGCGCTGTCGCCTTCCAGAAGGGTCTCGGTGCCATCCACGCGCTCTCGCATCCGATCGGTGCCGTCTACAACACGCATCATGGCATGACCAATGCCGTCGTCATGCCGGCGGTATTACGCTTCAACCGCTCGGCCATCGACGAGAAGATTGCCCGTGCCGCTGCCTATCTGGGGATTTCGGGCGGTTTCGACGGTTTCTATGATTATGTCCTGAAGCTGCGCTCCGAACTCAACGTCCCCGACAATCTGACGGCGATGGGAATCACCCCAGAGCGGATCGACGAACTGGCGGCGATGGCGATCGAAGACCCGAGCGCTGGTGGCAATCCGGTAGCAATGACGCTCGAAAATACCAAAACCCTTTTTGCGGATTGCTTCTGATCAGATAAAGGCGGACCGATAAACTTGCCCGGAAAACCCTGGTTTTCCGGGCTTTTTTGCTTTCAGCGCATGCTTGTTTCTGATGATGCGAAAAATGCAGGCCGCAATTTCAGCGGGTCCGTTTAACAGTTTGTTAACCACGATTGGAAAGGATGGATTAACCGCACGATGCTCCGACAGTGCGACTAACAACGAGCGATGCCGGCTCGCGCCATTTCCCTTCGAGGACTAAGAATATGCCAGTCATCACATTCGCAAATACCAAGGGCGGCGCCGGCAAGACCACAGCCGTATTGCTGCTTGCTACCGAGCTTGCCCGTCAGGGCTACCGCGTCACCATCCTCGACGCCGACCCGCAGCACTGGATTTCGCGCTGGCACGAAATCTCCGGCCATGTGGCAAATATCAGCGTCATCGATTTCGTAACGACTGCCTCGCTGCCGCAGCACATCAGTGAAAACAAGCAGAATACCGATTACTTCATCATCGACCTGCCGGGCGCGCGCAATCCGCTGCTGGCAACGGCCGTCGGCCTCTCTGACCATGTGCTGATCCCGATCCAGGGCTGCGCCATGGATGCCCGCGGCGGCGCTCAGGTTCTCGAGCTCCTGCAGTATCTGGAGGAGAAGGCAGGCATCAAGATCGGCCATTCGGTCGTGCTGACCCGCGTCAACTCCATGGTCACTACCCGCGCGCTGCAGCTCGTCAAGGCGCTGCTGAACGAGCGCCACGTGCCGGTTCTCGATACGGCGATCATCGAACGCTCGGCCTTCCGCGACATCTTCGATTGCGGCGGCACGCTGCATACGATGGATCCGATGCGCGTCAGCAACCTCGATAAAGCCCGTGAAAACGCCCTCTGTTTCGCAGAAGAGATCATTCGCAAGGTGCCGGGCCGCCTGCCGGTTGCCATTCGCCTGGCAAACGCCATGGGCCGTGCTGCCTGATCAGACTACCGGGGGTAGGGAAATTGATGCCTCGGCTTCGGCCGGGGCATTTTCCATTTGAAATTACATTTGCTCACTGGTGTAATGGTTATCAGGTTGTAAAAATCCCTTCACGCGCGAAGCAACGCATGAGCATCACCCGGCAAGTCGACGACAAGCTCATCGATTCCATCTACGGAATCGTTTTTGGCGAAGCGCGATGGGATACGTTCCTGACGGAGTTGAACGGGCTGTTGCCGGGGGCGGGAACCAGCCTTTTCTATCATGACGCTGCGCGGGCGGAAGGTTCGTCGCAATTCCACATCAACATGGATCAGTCGTGGATCGACACCTATACGCGCTATTACTGCCGGCTGAACCCGTGGATATCCGGTCTGGACAGGACACCCACGGGGTTGGGGGCAATCGGCGAGGATTTCATATCCTATGCGGAGCTTTCCAAGACTGAGTTCTTCAATGACTTCTGGCATCGGCATGAAGGTCACGGTGCCGTCGGCATGGCGATCCTGCGGGAGGGCAGCCGGTCGTTCAATCTTTCGATCACCACGACCCGCTGGACCGATCCGAATGAGAGCCGAGCCTGTGCTGCGCTTTTGACACGGATCGGGCCGCATCTGAGACGGGCCTTCATCGCGGTCGAATCCGGTGGCCGGCAAAAGAGCCATTCAGAGATCAACGGGCGGCTGTTCGATGCCATTGGCGTCGGTGTGCTCCTCCTGAATTCAGAGCGGCGACTGGTGTCCACTTCTGGCTTCGGAGAGGCGGTGCTCGAACAGGGAACAGGTGTCTGGCTTTCACCGCTCGGAACGCTGCATCTCGCCGACAAGGAAGCCGATGACTGCCTCACATTGATGCTGCGGCATGGAGAGGAGGCGGAGCGTCAGCAGACGGTTCTGACCGAAGGCCGGAAGATCACCTTGCTCAAACTTGAAAAGAGCCACCAGCCACGCTTCTTCGAAAGGCCTGTTGTCGCCATCCTGATCGAGCCGAAACAAAGGCCCGCGGAGCTGAGTGATGAGAAACTGCGCAACGATTTCGGTCTCACGCAGGCTGAAATCAGGGTCGTCAGGGCGCTGGTTTCGGGAGGCTCGGTTGCGGGCCTGGCTGCTGAAACCAGCCGTTCACGAGAGACGATCCGTTCGCAGGTACGGTCCGTCTACATGAAGACGGGTGCCAGGAAGCAGGTGGAGCTCTTGCGTCTCATCCAGTTCGGCGAGCGCCCGGCGGAGACACCGGGCGAATAGACTTCCTCAATCGACGAATTCGACTGTCACGCCCGGCTTGACCATCTTGGCAAGCTCCGTTGCGTCCCAGTTCGTCAGACGGATGCAGCCGTGGCTCTGAGTACGGCCGATCTTTGACGGGTCGGGGGTGCCGTGAATGCCATAGGTGGGCTTGGATAGCGCCATCCATACGGTGCCAACGGGGCCGTTTGGACCGGGCGGGATATCGAGGATCTTGTCGTTGGCGCCCTGCTGGAAATTGATCTTTGGATTATAGGTGTAGCCCGGATTAAGGGCTACGCGCTCAACGGTGACGATGCCCGACGGCGAGGGCGTATCGGTCGAGCCGATCGAAGCGGGGTAGGCAGCAACGAGATTGCCGGCGTCGTCATAGGCAAAGACCTGCTTGCGGCCCTTGTCGGCGAGGATCTTCGCGACTGCGCCGGTCTTGTTCTCGCCGGGATTGACGACCTTGATGACGGTGCCTGGAATCGTGAAATCCGCGCCGGGGTTCATTTCCTTCAGGAAGTTCTCGTCCATGTGGAAGCGTTCGGCGAGCGCTTCGGTGACCGAGGTGTAAGCGAGGGACGGCAGGAGCGCCTTCTGCGAATAATCTTCCGGGATTTGCGCGACATAGGGACCGGCCGCATCCGCATCCGTGATCGTGTAGTTGACGACCGGCAGGCCGCCATTCATGCGCAGTTCTTCGAGGATCGCATCCGTATTATTTGGATCGAGCTTGGTGCCGGTCATCTGTTCATAGGCGTAGATCGCCTTGGTGACATTGGAGCCCATGTGGCCGTCGATGACACCAGGCGAAACGCCGGAGCGATCCAGAAACACCTGAAGGGCCACGATTTCGGGCTTCGACTTGTCCTTGAGAGTGATCACAGGTTCCTGCGGCGCCGGGCGCGGCTCGTCTGCGGGTGGAATCTGCTGATCGGGCTCGACTGCTGCATAGTCGTCCTGACCCTGCTGATCGCCGGGATAGGGCTGATCCTCGAGTGGCCGGCGCTCTATGGCAGCATCCTGCGGAATGGAACCGGTTACCGGGCCGCGCTCGGAATAGCGCGTGTCGCCACGGCGGTTATCGTCAGGATAATAGGGATCGTTATTGTAGGCGTCGTTATAGACTTCGCGATTTGTGCGCGGCGAATAATAGCCGCGGGCGCGCATCTCAGTGGCGATGATGTTGCCGTAGCGGTCGACCAACACGCGATTGCCGCTGTAGTCGCGGGCATAGACGAAGCCGCGGCCGGGCGGGACGTAGTCGAGAATTTCGCCGCCTGGCGTCACCAGCACGATATCGCTCCGGTTGCGGCCATATTGCTGCGCATCGGCCTGCGGCGCGACGGCAGCGAGCGCCAACAGCATGGCCGAAAAAGAAAGGGCCGATTTCATAAAGCGATTCACGTCTCACACCTCGATCAGTGGCTCGGCAGACACACACCTGCGAATTTTGACGCTAGTGTGGAATTTCTTAAGCCGTGCTGAACAAAACATAAAAACAACGGTGTTTTACGTTTACTCATAAACGCTTGCGCGAAGATGACGTTCCTGTGAGGTCGCTGGTTGCGGTGCTCCCTGGCCATTTCATCGGTGCCGATTGACGAGGGTGATCGCACGACCTAACCCTACCGCAACCAAGATTCCCCGGGAGGACAGCCGATGATCGAATTTGCCGCCGCAAGCGGCCCGCGCCTGATGCTGGACGAAACATCGGTGCTGGATATCGCCGGCTGCATTATCGAGGGTGTGGACATCGCGCCCAAGCGGGCCATTCCTGACGATGGCGACCCACGAATCGATCACTCGCTGGAAGGTTTCCTCTTCACCTGCGGTCCTGATCATATCCGCCACCGCCAGCCAATGCCCGGCACTGATGGCAAGATCTATCCGCTGCACGGCTCTGCCTCAGGCCATCCGGCCAAGGTGCTGTGGACGAAGTTCGAAAACGGCGATGCCGAATGCCGCGCCGATATCGACATCACCACGGTCGAGGGCTTGCCGCAGCGCATCGAGCGGCTGTGGCGGATCGACGGGACGACCGGCGAAGTCTCGCTCGAAGATCGCGTCGTCAACACGAGCCGCGAGACGGTGCCGACCTTCCTGATGTACCATATGAACACCGGCGGCAAATGGCTCGACGCGGCGACACGGCTCGAAGGCCGGATGCTTGATGGCGGTGGCTTTCCCTGGACCTTCGGCGAGGAGCCGGGCGGCATCTTCTGCGTCGAGTCTCCTGCTACTGAAGACGGTTTCGCCGAAGTCCGGCTTGGGCCGATTGCTGCGATCGGCGGCAAGACGCTGAGGGTGCGTTTCCGCGCCGATACGCTGCCGCATCTGCAGATCTGGCGGAACCAGAAGGCGCCGGCGCATATTATCGGTATAGAACCGGTGTCGCACCGCTGGGTGCTGCGCCATGAGCTGGAGACGGCCGGTGAGTTCAACTGGCTGAAGCCAGGTGAAAGCCGCAGCTACGGCCTGCGTTTCGCTTTCGTCTAATGAAGGGGCGTTCGGCGAAGACGTGTTGACGCTTGACAGGACGCGTCGTAGACCTTCACCCCACCATTTTCGAGGAGATTGAGACGATGGATATCCGCCAGATCGACGATGAATACTCCGTTTCCGGCCAGATCACGGTTGACGAACTCGACCAGATCAAGGCGCTCGGCTTCAAATCCATCGTCTGCCATCGTCCGGATGGCGAAAGCCCGGACCAGACGCCTTTTGCCGTCATCGAAGCCCGTGCTAGGGAAATCGGCCTTGCGATCACCCACGTGCCCGTCGGCCCGATGGGCGTGACCGAGGAAGCTGTGCAGGGCATGGTCGACGCACTCGACGAATTCGAGCGTCCGATGCTCGGTTACTGCCGCTCCGGCGCGCGCTCGACGGCGATCTACCAGAAGACGCACCACATCCGCGCTTAGTCTTCAGTTTGGAAGGCTGAATATTCCGATGCCGCCAGAAGGCGGCGTCTTTCATTTGATGAACAGGAGAACACGATGAGCATCAAGCGTATCGACATCGGCGCCCGCATGAGCGGCGCCGTCATCCACGGCAACACCGTCTATCTCGCAGGCCAGGTCGGCGAAGGCGAAAGCGTTACGGATCAGTGCAAGTCTGCACTCGGCGAAGTCGATCGTCTGCTCGCCGCTGCCGGCAGCAACAAGTCGAAGATCCTGCAGACGATCATCTATCTCTCCGACATCGCCTATTTCGCAGAGATGAACGCCGTCTGGGAAGGCTGGATCGACCCGGCAAATCCGCCGGCCCGCGCCACCAGTGAAGCCAAGCTTGCTGCGCCGAAGTACAAGGTCGAGTTCATCGTCACGGCTGCTCTCGACTAAGAGCGCCAAAGAGCGACCAATCAAAGCCGGTGAAGTGTGAACCAGATTGGTTCACGTATTCACCGGCTTTTTGTTTGCGCGATTTCCGAAAGCGTGCGCGTCGGCGTGATTGCCTCGGGATCGAGCTTGATTTCGATGATCGCCGGCTTGCCGCTGTCGCGCGCCCGCTCGAAGGCCGGCGCAAAATCCTCGGTCTTTTCCACCGTCTCGCCATGGCCGCCATAGGCGTGGGCAAGGGCTGCAAAATCCGGATTGGTGAGGTCGGTGGCGCTGACCCGGCCCGGATAGTCGCGCTCCTGATGCATCCGGATCGTGCCATAGATGCCGTTGTTGACGACGACTGCGATGATCGGCAGCCCGTAGCGTACAGCGGTCGCAAATTCCTGTCCGTGCATCAGGAAACAGCCGTCGCCGGCAAAGCAGATGACTTGCCTGTCGGGAAAGAGCCGCTTGGCCGCAACGGCGGCCGGCAGGCCGTAGCCCATTGAGCCAGAGGTTGGTGCTGCCTGCGTGTTGAAACGACGAAAGCGGTGGAAGCGATGCACCCAGGTGGCGTAGTTTCCGGCGCCATTGGTGAAGATCGTGTCCGGCTTCGTATTGGCCTCCAGCCATTCCATGATCGGTCCCATGTGGACGGCACCCGGGCCCGTTGCCGGCGGCTTCGACCAGGCGAGATAGGCCTGATGCATGCGCTCGGTTCGTTCGGCCCAGCGCGGTTCGGCCGGCGCTTCGAGATCGGCGAGCGCTTCGATGAAATCGGCGGGGCTGGCACAGATGGCGAGATCAGGGCGATAGACGCGGCCGAGCTCGGACGGGTCCGGATGGATATGGACGAGTGACTGGGCCGGGTAGGGGATATCGAGCAGCGTGTAGCCTGAGGAGGGCATTTCCGACATGCGGCTGCCGAGCAGTATCAGCAGATCGCTTTCCTTGATCTCTTTCGCCAGCGCCGGATTGATGCCTATGCCGACATCGCCGGCATAGGAGGGATGGAGGTGATCGAACAGCATCTGGCGGCGGAAGGAACAGCCGACCGGCAGGCTGAAGCGCTCGGCAAAACTCTGGAAATCGGCGACGGCATCGGCATCCCAGCGGGTGCCGCCGAGGATGGCCATCGGCCGCTCGGCCTTCAAGAGGCGCAAGTAGAGATCATCGATCTGGCTGCGGCCCGGATGGGCTTCGACGCGCGTATGGCGCTTGGCGCGGGGCGCTTCGACCTCGTCGCGCAGCATATCCTCCGGCAGCGTCAGCACGACCGGACCCGGACGGCCCGATGTGGCGATCGCAAAGGCGCGGGTGACGAATTCCGGGATGCGGGCGGCATCGTCGATCTCACCGACCCATTTGGCAAATTCGGTGAAAGCGCGGCGGAACTCGACTTCCTGGAAGGCTTCGCGCTCGCGCGCCTCCCGCTGCACCTGGCCGATGAAGAGGATCATGGGGATTGAATCCTGCCGGGCAATGTGCAGGCCCGCAGAAGCATTGGTGGCGCCTGGGCCGCGGGTGACCATGCAGATGCCGGGTTCACCGGTCAGCCGACCCCAGCAATCTGCCATCATCGCAGCACCACCCTCCTGGCGGCAGACGATGACGTCGATATCGCTGTCGTGCAGGGCGTCGAGCACGGCGAGGAAGCTCTCTCCCGGCACGCAGGAAAGGCGCTTTACCCCGTTCGCCTTCAGCGCTTCGACGATCAGTTGTCCGCCTGTCTTTCTCATGGCCCCTTCCTTCTCATGGCGACGTCTTCCTCTCCCATTCTACAAGTTCGGTCAGAACCTCTTTATTATGCTCGCCAAGGCGCGGGCTCGGCCGTTCGTAACGCAGCGGCGTTTCCGACAGCACGACCGGCGTGCGCACACCCGGGATCATCGTGCCTGCGGCATCCGGCAGGTCAATGCGCAGGCCGCGCGCGACAATCTGCGGATCGGCAAACATTTCCTCGATCGTGTTGATGGCGCCGGCCGGGACTGCGTTGTCCTCGCAAGCCTTCAGGAGGTCGGCCTTCTGCCATTTCAGCGTTTCGGTGGAGACCATCCGGCGCACTGCGTCTCTGTTGGCGACGCGGGCCTTGTTGGTCGCGAAATTCTCGTCATCGGCGACGACGAGGCCGAGGATCGTGCAGAGCCGGCGGAACTGGCCGTCATTGCCGACGGCGAGAATGAGATAGCCGTCAGCCGTCGGCACGACCTCATAGGGCGAGATATTCGGATGCGCATTGCCGAGGCGCACGGGCGCGCGGCCGGAGACCAGATAATTCATGTTCTGATTGGCAAGGATTGCCGATTGCACATCGAGCAGCGCCATGTCGATCAGCTGGCCTTCGCCCGTCTTCAGGGCATGGATGAGGGCGGCTTCGATCGCCGAGACCGCATAGATGCCGGTGAAGATATCGGCAATCGCGACACCCGCCTTCATCGGCTGCCCCTCGGGTTCACCCGTGATCGACATGAAACCCGACATGCCCTGGACGATATAGTCGTAACCGGCGAGACTGGCGTAGGGGCCGGTCTGGCCGAAGCCGGTGATGGAGCAATAGACGAGCCGCGGATTGATCGCTTTCAGGCTCTCGTAGTCGAGCCCGTATTTGACGAGGCCGCCAAGCTTGAAGTTTTCGATCAGCACGTCTGCTGTGGCGACGAGGCGGCGCACCAGCGACTGGCCTTCTTCGCTTTTCAGGTCTGCGGTAACGGAGCGCTTGCCGCGATTGGCGGAATGATAATAGGCGGCCGAGAGATTTTCGCCATCCGCGCCTTCGACGAAGGGCGGCCCCCAATGCCTTGTGTCGTCGCCACCATCAGGGTTTTCCACCTTGATCACATCGGCGCCGAGATCGGCCAGCATCTGCCCCGCCCAGGGGCCGGCCAACACGCGCGCAAGCTCGATCACCCTGATGCCCGCAAGCGGCGGCTTCTTCTTCAGGTCTTCCGTCATGTTCCTCCCAAATTCCTCCCAATTCCTCCTATGGGCGGCGGATTTCAGGGCGCCCGCGTTGCCTCAGATGTATCGGATACGGGTTTGGAAGCAAAGCGCCGCTCGCGCCAGATGATGTAGAGGCCGGACGCGATGACGATGAGGATGCCGAGCCATTTCAGCGCGTCCGGGAAATCGGCGAAGACCAACCAGGCAAAGACCGTGGCCGAGACGATTTCCAGATATTGCAGCGGCGCAAGCGTGGAGGCCGGGGCGGCGCGATAGGCGTAGGCCGCGAGAATGCCCGTTATCGCTGCGGCAATGCCCGTACCCAGCAGGTAGCCGAAGGCGGGAAGATCGGGCATGGTCGTGTCGATGATGTCGGAGCCGCTGCCATAACCGAAGAACAGGATGACGGCGCAGAAGAAGATGCCCCAGAGGCCGGTTTGGAACTGCATGGCCCAGGGATCTTCCCGGTGTGACAGCACCCGCGTCATCAGCGCGAAGACGGCGATGCAGAAGGCGCTGACAACGGGCAGCAGGGCGATATAGCCCACTTGCTCGAAGCTCGGCTGGATGATCAGCATGGCGCCCAGGAAACCGACGGCGCAGGCGCTGTAGCGGCGCCAGCCGATGGTTTCCTTCAGGAAGATGCTGCCGAGGATCGTCAGGATGATCGGCTCGACGAAGAAGATGGCGATGGCATCGGCAACCGCCATGACCTTCAGCGTGGTGACGAAGCAGATCATCGAGATGGTGACCATCGCGCCGCGGATGGCATGATACCAGCTCTGCTTCAGCGAAAACTGGATCTTTGCACCGCGCAGGAAGATGAAAGGCAGCATGGTGAGAGCCTGGATGACGAAGCGGAAGCCGGCCACTTCGGTGGAGGAGATGGTTGCCGTCGCGAGCTTCGAGAAGATGTCGATCAGCGGCGAGATCAGCACCGAGAGCAGCATGAAAAGCAAGCCGAACGTCACCTCGGATGAGGCGGGATGGCGGGTGGAACTCAGGGTCGTCATCTCAGGTCCTTTCGCTCGGGACCGTGCGGATTGCCTCGTCGCACCAAGCGGTGAAATCCGCAATTGCCGTTTCTGCGCCGATCTCGTTCAGCGTTTCATGCCGCATGTCCTGATATATCTCAGTGCTGATACGGGAGAAGCCTTGGCTTTTCAAACGCTTTGACAGCCAGAGCGCGGCTTTTCCATTGTTGGTTGCCGGGTCCTTGCCGCCGCCGACCAGATGGATCGGCATGTTCCTCGGCAGGGTCTCGAGCCGCTCCTTCTCGGTGCCGCGGAAGGTGAGGGCGAAGACATCGAGCCAGAGCGATACCGAAGCATCGAAGCCGCAAAGCGGATCGGCAATATAGGCGTCGACCTCGGCCGGATCGCGCGACAGCCAGTCGAATTCCGTGCGGTAATCGGGGATGGATTTGCCCCAGGCGGAAAATGTCAGCCTCGGCAGCATGTCGCTCGGCACGTCCGAGCCTTTCAGCATGCGCTCAGCAAGCAGGATCGCCTGTGCAGCGCGGCCGGAAAGACCGACGGCGAAATTCGAATTCCAGACGGCAAGGGCTGCGAAACGGCCGGGGAGATCGGCTGCGGCATTGAGTGCGATCAGGCCGCCCATGGAGTGACCGAGCAGAATGACGGGCAGGCCGGGGTGACGGCCCGTGGCAAAAGTGTGCATGGCGGCGATATCGCTGATGACACTCTCAACACCGTTGCGTCTGGCAAAGCGACCGAGCGGTGCATCATCGGCCGTTGTCTCGCCGTGGCCGCGATGGTCATGCGCATAGACATGGTGGTCGCTTGCCGCCATGGCCTCGGCAAAACGCTGGTAACGGCGGGAATGTTCGGCAAGCCCATGCGAAATCATCAGGATAGCCCGTGCTTGCCCCTCTGCAGGTTGGTGATGATAGGCAAGCGAAGCCGCGGCGTTTTGAAGCCGCAATGTCTCGGAAAACATGCATTCCTCCCACGCCCAAAAGACCAGATATCAAGGCAAATGCAATATTGCGGTTTCGCTCATACATAAGAAAAGCATGCTTGCCCCTGCGATTCAGGGTTGCGCAAGCTTCGGCTTCATGCTTGTTTGTTCCTGTATTGTTCTTTGTCGGAGCTATTTCGGGGCTAATAATGGTCAAGTTTCTACTCTCGGTTTCCATCCTGTTCCTTTCGCTGTCGTCAGCCGGTTCCGTATCCGCACAGGAAAGCGGGCGCACACGGTTCATCCTTGCTGCAAGCTGGCAGCCGGCATTCTGCCAGACCAACCAGAAGAAGGCCGAATGCGCCACTCAGAGCGGTGATCGCTACGACGCCACCAACTTTTCTCTCCACGGTCTGTGGCCGATGCGTCAGGACTATTGCGGCGTACCTGATGACCAGAAAGCCGCCGACAAGGACGGCCAGTGGACGAGCCTGCCGGCGGTGAACCTCTCAGCCGAGACGAAGAGCGCGCTAGACAAGTCGATGCCCGGCACGCAATCGGCGCTTGAGCGGCATGAATGGATCAAGCACGGCACCTGCACGAAAATGAGTGCCGACGATTATTTCGCTACCGCCATTGATCTGATGGGCGATCTCAATGCTTCGGCCGTGCGTGATCTCTTTGCTGCCAATGTCGGCAAGGTGCTGAAGGCTGATGCGATCAAGGCGGCCTTCGACAAGAGTTTCGGCGCAGGCGCCAGCGACCGGGTGAAGATGAGCTGCCGGCGCGTCGGCAACAAGCGCGTGATAAGCGAACTGACGATCGGACTTTCGCAGGATGCCGTTTCGGCTCAAGCGAAGGAGAAGGGCCTTGGCGGTCTCATCCAGGGGGCAGGGCAGACTTCCTTCGGCTGTGACGAAGGCATTGTAGATGCTGCGGGCTTCTGACGGAAACATGCCGAAATCCTGACGAAACAGGGTTTCGGCGTTGCCCGCGGGCGTGGTTTCGCCTACATAGCGGCCACGATTTCAAGTTTCCGCCCGGAGCATCCCAGCATGGCACGCCAGTTCATCTATCACATGTCCGGCCTCAACAAGGCCTATGGCAATAAGAAGATCCTCGAGAATATCCATCTTTCCTTCTATCCCGATGCCAAGATCGGTATCCTCGGTCCGAACGGCGCCGGTAAGTCCACCGTGCTGCGCATCATCGCCGGCCAGGACAAGGAATATACCGGCGAAGCCTGGCTCGCCGAAGGTGCGACGGTCGGCTACCTGGAGCAGGAGCCGAAACTCGATCCCAACAAGACTGTGTTCGAAAACGTCATGGAAGGCGTTGCCGCCAAGACGGCTGTGCTCGAGCGTTACAACGAATTGATGATGAACTATTCCGACGAGACGGCGGACGAGGGTGCAAAGCTCCAGGACATTATCGACAGCCAGAACCTCTGGGATCTGGAAAGCCAGGTCGAGATGGCAATGGAAGCCCTGTGCTGCCCGCCGCGCGATGCCGAAGTCACCAGCCTTTCGGGTGGTGAGCGTCGCCGTATCGCGCTTTGCCGCCTGCTCCTGTCGCAGCCGGATCTGCTGCTGCTCGACGAACCGACCAACCATCTGGATGCCGAAACCATCGCTTGGCTCGAAAAGCACCTGCGCGACTATCCGGGCGCCGTGATGATGATCACCCACGATCGCTACTTCCTGGACAACGTCACCGGCTGGATCCTCGAACTCGACCGCGGCCGCGGCATCCCTTACGAAGGCAACTACTCGGCTTACCTGCAGGCGAAGGCCAAGCGCATGCTGCAGGAAAACCGCGAAGAGGCGGGCCGCCAGAAGGCGATCAGCCGCGAACAGGAATGGATCGCTTCCAGCCCGAAGGCCCGCCAGGCCAAATCCAAGGCGCGTATCAAGTCTTACGAACAGCTGGTGGAAGCCGCCGAGAAGCAGCGTCCCGGTGACGCGCAGATCATCATCCCGGTCAGCGAGCGTCTCGGCCAAGTGGTCATCGAGATGGAAGGCATCACCAAGGGCTTCGAGGGCCGCACGCTGATCAACGACCTGTCGATCAAGCTGCCGCCGGGCGGCATCGTCGGCATTATCGGCCCGAACGGCGCCGGCAAGACGACCCTGTTCAAGATGATCACCGGCCAGGAAAAGCCGGATGCTGGATCGGTACGCATCGGCGAAACCGTGCATCTCGGTTATGTCGACCAGAGCCGCGATGCTCTCGACGGCAACAAGACTGTCTGGGAGGAAATCTCCGGCGGCGCGGAAATCATCAAGCTCGGCAAGTTCGACATGAACTCGCGCGCCTATTGCGGCGCCTTCAACTTCAAGGGCGGCGACCAGCAGCAGAAGGTCGGCAATCTCTCAGGTGGTCAGCGCAACCGCGTTCACCTTGCTAAGATGCTGAAGGCCGGCGGCAATGTTCTGCTGCTCGACGAACCGACCAACGACCTCGATACGGAAACGCTGGGTGCTCTGGAAAGCGCGCTGGAAGCATTTGCCGGCTGCGCCATCATCATCAGCCACGATCGCATGTTCCTCGACCGTCTGGCCACGCACATCCTCGCTTTCGAAGGCGAGGGCCATGTCGAATGGTTCGAAGGCAACTTCGAGGACTATGAGCAGGACAAGGTTCGCCGTCTCGGCCCTGACGCCCTGAACCCGGGCAGCCAGGCCCACAAGCGCCTGACTCGCTGATCGGCTCTTTGCGCTTTTCGAAAGCCCCGGCTGGTCCGGGGCTTTTTTGATGTCTGCTGTCGTTATCACCACAGGCAAGTTCGCAAATCGGTAAAATGCCGCTTGCCTCAGCTATCCAAATCACATAAAGATATCTTTATATCTTGATTGGGTAGAATATGAGCGAACCCCTAAGGCTTGGACTGGATGCGCTGGTGGACGTCTTGAAGGCGGCCGGCGAACCGACGCGCCTGCGGCTGCTGGCGCTGCTGGCGGCGGGCGATCTCACCGTGACAGATCTTACGGAAATTCTCGGCCAATCCCAGCCCCGTATCTCCCGGCACCTGAAGCTGCTTGGCGAGGCGGAGTTGATAGACCGCTATCAGGAAGGCGCCTGGGCCTATTTCCGGTTGGCGCAGGAGGGCAAGGCTGCTGCCCTGGTGAGGGCCCTGCTCAAGCATGTCTCCGAAAACGATCCTGTCGTCCAGCGTGACGGCGAGCGTCTGGCGTCCGTCAAGCGCCAGCGCGCTGAGCGGGCGCAGGCCTATTTCAGCCGCAACGCCGCCGAATGGGACGAGCTTCGCCGCCTGCACGCCGCTGACGAAGAGGTGGATGCGGCCGTCATCAAGCTGCTCGGGTCCAACCCGATCGATTCCCTGCTCGATCTCGGCACCGGCACCGGCCGCATGCTGGAGCTTCTCGCCGGCCGTTATCGCCGGGCGATCGGCGTCGATGCCAGTCGCGACATGCTGAGTGTGGCGCGCGCCAATCTCGACAAGTCCCGCATCACCACGGCTTCGGTGCGCCACGCCGATATCCTGAACCTGCCTTTCGAGGGGCAGGATTTCGATCTGGTGACGATCCATCAGGTGCTGCATTTCTTCGATCAGCCTGAGATCGCGATCACGGAAGCCGCGCGCATGCTGCGGCCGGGCGGACGTCTGGTCATTATCGATCTGGCGCCGCATAACCTCGAATATCTTCGCGACGAACATGCCCATGTGCGTCTCGGCTTTTCGCATCAGGCCATGTCGGATTGGGTGCGCAAGGCTGGGCTCGATATAGAGCAGGTCGTCGACCTTCATCCGGGTCAGCAGGGCGAGCAGGGCCTCACGGTCACGGTCTGGCTAGCACGTGACCCGAGGCGCCTGATGGCTTCGCTGGAGACCGAAGGCGCCGTACCTACATTTGCCGGGAGAGAATAAATGACCCAGAAAAACGACGCCCGCCGCCGCGATATCGCGATCTCCTTCGAGTTCTTCCCGCCGAAGTCCGAGGAGATGGAGGGCCAGCTCTGGAACACCGTCCGCGACCTGCAGGACTGGAACCCGGAATTCGTCTCGGTGACCTATGGCGCCGGCGGCACGACCAAGGCGCCGACGCTTTCCACGGTCACGCGCTTCCTCACCGACACGCCGCTTGCGACTGCGTCACACCTGACCTGCGTCAGCGCCACGAAGGAAGAGACGCATCAGGTGGTCGACAGCTTCCGCAAGGCCGGCGTCACGCATTTCGTGGCGCTGCGCGGTGACGCGCCTGGTGGTGTCGGCGCGCCCTACCAGCCGCATCCGGGCGGCTATGCCAATGCAGCCGAACTGGTGGCCGGCCTCAAGCAGATCGGCAATTTCGAAATCTCCGTCTCGGCCTATCCGGAAAAGCATCCGGAAAGCCGCGACCAGGCGGCCGATATCGAAATGCTGAAGCGCAAGGCCGACAATGGCGCCGACCGCGCCCTGACGCAGTTCTTCTTCGACAATGACAATTTCGAGCGTTACCTCGAAAAGGTACGCGCGGCCGGCGTCAAGATCCCTGTCGTGCCGGGCATCATGCCAATCCAGAACCTGACGCAGCTGAAGCGCTTTGCCGGCGCCTGCGGCACGGTCATACCTGATTTCCTCGATGAACGTTTTGCCGGATATGACGACAAGCCGGAGGAGCGCGCCAAGGTTGCCGCCGATGTCGCAGCCGAGCAGATCGAGGATCTCGTCCGTCGCGGCCTCAACGAGTTCCACCTCTATACGATGAACCGTGCGCCGCTAGTTTCTGCCGTTCTCGCCAACCTCGGCCTTTCGCGACAGACGGCGAGAAGCGCCGGCGCTGCCGCCTGATCAGACGGATACCGTTATCAGCATATAGGAAAAGCGCATGCCGGGCGGGGCATGCGCTTTTCAATATCTGGGGCTGATTGTTTCAGGAGTTCGGTATTCAGTCTTTACGCTTCGTATCGGCTCAAATGAAGAGCATGGATACGACGAATGCGAACGCTGCACTGACCAACAGGACATTCAAGGATTGCGTAAGTCCCATGTCTGCCTCCTCGCGTTAACCGGCTAATAATATGTCGGAAATGTGTTAGTTGGGAAGCGCTTCTTGTGCTGCACTGCCGAAGAGGGCAGTGGATAAGTCTAGCAACTATCCTGCAAGCTACTGAAATATAACTAGAAAATTCCGCTCTCAAAATTTAACGCTTCGTTACAAACCGATAGCGCCGATTCACGCTTTTGGCGAAAGAATGGCGCACTGCAGCATAATCATTTCAGGTTACCGCGCCAAAGCGGTGGTAGATGCGGCCATCCAGAATGACAAGTCCCGCCCCGATCAGCGCCATGCCGGCAATCTCGGTCATTTCCAGTTGCTCACCCAGGAACAGGAAGCCGAGCAGGATCGCGCTCGGCGGCACCAGCAGCGTCACCAGAGAGGCGTTGGTCGCGCCTGCAGCGGCCAGGATACGGAAGTAGAGAATATAACCGAAGGCGGTGGACAGCAGGGCGATTGCCAGAATGGCGGCGATGGCGTTGGCCGAGGGGACGGCGAGCGACCAGGGATGGTCCATGACGAGCGACAGCGGCAGGGCGACCAGCGAGGATGCCGTCATCTGCCCGGCAGCGATGACGGGCGGCGTCACGCCCTTGAAGCGCTTGCTGTAAGTGGCGGCAAAGCCATAGGAAACCGCTGCGATGACCGGCAGGAGCAGAGCCCATAAGGGCAGTTCGCTGCGAGCCGTCACGCTGGGGCCTATCAACACGACCGTGCCGAGAAGGCCGGTAAGGCAGCCGATGATCTTGGCCGAGGAGAGCTTCTCATCTGATGTCAGGTAGTTGGCGATCAGCACCGTCCAGATCGGCGTCGTGGCATTGAGAATGGAGGCAAGGCCGGCGCCGATGCGCGTTTGGCCGAAGAAGATCAGCGCATGGGGCAGGGCGTTGTTGAGGATGCCGAGAATGAGGAATTCGCGCCACCGGCTCTTCAGCAGCGGATAGATGCCGAAGCGTCCGCCAATGTAGATATGCAGCGCGATGGCTGCGATGGAGAGGCGCAGGAAGACGAGGGTGAGTGGCGGCACCTCCACAACAGCGATGCGCGCGAAAAAGAAGGAGCCGCCCCAGATCAGACCGAGCAGGGCAAGGAGCCCCCAGGTCAAAGCACTCATTTTCTGTTCCACGCCGATCCCTCCCGTTCGCTGGCAGGTTTAACCGATCGGCGGGAAGCAGCCACCCGATTCATGAAGCCGGGTGGCAAAAGAGCAAATGTGAAGTCTCAGAGTGCGCTCAGCAGGGCCGGCGTTGCCCAGCCGTCGGCCGGTATGCCGAGGCGGAGCTGTTCCTTCTGGATCGCCACACGGGTACCGGAGCCGAGGATGCCGTCGATCTCACCGACGTCATGGCCGAGCGAATCGAGCTTCGTCTGCAGCTGCTTCATCTGGTCATTGGAAAGACCCTGCTCGGGCGTACCCTTCTGATAGGTCGGGGCGCCGGAGAGGCGGGTCGCGAAATAGGCGGCAGAGGTCGTGTAGATGAACGACTTGTTCCATTCCAGATAGATCTTGAAATTGGGATAGGCGATGAAGGCCGGTCCGAGGCGGCCCTGCGGCAGGACGAGATCGCCTTCGAGATTGGCGAAGCCGGTATTGCCGTCGCGCGGCTTGACGCCGAGGTTGAACCATTCGCCTGCTGTCATCGTACCGCCGAGGCCCGATTTTTCCCAGGGCAGGTTGTCAGGCACGGTGACTTCCTGCAGCCAGGGCTGGCCGCGCTCGAAACCGAGATGCTGGATGAACTTGGCGGCCGTCAGGATCGCGTCCGGGCCGCTCTGCTTGAGGCGAACATGGCCGTCGCCGTCGCCATCCATGCCATAGGCGATGATATCGCGCGGCAGCATCTGAACCTGGCCGATTTCGCCGGCCCAGGCGCCGGTGTTGGTCTGCGGGTCGAGGTCGCCATGCTGCACCATCTCGATGAGGGCGATCAGCTGCGGGCGGAAGAGTTCCGGGCGGCGGCAGTCATGGGAAAGCGTCACCAGCGCGTTGCGCGTGTTGAAATCGCCCTGTACGGCGCCGAAATCCGTTTCCATTGCCCAGAAGGCGGTGATGATGCCGGCGGGAACGCCGAATTCCTGCTCGGCGCGGGCGAAAACATCGGCATATTGCTTCATCTTCTGGCGGCCGATATCGAGGCGAGCCTGGCTGACGGTGCGCTGCGAGAATTCGAGGAAGGTCTGGCGGAAGACGCCCTGGGCGCGGTCGCGGCTCAGGACTTTGGGGTCGATCTCAGCGCCGGCCAAAGCTTGGTCTGCTGCTTCGGCGCTGGCGCCCGCTGCAATCGCCTCTTTCTTGACGCCCTGGAGGAAGGTGGAGAGATCGCCGCCGCAGGGTGCTGCCGGGGCCGAAGCTGCCGCATCCGGAGCCTGCTGGGCGGCAGCGCCTGTTGCTAGGACGCAGGCAAACAGAAGGGCAAGTGCAGAGCAGCTTTTGAGCGAGCGGTGCATGAAACGATCCTCGTAAAATGACATAGAATGCCGCCGATTTCACAGATGAATGTGACGGAAGCAAGAAAGATTAGGCCACGTTACTAAGAATTTCTATCCTTGGAAACGTCAGCCACCCAGTTGTTCCAGTTTTTCGCGGAGCCGGCGAAGACATTGATATCCGTTGGCCCCTGAATGCCGGGAATGACGCCTGTCGACGTATACTGCCAGAAGGCCCAGCGTCGGTCGGCATAGGTCACGTCAGGATGTTTGGCGGTCGAGCGGACCCAGAAATGATAGTCCTGGAAATAGCCGGCGAGATTCTCGCGGTGGAAATCGACAGAGGTGTAGATGATCGGCCGCTTTCCGTAATAGGCTTCCAGGCGATCCATGAAGCGCTGCATTTCAGAACGTACGGTGGCCGGGTCAGGGCGGAAGCGACAGGTCTTCGATTCTGCATTCCACTCGACATCCAGCACCGGCGGCAGGCGCATGGATTCCCTGGGAACATTGCGGATGAACCAGTCGGCCTGGTCGTCGGCGGAGGAGCAGAAATAATAGAAGTGATAGGGCGCATGCGGAATGCCTGAGGCGGCTGCCTCGCGCCAATATTCGTCAAAGCGCGGATCGATCCTGTCCTTGCCTTCGGTCGCCTTGATGAAGGCGAAGGCGACGCCGGATTTGCGCACCGTCTGCCAGTCGATATCACCCTGCCATTTGGAAATGTCGATGCCGTGGACAGCGTTTTGCTGCGGGCGCTTGGGCCCGAAATCCTGGGGATCGGTATCCTTGAAGCGGGCCTTCGGCTTTATGGAAGCGGTTTCGAGATAATCGTAACCCGTGGAGCTGCAACCGGCGAGCAGCAGGGCAAACGGCAGGACGCAAAACAGAAGCCGACGCATAAATGTTCCGTCGTGATGATGGATCTGCCCCACAGCCTGACCTTCGAAAACACGCGCCCTGCAGAGGGTATAACCCTCTTTTCTAATATCAACGTAAAAAAATGGTTATTTACAAGCGAATTATGAGCGCCTGCTGATAATCGCCGCCCGCCAGGCGTAACCGCCGCCGATCGTCTCGAACGACAGTCGTGCGTTGTTTTCAGCAGCTTGCGCTTCCAGAACCTCACGCAGATTGGCGCGTGGTGTGACATGGAATTTGGCGAGCCAGGCCTGCAGCAGGCTGCGGAACCAGGCCGGCAGGCCCTCCTGCTGGCCGAAATCGACAATGTGGAGCTGGCCGCCGGGATTGAGCGCGGCGATCGAAGCATCCACCGCGCGTTCCCAATCCGGGATCATCGACAGTGCGTAGGAAATCAGAATGCGGTCGAAACCGACGGCGCCGAATTCGCGGGGCGTATAGGCCGTGGCGTCCGCTACCCGGAAATCCGGGATTGTCGCCTTGGTGGCGAAGGTCTTGCGGGCGGAAATCAACATTTCCTGGGAAATGTCGAGACCGTAGAGCTTGGCCGTCGGGAAATGCTTGTGGGCCAGCGCCATGTTGCGGCCGGTGCCGCAGCCGACTTCGAGCAACGTGCCGCCCTCGGGAACGTCAAGATTGCGGATCGTGCTGTCGCGGCCGAGAAGATAATATTTGCGGGTGAGATCATAGAAATGGCGCTGGTAGCGGTACATGCCGTCCATCAGGTCGGCATGTTCCTCGCTCTTGACGGTCATTTCGTCGACTTTGCTCACGCCTTCTTCCCGTAGATGTGGAAGCCGCCGTAAATTGCCGAGCGGTCCTGGGTGGTCATCTCACGCGACTGGTCTTCGAAATAGTGCCACTGGTCGCGGATTTCAGGGGCGAGACGGCCTTCGATGATGCTCTTTTCGGCGGCCGTGCGGAAGATCACGCGAGCGCCTTCGCGGGCGGTGCGGGTGATTTCGCGCCAGACATCATTGAGCTGCTGGTCCGTCATCCAGTCCTGCGCATCGAGCAGGATATAGCGGTCGCGCGATGCGGCGGGCTCGCCGGCCAGAAGCTCGGTGAAGCTTGCGTGGTGGACGTTGACGCGATCGACATTGGCGCGGATGACCTCATAGTGTTCCGGCTTGAGGTAGGTCGGCAGCGGGCCTTCTTCGCCATCGGCGTAGCGGCGAGCGAAAGCCTGCCAGGCAAAGTAATTGTCGCGCATCGGGAAATGGCAGGCGAGCTTTTCCAGACGGTGCTTCAGAACCGGCGCGATGGAATTGTCGGCGGCAAGGCTTGCAAGCTCGTCATATTGCTGCGGCGGAATGCCAAGACCGAAAAGCGAGCTTTTGCGGTTGGTGATCCAGCGAACGACCGGCTTTTCGAAGAGGGGAGCGATCTGATCGTCGAAGAACTGGCGCTGCTCGCGGATCGTGCGGGCCTTGGTCATTTCCTGCAGCTTCACCCCATGCAGGCGGGCAAGAAGATGAGCGGCACCGATGAAGCGGCCGAGCAGGCCGGTTTCATAGATGTTGCGGTCAAAAACCGTGACGCGCCGGCGGCCGAACTTGCGGGTGTTCCAGTAGGCGCGGGTCGTATCGTCGAGATTGGACGACAGATAGCGGTCGAAAACCCGGCTGTTCGATTTCTCGTTCGGCATCGCCAGGAAGCGCACGAGATCGGAATGGCTTGGCAGGTTCTTGAAAGCGGCAAGCTTCAGCCTGTTCAGTGCAATGTGGTGCGGATTGAGATCGACCACGTCGATCGAAGCCGGCGCCTTGGAAAGGTAGGCCAGCATATTGCAGCCGCCCGAGCCGATCGTGACGATACGGTGATTGGGCTTCAGCTCCATCGCCTGCATGTCGAGATCCGGATCTTCCCAGATCTGCGGATAGACGAGGCCGGAGAAGAGAAGGCCGAAGAGACGCTCGGAGAAGCCGTCCTTGGAAAAAGCCTTGTGGCGGAGAAGCGCTGCCTTGAGTTTCCGGTTCTTGCGGAAGCCGGTATCCGGTGCAAATTCCGACATGAGTCTGTCACCTTTTTAGCGTTCAGGGCGTGTAACGCGCCTCTGCTACAGTTTGATGACGAGCCCTGTGGGCCAAGGCTTCGACGAAACTCCGCCGGGACTTCCGCGAAATTTGAAGTCGATTGAAACACTTCTTTTCGCTTCTCTCTTTTCGTGAGCCAAGTTTCCTGCTTCTCTCCGTTCCGTGGAGGATTGCATGCGAGTTGTTCCGCGTATCTTCAAGGGCTTGGCCCTGCTCGTCATTCTCGTCGCCATAGGCGCAGCTGCGTGGCTCTCCATAAGCCCGCCGGAGCTCCTGAGGGTGGGCAATGGCTATACCGCCAAGATCGTCTGCTCCAATGTCTTCATCGCCGGCCGCGATCCCGACGCCGTTCTCTACGACGATGTCCAAGCGCCTGGAAACCCGCTGCTCAGGCTGATGCGCGTCGAGATCGATCGTGACAGCGGGCGGGTGACCTCGCGTTTCATGGGCCTGTTTGCGCCGAGCTACGCGCTTTATCGCGGCGCCCTCGGCTGCACGAGCGTGCCTGATGGCGATTTCGATGCCGCCGCCAGGGCTGCGCCGTTGATGCCGGTGGCGCAGTTAAGTGAAAATGACGCGGTCTGGCCGGACGGCGAGGGCGTCGATCCGGCGACCGGCAATGCCAAGGTCGCGGCGCTTCTGACCGATGCCAAGCTTGCCGGGCCTGCCATGCGGGCGATGGTCGTCGTGCAGGATGGCCGCATCATTGCAGAAAGCTACGGGCCGGGCTTCAACGCCGATACGCCGCTGGTCGGCTGGTCGATGACGAAGACCGTCAATGCGGCGCTGATCGGCAGGCTGATGCTGTCAGGCAAGATCTCCTTCGATGACACGCATCTCCTGCCGCAATGGGCGAATGATCCGCGCGGCGACATCAAGCTCTCCGACCTGCTCGGCATGGAAAGCGGGCTCGCCTTCAACGAGGATTATGGTGCCGTTGCCGATGTGACGCGCATGCTCTACCTCGACCCTGATATGGTTTCCCTGCCGGCCGGCGCGCCTCTGGTGGCTGCTCCGGGCACAGATTTCCGTTATTCCAGCGGTGCGGCCGTGCTTCTGTCACGTATCTGGATGAACAAGGTCGGCGATCCGCGGGCGGCCTTCGATTATCCCCGCGATGCGCTGTTTTCTCCACTCGGCATGACGAGCGCAGTCTTCGAAGCCGATGAGCGCGGTACGTTCACTGGCAGTTCCTATCTCTATGCCACGGGGCATGACTGGGCGCGCTTCGGCCAGTTCCTGCTCCAGGATGGCGTGTGGAACGGGCGGAGGCTTTTGCCGGAAGGTTTTGTTGCGATGATGCGCACACCGACGGCAAGTTCGGGCGGTAAATATACACAAGGCCAAGCCTGGCTTGCGGGACCGGGCGGCGGCACGAGCGCGGAATTCGGCTTGCCGCAGGATACGTTCTGGCTGCAGGGCCATGACGGCCAGACGGTGGCAATCATTCCTTCGGCCAATCTCGTCTTCGTCCGCATGGGGCTGACGCCGAGCTGGCTGGGCTACAAGCCGCAGATCGTGCTGAAGGAAATTCTCAATACGCTTCAGTCGGCGAAGGCCGGCTGAGGCCGGTCACTGATGATGTTTTGTACCAGTAGTTGGACTATCAGTAATTGCCTTGGGCGATGTCGGTCATGCCCTTGCGCTTGGCATCATAATAATAGCCGCGGGCATAGAGACGAACGGCGTCGTCTTCCTTCTTGTCGGCTACCTGCCAGGCGCCCTGCAGGTACTTGCCTGCATATTTGATATTGGTTTCGGCGTCGAAGAGGCCGGCGGGATTGCCGCCGTAACCCATCGATTTTGCGGTGTTGTACTTGATCTGCATGAGACCGAAGTAGCCGCGCTTGTTGTAGGCCTTGGAATTGTAGCGGCTCTCGCGGTGAACGACGCGGTGGAGCAGCGATTCGGGAATTTCATAGAGCTTCGAATATTTGCTGATGAGTTTGCTGACGAAGCTCTTTTCGACGGTCGGCGCATCGTCGCTGTCGTCATCGCTGAACATCGGCGGGGCGGACGGGGGATCGATTGGACCGGACTCGTCGAAGCCGTAGTCCATGGTGAAGCGCGGCGTGGTGTCGACGGCGGCAAGCGCTGCGAGCGCGCCGTTCTGCGGTGTCGTGGCTGCGAAGGCAAGCTGTGTGGAGGGGCTTGCGGGCGAGCCCGGACGCGGCGTCGGGACGACGGACTGGATCGCTGTCATTTCGGGTGTGAGCGGAATGGGAGCATAGCCGTTGACGGCAACCTGCTGGACACCGCCCTGCATAACGAAATCGCCGGCCTGCTGCTGCACGGGGGAGACGACATTCGGCATGGCGGCTGCAGTGAGAACAGGTGCGGCAGTTGCTGCCTGGGGATTGAGAGTGGCTACGGCCGGGCCGTTTGCGCCTTCAGCGGTCGGGATAGCAGCCAGCGTTGCATCTTCACCCGGCTTCGGCATGGGAATCACGGTCTGTGCGGCGGTCAGTTCCGCCTGAGAGGTATATTCGACGCTCGCGCATCCGGAAATGACACCGCAGAGCATGGTAGAGACCACAAGACTGCGTTTCAGGCCGGAAAATCCGATCGCTACCATTCTCTCACTTTCGTGAATCCCGCCGCCCCGGCAGCGTCTTAAAAGTTACTAAATACCTTAAGCCCAGGAAAAGCCATTAACCTATTCGTGGCTTTCCAGCAACCACGGAATATTACTAGGCTGCAATACGGCGATACCCGGCGGTCACGGCGCCGGCAGCGATGAGGAGAGTGCCACCGGTGCGATTGACCGCGCGCTGCACGTTGGCTTTGCGAATCAGGCCTCGGGCCGCATGCGCGGCCATGGCGTAGCAGGTGGCATTGATGGTGGCGAGAACGAGGAATGTCGCTTCCATGATCAGCATCTGATCGAAGAAGGGAAGGGCAGGGTTGAGGAACTGCGGAACGAAGGCGACGAAGAAGACGATGCTCTTCGGGTTCAGCGCCGTCACGACATAGGCATGCAGGAAGATCCGCAGGGACTTTTCTTCCGGCAGGTTATCGTTGTCAGCGATGTGTTCGCCGACGATCGGAGCCCGCCAGAGCTTGATTCCCAGCCAGATCAGGTAGGCGCCGCCGATCCACTTCAGCACGGTAAACAGCGTCGCGGATGCGGCGAGCAGTGCGCCCAGTCCGAAAAGCGATGCCGTCATGGCCGTGAAATCGCCGAGCGCCACGCCCGAAACGGTCGCCAGCGCCGTTTTCCGGCCATGACCAAGCGCATAGGAAACGACCAGAAGAATGGTCGGTCCCGGTATGGCAAGCATGATGGCGGATGCGGCTGCAAAAGCGAGCCAAGCTTCAAGCGACATGGAATCTCCTCCTATTCCTAGAGAACAAGCAAAGACACCATATTAGCCATCCGTCAATCATGCCGCCCTGTATTTTTGCCCGATCTGGCTCATTACTTCGCCAAACCATGCGGTCGAAAGATCAAATGGCTTGCCACCCTTGATGCGGGGAAATTCTATTGTGCGCAACTTGCCGTTCTGCGCTTCGTCGTGGCCGGTTACACCCGAGATCTTGTTGAGAGCGCTTTCAACAGCGAGGTCGACCATGCTCTGGATCAGGCGCAGATCTTCGCCGTTTGCCGGTGCGGAGCGGGCGAAATAACCGGATTTCTGGACGAGCGAGCGCTCGGCGTCGAGCAGACTTGCGAACTGCTTCTGGAACCAGGCGCCGACATTGATCGTATCGATCTTCACATGGCCGAAGGCATCGCGCTTGACCGTCTCGCCGGCGGCCTCGCGTTCGGCAACGATGGCATCGAGGCAGGCGCCTTCCGATACGAAGACGGTGGCATGGCCAGTGCGGTCCATGATCTCCTTCAGGCGCGCGGCCTCGGCATCGAGGTCGAAGGCCATTTCCGGCAGATAGACGGCGTCGATGCTCTTCATATGCGCGTTCATCATCAGGCCGTCGACATATTCATTGCCTTTGGTGCGCTGGAGATAGGCACGGGCAGTAGCGGCAGTCAGCCAGCCGCAATGACGGCCCATGACTTCGTGAATGACGAGGGTGCGCGGGGCGGCGGTCTGTTCGTTGCTGACATTGTCGAAGAAGTGGGCGCCGACTTCGGCAGCCGTCCAGGCGCCGAGAGACTGGCGGATCGGCACGACGTCGTTGTCGACGGTTTTCGGCAGGCCGACGACCGTGAGGTCATAACCGTTTGCCGCGAGATAGGCGGCCAGATCCGCCGCTGTCGTATTCGTGTCGTCGCCGCCGATCGTGTGCAGGATGGTGACGCCGTCATTGGCAAGACGTTCGGCTGCGACCCTCAGCGGATTTTCGCCTTCCTTGACGAGGCCGCGCTTCACGCAATCGGCGGCATTGGTGAGCTTCACGCGGCTATTGCCGATCGGCGAGCCGCCATAACGGTGCAGGAGCGGCGCCTTCTCGCGCATTTCATTGTTGATCGCGACGTTGTCGCCGAGCAGCACGCCCTGATAACCGGACTTGTAGGCGATGAGCTCGATATCGGGTGCGACGTCGCTATAGCGCTCGATGAGGCCGCCGACGGCGGATGAGAGACAGGGCGCCAGGCCTCCGGCGGTCAGCATTGCGACTTTCTGTTTGGCCATAAATCCCTCCTTTGGCGCCCGATGCGCGACTGCGTGCAGCTTAAAGTCTTTGTTTTCCGCATGTCGTTATCGCAAAACCGCTGCGCACTTTTACCGCTGCGCACTTTTGCGCGACATGCTTCAGGTAACGCATGGATGCGGCAGGGAAAGTGGCCTGTAAAGTAAAGAATTTACGAAAAACGCGCCTTTCTGCAGGGCAGGTGCCGGAAGCGGCGATATAATCGGTTCAATGCCAGTCTACCTATCCATAAGTGTTGTGGAAATCGCCGGCCGCTGTGCGGATAATGCAGAAAATGGCGGACACGGCGGATGGTCGCAGCATCAGCGACAATTACCGAATTGTGAAAACTGTTTTCAAACCTACGACCAATAGTCGCCTTGCAATGGCGACGATTATTTGGTCAAGGTGTTTCTTGAACTTGCTGCATTGCGAGAAGATGACGATGTCTTTCTGGGAAAAACTGGTGAATGCCATTGGCAATACCGCGGGCAATGCGCTCTCCGCGGTGGTCGAGGCTATTCGCACGGTTTTCGAAGGCGATCCGGAGACGCGCCGCAAGGTTGCCTTTTCCGTTGCTGTCATTGCGCTTTCGGCGAAGATGGCAAAGGCTGACGGTATCGTCAGCGAAAAGGAAGTGCAGGCTTTCCGCGATATCTTCGAGTTTCCTCCGAGCGAGGCGAAGAATGTCGCACGCCTCTATAATCTCGCCCGCCAGGACGTTGCCGGTTACGAGGCCTATGCGGCGAAGCTGTCCACGCTCTGCTCGACCTGCGCGGCCAATTGCCCGGTTCTGGAAGACGTGCTCGATGGTCTGTTCCATATCGCCAAGGCGGATGGGCTGATCCACGAGAATGAAATGAATTTCCTGCGCCATATCGCCGAGATCTTCCAGATGAGCGAGGCCCGCTTCGATCAGATCGCTGCGCGTCACGTCTCCGATGGACGCGACCCCTACAAGGTCCTCGGGGTTTCGCCGGCAGATGATTTCCCGACGATCCGCCGCCACTACCATGTGCTCGTCAGCGAGCATCATCCGGACCGGCTTATCTCGCGCGGCGTGCCGGAAGAGTTTCATGCGATTGCCAATGAACGCATGGCAGCGCTGAACGACGCCTATGCGGCGATCGAAAAGGAACGCCGCGCCGCATGACCTCATTCGAGGCCGATTACCGACAAGCGAGCGTCCAACCCTCTCCGAATCATGGAGAGCGTGCCGACGGCCGCAAGCCGGATATGATCCTGCTGCATTATACCGGCATGCCAAGCCCGGAAGGGGCGCTCGACTGGCTCTGTCGTGACGAGAGCCAGGTTTCCAGCCATTATTTCGTGCATCCCAACGGCGAGGTGGTGCAGCTCGTTCCGGAGAGCAGGCGCGCGTGGCATGCAGGTAAGAGTTTCTGGCACGGCGAGACGGACATCAACTCGATGTCGATCGGCATCGAGATTGCCAATGCCGGCCATCCGGGCGGGCTTCCGGATTACCCGAAGGAGCAGATTGCGGCGGTGATCGAATTATGTCGCGATTGCGGCGATCGCTGGTCAATCGCGCCTGAAAGGGTGCTCGGTCACTCTGACGTCGCGCCCGTGCGCAAGGTCGATCCGGGCGAAAAATTCCCCTGGCGCGAGCTGCATCAGGCAGGTGTCGGCCATTGGGTGGAACCGGCCGCGATCACCGGCGGACGCTTCTTCCAGCGCGGTGACCGCGGGCAGCCGATCGAGGCACTGCAGTCCATGCTGTCGCTCTATGGTTACGGCACTGAGATCACAGGCGAATTCAGCGATAAGACGGCCGGTGACGTGGAAGCCTTCCAGCGGCATTTCCGCCCCGAACGGGTGGACGGGATCGCCGATTTCTCGACGATCGATACGTTGCACCGCCTGCTTTCGGCCCTGCCGCAGTATTCCTGACCTTTCATATTTTCTGACATTACCGATTTTCCATGTTCAGGCGCGAAATTCGGACTGCCACATCATTTCCCTATTATCTCCTCATTGCGATGGTCTAAGAGCTCTCGTCAAACGGCGCCGATGGTTGTTCCCAAGCTAAATCGAAGGCGTCATGTGAAACGATAAGAATTGCTGCGAAACCTGATCAGTTCTTGGTCAGGAATTCTCCATGATGGCGAGGCGCGCAGTCCGGCAATTCTTTGGGTCGGAGTGATTAAGACTACATGAGAAAACTGATTGTTGTTGCTGCAGCATGCGTTGGCATGGTGCTGGCGGGAAATAGCTTTGCCTTCGCGAATGACTGGGGCGTAAGAGCCGATGCGCCCGTGAAGAAAGTGGAACGCCAGCAGAAAGTGGAACGTCCGCAGAAGGTGGCGCGCCAGCAGAAAAAGGCAGAGCGCCCGGTGAAGACAGCAGAGCGTCCGCTGAAGACGGTCGAGCGCCAGAGTGGTTATCCCGTCGCCAATGATTCCGGTAATTCCTATTCGGCGCTGATCAGCAAATATGCCAATCAGTATAATGTGCCGGTTGCTCTCGCCAATGCGGTCATCCGTGTCGAAAGCAATTTCAATCCGAACGCCCGCGGCAGCCATGGCGAAATCGGCCTGATGCAGATCAAGCCAGCGACGGCCCGCATGATGGGCTATTCCGGCGGTGCCAAGGGCCTGTTCGATCCGGAAACCAACATCAAATACGGCATGAAGTACCTGGCCGCCGCCCACGATCTCGGTGGCGGGCAGACCTGCAATACTATCCTCAAGTACAATGCCGGCCACGGCGCGACGCGCATGAACCCGGTCTCCAAGTCCTATTGCGGTAAGGTTCTTGCGATGCTCTGAACCGGAAGCGCTTGTCTCCGACAAGCGCCGGATGATTCAGAACGATTGCCATGTTATCGCTAGCCTTTAGCGAGGTGAGATATGGCAATTGATTTTAAATTCATCGTCATTGGCCGCGGCATGATGGGTGCCGCGGCCGCAAAATATCTGGCGCGCCAGACGGACGGCGTTGCCGTCATCGGGCCGGACGAGCCTGAAGACCGCAAGGCGCATGCAGGCGTCTTCGCCAGTCACTATGACGAAGGCCGCATCACGCGCACTATCGATCCGGACCGCGATTGGGCCTTGCTCGCCAATCGTTCCATCGCCCGCTATGGCGAGATCGCCAAAGAGAGCGGCATCGATTTCTACACAGAAGCGGGCTGCCTCGCAGTCGCGCCGCCTGAAAGTGCCAATCTTACCGATAGAAGGCGTGCGGGCGTCTCGCTCGATATCGAAACTGCGTCCTTTGATGAAGCGGGATTGAAGCGGCAATTTCCCTTCTTTGCCTTTCCCGCCGGCAGCGTAGGTCTGTTCGAGACAAAGGGAGCCGGCCATATCAGTCCGCGCAGGCTGGTGAAAGCGCAGTCGTTGCTTGCCGAGAAGGCGGGGGCGACTGTCATTCGCGACCATGCGATTTCCATCCGCGAGGAGGGTGGGGTAGTGGTCGTGACGACGGCTGGTGACTCCATCCATCGGGCCGAGAAAGTGCTGCTGGCGGCCGGTGGTTTTTCCATTTCGCAGAATCTCTTGCCGCAATCGGTTGATATGACGGTTTACGGGCGCACCGTCACCCTGTTCGAAGTGGCGGAAGAGGACGCGCATCGCTTTGCCGGCATGCCGTCGCTGATCCTCGATGCGCCCGGCATCGATATCTACCTGTTGCCGCCAATCCGTTATCCCGATGGCAAGCTCTATCTGAAGATCGGCGGCGATCCGGACAACCTGGTGCTCCGCAATGATGTGGAGATGCGCGCCTGGTTCCGAGCCGACGGACGTGAGGTGGCGCGCGAGCATCTGAAGAGCATTGTCGATCGTATCGTGCCGGAACTCAAAGCGCGTTCAATTTCTTCCGCATCCTGCGTCGTCTCCTATACGAAGAGCCGTTATCCGATGATCGGCTATACCGCTTCGCCGCATATTGCCGTCCTGACAGGTTGCATGGGAACCTCCGCCAAGAGTTCTGATGAGATCGGCAGGCTGGGAGCCGAACTCATTCTGGCAGGCAGAATCAACGACCAAGGCTACGCCACGGATTTCGCACCTTATTTCCGTTAAGTCTGGTTCCCATATTTCGTTGGCATTTGCGGGCTTCCTCGTTTAAGGGAGCCCCTGCCAGTTGGCCGGGCAGCCGCGCTTTACCAATGCCGAAAGGCGGTAGGGTGAGGAAAGTCCGGGCTCCACGGAAACACGGTGCCGGATAACGTCCGGCGAGGGCGACCTCAGGGAAAGTGCCACAGAAAGCAAACCGCCTGTCTTGACAGGTAAGGGTGAAAGGGTGGGGTAAGAGCCCACCGCATCTCCGGCAACGGATATGGCACGGTAAACCCCACCGGGAGCAAAACCGAATAGGGATGACGCGGTTGGCGAAAGCCTTCCGGCCTGTTTCTGGGTCAGTCATCCGGGTGGGTTGCGTGAGGCAGCGTGCAAGCGTTGTCCCAGATGAATGGCTGCCACGTTCCGGTTCGCCGGAGCCATACAGAACCCGGCTTACAGGCCAACTGGCGATTAACTCCTGCGGCATTTCCTTGGCTGCAGATTTCAATTTTTCCCCGTCAAGCCATTGAAATGTCAAGAAGCGAGGCCAGGTCTCACGAGGCCTGCGCCGTCAGGCTTCGCCTTTTGCCGGACGGGTTCAGGTGGTGTTTGAGAATCGCTTTCCTAACCCTTTGTTAAACTTAACAGCTTATAAATGTTTGATACTGCGCCCACCTCAAAATGGGCTCATCCCATTGACGCCCATATGGTCCCATGCTATCCCAAATGCGCACTGCACCAGGGCAATCATCTGCCCATTCATCGCAAAGCAAAGGCGTCTTCCTCTCTGGGGGCGTCGGAAGAATGACTGTTCTTCCGGCTTGCGGAGCTGTGCGTGACTTTGAGGGATTCGGGCGGCTGAGGGCTTTCCGGGCTCTTTCGGAAACGGATGTTTCGTGTCATGAGCCGCTTCCTTTCGAATGCGACCAACAGGATCGATACCAAGGGCCGGGTTTCCGTGCCGGCGGCGTTTCGTTCCGTGCTGGCGCAGCGCAATATCCAGGAGCTCTATTGCTTCCAGGATTTTGTGTTTCCGGCGATCAGCGTCGGCGGCCCGGATCTTCTGGAGAGGTTCGAGCGGCAGATTGCGGCGGAAGATCCGTTTTCGCCGGATGCAAACGAGATGTCGCTTCTCATTCATGGGGGCGGGGTCTTCATGAGGCTCGACGCCGAGGGGCGGTTGATGGTCACGGATTTCATTCGCGACTTCACCGGTATTTCGGACGAAGTGACCTTCGTTGGTCGGGCAGATCACTTTCAGCTCTGGCAGCCGCAAGCATTCGTGGCCGCACAGGCACAGGCACGAGGGGAGCGCAAGCTGGCGGGCAAGCGTTCCTGAACGAACGAGGGAACGGAATGGCGGCGAATCCTGGCGGAGGTTCAACTGAAGCCGGTGGCGGACCGGTTCGCCACATTCCGGTTCTTCTCAAGGAAGTGCTTGCGGCGCTGGAGCCTTTTTCCGGCAAGGTCATTCTCGATGGCACCTTTGGTGCGGGTGGCTATACCTCCGCCATTCTCGATGCAGGTGCCGATGTGATCGCGCTCGATCGCGATCCGACGGCGATTGCCGCCGGCCAGGCGCTCGTCGCTGCTCATGGCGGTCACCTCAAGCTCATCCATTCGCAGTTTTCGCAACTTGCCGATCATGCGCCCGATGGCGGGCTTGATGGCGTAGTGCTCGATATCGGCGTTTCCTCCATGCAGATCGATGAGGCTGAACGCGGCTTCTCGTTCCAGAAGAGCGGCCCGCTCGACATGCGTATGTCGGCTGCGGGCGTTTCTGCCGCCGATGTCGTCAACCGCGCCAAGGTCGCCGATCTCATCCGGATCTTCCACTATCTCGGCGAAGAGAGCCAGGCGCCGCGCATTGCGCATGCTATCGAAAAGCGCCGCGTCGAAAAGCCCTTCGAGACGACGCGCGATCTCGCCGGCCTGATCGAGCTGGTGACGCCGCGCAAGATGAAGGACAAGATCCATCCGGCAACGCGGGTCTTCCAGGCGCTGCGCATCTTCGTCAATGACGAGCTCGGCGAGCTGGCGCAGGCGCTGTTTGCCGCCGAGCGGTCGCTGAAGCCCGGCGGTCGCCTCGTCGTCGTCACCTTCCATTCGCTGGAAGATCGCATCGTCAAGAAATTCTTCTCCGATCGCGCCGGCAAGGCGTCGGGTTCGCGCCACCTGCCCATTGCGCATGAGCGCGCCGCGACCTTCGAGCCGGTCGGCAAGTCGATGGTTTCTGCCAGCGAAGAAGAAGCTCAGGCCAATCCGCGCGCCCGTTCTGCCAAGCTGCGCGCCGGCCAGCGCACCACTGCTCCCGCTGAATCCGAAGATATGTCGCTCTTCGGTTTCCCAAATCTTGCCAGCCTCGGAAAGCTTGGAGGTTGATATGCTGAGAACGTTCGATCTTGTGCTCATCGGCATCATGACGGCGACCGCCGCCGTTACCTACACGATCAAGCACCGCGCCGAGCTGAAGCTCGAGGAGGTTCGCCGCCTCGAAGCGGAGATCAAGCTGGAAAAGGACACGATCGATCTCCTGAAGGCCGACTGGGCCCTGCAATCGCAGCCGAACCGGCTGGAGCGGTTGGTCAATGCCTATAACGGCGAGCTGCAGCTGCAGCCGACTGATTCGACCTCACTTGCCCATGCGCGCGAGCTGCCGATGCTGAAATCGCAGGTTCCGCCGCCTGACGTTACTGAAGCTAAGGTTGGGGACGCTAAGACTGGCGCCAAGTCGGTTGCCGCAGCCAAGTCGCAGCCGATCCCGATGCCAGCGCCCCGCGAAGCCGAAGACGCGGATCAGATCGAAACGGGAGCGCTGGAATAATGTCCTTCCTTTCCCGCATCATGGTGCTGAAGAGCCAGGCGCATTTTTCCGCCGGCGTCTACGACCGTTTCGGCGCGCCCTCGGGTATGGCGATCGAAGGGTCGCGCAAGCGCAAGGCCGGGCAGGCCAGGAGCCGCGTCGGCCTGCTGATCGTCGGCTTTACCGCCCTCTATGCGGTCATCGGCGCCCGTATGGTTGAATATGCGATGAAGGAACCGGAATCGGTCTCGTCCATCCTGCCGCCCGATCGGCTGATGGCATCGCGCCCCGATATTGTCGACCGCAACGGCGAAGTGCTGGCGACCGACATCCGCACCGTTTCGCTGTTTGCCGAGCCGAACAAGATCGTCGATACCGACGAGGCCGTAGAGAAACTGCAGACGGTGCTTTCCGACCTCGACGTCAAGGACACCTACAAGAAGCTTGCAAACCGCACCTCGCATTTCGCCTGGTTGCGCCGCCAGCTGACGCCGAAGCAGCAGAGCCAGATCCTGGCGCTTGGCATTCCCGGCATCGGTTTCCGCCCGGAAAAGCGCCGCTTCTATCCGGGTGGCGCGACGGCCGCGCATATCCTCGGCTATGTCAACATCGACAATCGCGGCGTTGCCGGCATGGAGAAATATATCGACGATCAAGGGCTTGCCGATCTCGCCTCGGTCGGCATGACGAGCAACCAGTCGCTGGAGCCGGTGCGCCTTTCGATCGATGTACGCGTGCAGGCGATCGTGCGCGATGTCGTCGCCAATGCCGTGGTCAATTACAAGGCGAAGGGTGCAGGTGCCGTCGTGCTGGATGCCCATACCGGCGAAGTGCTCGCCATGGCGTCTGCGCCGGATTTCGATCCGAACAATCCGCAGGAAGGCTCCAAGGACGGCTGGCTGAACCGCATGTCGAACGGCACGTTCGAGATGGGCTCCACCTTCAAGACCTTCTCCACCGCCATGGCGATCGACAGCGGCAAAGTCTCGCTGAAAGACAGTTTCGACGCCACCAACCCGATCCGCATCGGAGGCTTCACCATTCACGACTTCCACGGCCAGCGCCGCTGGCTGACTGTTCCGGAAATCTTCGAATATTCCTCCAACATTGGCACGGCGAGAATGATCGATATCGTCGGCATGGAGATGCAGAAAGACTATCTGACGCGCTTCGGCCTGCTGACCAAGATGCAGACCGAGCTGCCGGAGGTGAAGATGCCGAGCCAGCCGCGCGTCTGGAAGAAGATCAATTCCATTACGATCTCCTTCGGCCATGGTGTGGCGACGACGCCGCTGCAGACGGCTGTCGCCGGTGCCGCGCTCATCAATGGCGGCAAGCTGATCGAGCCGACTTTCCTGCCGCGCACCCGCGACCAGGCCGATGACGTGGCCGAGATGGTCGTCAAGAAGGGGACAAGCGACGACATCCGCTATCTCTTCAAGCTGAATGGCCAGAAGGGCTCCGGCCGCAACGCCGACGTGCCCGGCTTCAATGTCGGCGGCAAGACCGGTACGGCCGACAAGGTCGTCAACGGCCGCTATGCCAGCAACCTGAATTTCAACGCTTTTCTGGCGGCGTTCCCGATCGACAATCCGAAGTATGTGGTGCTGACCTTCTGCGACGAACCGCTTGACGGCGAGCAGCATCAGCGCATCGCCGCCTATACGGCGGCACCCATGGTCAAGAACATCGTGCGCCGCGCTGCCCCCATCCTCGGCGTCGAGCCGGAATTTGGCGAAGACGGTTCGGCCTTGTTGGTGTCTTATTGAGTGTGAATCAATGTCGGTGTCGATTCGTAAGGGGCGGTCGACCTGAACCAGAAAAGTGCATTCGATGAAACTGCGGGACCTCGCCGGAAATGCGTTTCCGGAACTCAAAGCTGAACTTGAAGGACCGGCCGGGGCGCTGGATATATCAGGATTGTCTTCGGACAGCCGCAAGATAACACCCGGAATGGCTTTCGTGGCGATTGCCGGTTCCAAGGCCGATGGCGCGGGCTTCATCGCCGATGCGGTTGCCAAGGGGGCTACCGCCGTCATCGCATCGCATGCGGCCGAGACCTCCGTACCGGTTCTGGTCGTTTCCGAGCCGCGCCGTTTCCTCTCCGTTGCAGCTTCGCATTTCTACGGCCGCCAGCCGGCGACGATGGTTGCGGTGACGGGCACGGCCGGCAAGACCTCGGTTGCTTCCTTTACCCGGCAGATCTGGGCACATGCCGGTCATGCGGCCGCCATGATCGGCACGACCGGTGTCATCTCGCCGACACGCAATGAATATGGCTCGCTGACGACGCCTGATACCGTATCGCTGCATGAGCTGCTCGCCGAACTCGCCGATGAAGGTGTGACGCATGCCTCGATGGAGGCTTCCAGCCACGGCCTCGACCAGTATCGCCTCGACGGCGTGAAACTCGCGGCCGCTGCCTTCACCAATCTCGGCCGCGACCATATGGATTACCATCCGACGGTCGAAGACTATATGGCCGCCAAGATGCACCTCTTCGACCGGGTGCTGCCGAAAGGTTCGCCGGCCATCATCTTCGCCGACGATCCGTGGTCGGAGCAGGCGATCAAGGCGGCGACGGATGCCGGCCACGATGTGCGCACGGTTGGGCGCAAGGGTGCCTATCTGACGCTGAAGCGTGTCGAGCATTTCCGTCACAAGCAGGTCGCGGAAGTTCATGCCGAAGGCGAGATCTTCGAAGTCGATATTCCGCTTGCCGGCGATTTCCAGATTGCCAATGCGTTGGTTGCTGCGGCGCTCGCCATGTCGACCGGCGTTCCCGCAAAGGTCGCGATGGCGGCACTCGAAAAACTGCAGGGCGCTTCCGGCCGTCTTGAGTTGGTCGGTCATACCAAAGACGGCGCACTTGCCTATGTCGACTATGCGCACAAGCCCGACGCCCTGGAAAATGTGCTAAACTCGGTCCGTCCGTTTACGACGGGCCGGGTGATCGTCGTGTTCGGCTGCGGCGGCGACCGCGATCGTGGCAAGCGGCCGATCATGGGCGAGATCGCCTGCCGGCTTGCCGATGTCGTCATCGTCACCGATGACAATCCGCGTTCGGAGGAACCAGCGGCGATCCGTGCCGAGATCATGGCGGCGGCGACATGCGCTTCGGAGATCGGCGACCGTGCCAAGGCTATCCGTGAAGCGGTTCTGCAGCTGAAATCCGGCGATACGCTGATTGTTGCCGGCAAGGGACATGAAGAGGGGCAGACGGTCGGCAGCGTCACGCTGCCGTTTTCCGATCATGCCGAAGTGCGTAAGGCTTTGGAGGAGCGGGTACCATGAACTGGCTCTGGACCACCGAAGACATGATCGCCGCGATGGCGGGCCGTCCGTTCGGCTCGCTGCCGCAGGGGATTACCGGCATTTCCATCGACAGCCGCTCGATTGCGCCCGGTGAAGCCTTCTTCGCGATCAAGGGCGACCGCGTGGATGGGCACGATTATGCTTCGATGGCGATGGCAAACGGCGCGTCGCTGCTTGTCGTGAGCGAAGCACGCCTGCCGGCCATGGGGCGCCTGACGGTACCTATGATCGTGGTCGAGGACGTGCTTGCCGCGCTCGGCAAGCTGGGACTGGCTTCGCGCGAGCGTTCGCGAGCGAAGATCATCGCTGTCACCGGTTCGGTCGGCAAGACGACGACGAAGGAGATGCTGCGCCATGTGCTCTCTCCCTCCGGCAAGGTCCACGCATCCGTTGCGTCCTTCAACAATCACTGGGGCGTACCGCTGACTTTGGCGCGCATGCCGATCGATACCTATTTCGGGGTCTTCGAGGTGGGCATGAACCATCCGGACGAGATCCGGCCGCTGGTAAAGATGATCCGCCCGCATGTCGCAGTCATCACAACGATCGCGCCGGCCCATCTCGGCAATTTCCAGAACGTTCAGGAAATCGCTGCCGCCAAGGCGGAGATCTTCGAGGGACTGGAGCCAAACGGCGACGTCATCCTCAACCGCGACAACGATCAGTTCAATTTCCTGGAGCAAACCGCCCAGGCGCTTGGCATCACGAAGATCCATTCCTTCGGTCAGCATGCCAAGGCCGACTTCCGGCTGGCTGAATTCAACGGCTCGGACGAAAGCTCGACGCTCTGGATGACGGTTGGAGGGGATACCAAGGAAGTGCGCATCGGCGCACCCGGACGCCACATCGCCGAAAATGCGCTGGCCGCGTTGGGCGTGGTGACGATCGTCGGCGCCAGCCTCGACAAGGCAATCGAAGCGCTCGCGACACTGAAGCCGGAAAAGGGCAGGGGCAAGCGCTACAGGCTTCCGATCGGCAATGGCAGCTTCACGCTGATCGACGAAAGCTATAACGCCAATCCGGCCTCCATGCGCGCGGCGATCGCGCTGCTTGCTACAGCCGAACCGACCGGCCGCGGACGCCGCATCGCCGTGCTCGGCGACATGCTGGAAATGGGCGAATTTGCTGAGCAGGTGCATGCAGATCTTGCCGGCCCGCTGCTGGCCGCCGGTCTCGAACATGTCTGGCTCGCAGGCCCCGAGATGGTGGCGCTGAAGGAATCGCTTCCCGATAGCGTCGCGGTCGAGCATCGCGAGACGACGGAAGAATTGCTGGAATTCGTATCGAACTCGGTCGCGCTTGGCGACGTGTTGATGGTGAAGTCGTCTCTGGGGATCGGTTTCGGCAAGATTGTCGCCGCGCTCCTTGACAAGTACCCGCCAGTTTCAGACACGCAACGCGAACTATGATCGGGTAAAAGGGGCCTTGAATGCTGATTTGGCTAGTTGAACTGTCGGAATATTTCAAATTTCTGAATTTGTTCAGGTACATTACCTTCCGGGCGGGTGCCGCTCTTTTTACCTCCGCTCTGATCGTCTTCCTCTTCGGGCCTGCTATCATCAACTCGCTGCGCATCCGGCAGGGTAAGGGCCAGCCGATCCGCGCCGACGGGCCGCAAACGCATTTCAAGAAGGCCGGTACGCCGACCATGGGCGGCCTTATGATCCTTGCCGGCATCGTCGGCGCGTCGCTGCTCTGGGCCGATCTTTCCAATGTCTATGTCGTGGCCACGCTGCTCGTGACGCTCGGCTTCGGCGCCATCGGCTTCTATGACGATTATCTGAAGGTCACGAAGCAGAGCCACAAGGGCTTTTCGGGCAAGGCGCGTCTCGGCATCGAGTTCATCATTGCCGGCATCGCCGTCTATTTCATGATGCGCACGGCGCTCGTCTCGGGTCCGGCAGGCTCCACCTTCGGCTCCTCGATTGCATTTCCCTTCTTCAAGGACTTCCTGATCAATATCGGCATCATGTTTGTCGTCTTCGGCGGCTTCGTCATCGTCGGCGCCGGCAATGCCGTGAACCTGACCGATGGCCTCGACGGCCTTGCCATCGTGCCGGTCATGATTGCCGCCGCCGCCTTCGGCATCATCGCCTATCTCGCCGGTAATGCGGTCTTTGCCAATTACCTGCAGATCAATTTCGTGCCCGGTACCGGCGAGCTTGCCGTCGTGCTCGGCGCCGTTATCGGCGCGGGCCTCGGCTTCCTTTGGTTCAACGCCCCCCCGGCGGCGATCTTCATGGGGGATACCGGGTCGCTGGCGCTCGGCGGCACGATCGGTACGGTTGCCGTTGCCACCAAGCATGAGATCGTCATGGCGATCGTCGGCGGCCTCTTCGTCATGGAAACCCTCTCGGTCATCATCCAGGTCGGCTTCTTCAAGATGACTGGCCGGCGCGTCTTCCTTATGGCGCCTATCCACCACCATTTCGAAAAGAAAGGCTGGACAGAGAGCCAGGTGGTGATCCGTTTCTGGATCATTGCCGTCGGCCTTGCCATGCTCGGCCTCTCTACCCTGAAGCTGCGGTGAGGCGGTCATGATCCCGGTCACGACGCTTGCAGGAAAGAAGGTCGTTCTCTTCGGTCTCGGCGGCTCAGGTCTGGCCACGGCCAAGGCGCTCGTCGCCGGTGGCGCCGATGTCACTGCCTGGGACGACAATCCCGACAGCGTCGCCAAGGCTTCCGCCGATGGTATCATCACCGCCGACCTGCATACGATCGACTGGAGCGCGCAGGCGCTCTTCGTGCTTTCACCCGGCGTGCCGCTTACCCATCCGAAGCCGCACTGGACCGTTGATCTCGCGCGTGCTGCCGGCGTCGATATCGTCGGCGATGTCGAACTCTTCGTGCGCGAGCGCCGTGCTCATGCTCCCGATTGCCCCTTCATCGCCATCACGGGGACCAACGGCAAATCGACGACGACGGCGCTGATTGCCCATATCCTGAAATCGAGCGGCCGTGACACGCAGCTCGGCGGCAATATCGGCACGGCTGTGCTGACGCTCGATCCGCCGAAGAGCGAGCGCTATTTCGTCGTCGAATGCTCTTCCTACCAGATCGACCTTTCGCCGACGCTCAATCCTTCGGCGGGCATCCTGCTCAACCTGACGCCCGACCACCTCGACCGGCACGGCACGATGCAGCACTATGCCGACGTGAAGGAACGGCTGGTCGCCGGCAGTGATGTCGCTGTTGTCGGCGTCGATGACAGCCATTCGGCGCTGATTGCCGACCGCATCGAGCGGGCAGGGGTGAAGGTTATCAGGATCTCCCGCCGCAATGTACTGGCCGACGGTATTTATGCCGAAGGCACGAAGCTCATACAGGCAGCGAGTGGCGCCATGCTGCCCTTCGTCGATCTCGATGGCATCCAGACGCTGCGCGGCAGCCACAATGCACAGAACGCGGCTGCCGCTGTCGCCGCCTGCCTTGCGGTGGGTGTCTCCACCGAGGATATCCGTGCGGGGCTGGCATCCTTCCCCGGCCTCAAGCACCGCATGCAGCCGGTTGGCCGGCGCGGCAATGTCGTCTTCGTCAACGATTCCAAGGCGACGAATGCGGATGCTGCGGCTCCGGCACTTTCGAGCTATAACAGGATCTACTGGATTGCCGGCGGATTGCCGAAGGCCGGCGGCATTACGACGCTTGCGCCCTATTTCCCGCGCATCGCAAAAGCCTATCTGATCGGTGAGGCGGCGGCGGAATTTGCCGCGACGCTCGGCGAGGCGGCACCCTACGAAATATCAGGCACGCTGGAACGGGCCGTGGCGCATGCCGCAGCTGACGCCGAAAAGGATGAAACCGGTCCCGTGGCCGTGATGTTATCCCCGGCTTGCGCAAGCTTCGACCAGTACAAGAACTTCGAAGTCAGGGGCGATGCCTTTGTCGGCCATGTGGCCGCCCTTGACGGCGTGACGATGCTGATCAATTCGGCAACAGGAGGCAAATGACATGGTGAGCCGCGCGGAACGTGGAGCATTGGCCGATTGGTTCTGGACCATCGATCGCTTTTTCCTGGCGTTGTTCCTCTTCCTGATGGGCATCGGCTTCATGCTCTCCTTTGCGGCTTCGCCGGCGGTTGCCGAGCGCATCGGTCTGGAACCCTTCCACTTCGTCAAGCGCCATGCCGCCTTCATGATCCCGTCGATTGCGGTCATGCTTGGCCTCTCCTTCCTGACGCCGCGCCAGGTACGGCGCACCGCGATCATCCTGCTGATCGTGGCACTCGCCATGATGCTGCTGGTGCTGTTCTTCGGCCAGGAGGTCAAGGGCGGCAGGCGCTGGATCTGGATCGCCGGCCTTTCCATCCAACCGTCTGAATTCATGAAGCCGGCCTTCGTCGTGGTCTGCGCCTGGCTCTTTGCCGAACATGCACGCCAGCCGGAGATACCGGGCAATCTCTTCGCCATCATCCTGTTCGGCATCGTCGTCGCCCTGCTCGTGGCGCAGCCTGACCTAGGCCAGACGATCCTGACGACGGCCGTCTGGGGCGGCATGTTTTTCATGGCCGGTATGCCTTGGCTCTGGATCATCGTGCTGGGTGTCGGCGGCGCCGGCGGCCTCGTGACCGCCTACTACGTTTTCCCGCACGTGGCGGGCCGAATAGACAAGTTCCTTACCGGCGAAGGCGATACGTTCCAGATCGATACCGCCCGTGAGGCGATTATCCGCGGTGACTGGTTCGGCCAAGGGCCGGGCGAAGGCATCGTCAAGCGCATCATTCCGGATGCGCATACCGACTTCATCTTTTCGGTCGCGGCCGAGGAATTCGGCATCGTCTTCTGCATCGCACTTGTCGTCATCTTCACTGTGCTGGTGCTGCGCGGCCTGTCGCATGCCTATCGCGAACGCAACGACTTCAATCGCTTTGCCGTCGCCGGCCTCGTGCTGCAGATGGGCATCCAGTCGATCATCAATATCGGCGTCAATCTCGAACTGCTGCCGGCCAAGGGCATGACGCTGCCGCTGATTTCCTACGGCGGTTCGTCGATGGTGGCTATCTGCGTGACGGCCGGCTTCATTCTGGCGCTGACGCGCCATCGCCCGGAAAAACGTGCGCAGGACCGGAGCCTCTTCCGCGTACCGCACGGCATGCCGGCGGAGTAAGGGTATTATGAGCAAGGGCATTGTCCTTCTTGCCGCCGGGGGAACCGGCGGCCACGTCTTTCCGGCGGAGGCGCTTGCCTTCAAGCTGAAGGAGCGCGGCTATTCCGTGCATCTCGTCACCGACAGCCGCGCCGAGCGTTATGCCGGCAAGTTTCCGGCTGACGAGATCCATGTCGTGCCGTCGGCAACGATCGGTTCCAAGAATCCCGTGGCCGTTGCCCGTTCTCTGTGGAAGCTCTGGACCGGAATGCGCAGCGCAAAGCGGCTGATCCAGCGGCTGAAGCCTGTGATCGTCGTCGGCTTCGGCGGCTATCCGACCGTGCCTCCGCTGCTTGCCGCCACGCGCCTCGGCGTGCCCTCCATGCTGCATGAGCAGAATGCCGTGATGGGGCGCGCCAACAAGGCGCTTGCACCGCGTGTCAGGGCAATTGCCGGCGGCTTTCTGCCTGAAAGCGGCGGCACTTTTTCCGACAAGACGGTTGCGACCGGCAATCCCGTGCGGCCGGCCATCCTTGCTGCGGCCGAACAGCCTTACATGCCTTCGCATCCGGGCGAGGATTTCAATCTCGTGGTCTTCGGTGGCAGCCAGGGCGCGCAATATTTCTCCAAGGCGATGCCGACGGCCATCAGCCTGATCGACGATGCGCTGCGTGCGCGGCTGAAGGTGACGCAGCAGGTTCGCCCTGAAGATATGGATATGGTGCGCGGCTGCGTGGCGCAGCTGCAGATGGGCGCGGATATCGCGCCGTTTTTCAACGATATGGCGGAGCGTCTTGCCAAGGCGCATCTGGTCATCTGCCGCTCCGGCGCCTCGACGGTTTCGGAAATTTCGGTGATCGGCCGTCCGGCCGTGCTGGTGCCTTATCCGCATGCGCTGGACCACGACCAGGCGGCCAATGCCGCAGCGCTGGCAGCAACCGGCGGAGCCAAGGTAATTGCCCAATCCGAGCTTTCGCCCGAGCGTATCGCCTCTATCCTGACGCATGTCATGAACGATCCGGAAAAACTTGCGAGCATGGCGGCTGCCGCCAAGCTTGCAGGAAAACCGGATGCAGCGAACTTGCTTGCCGACATGGTTGAGGCTATTGCCGCCGGTAAGACAGTTACAGAATTCAAGGGGGCACGCGCATGAAGCTGCCAAAGGCGATCGGCCTTGTCCATTTCATCGGCATTGGCGGTATCGGCATGAGCGGTATCGCCGAGGTGCTGCATAATCTCGGCCACAGGGTGCAGGGATCGGATCAGTCCGACAGCGCCAATGTTCAGCGTCTGCGTGACAAAGGCATCGAAGTCTTTGTCGGCCACAAGGCGGAAAACCTCGGCGATGCCGAAGTCGTTGTCGTGTCGACCGCGATCAAGAAGAGCAATCCGGAACTCATTGCCGCACGCGAGAAGCTGCTGCCGGTCGTGCGCCGCGCTGAAATGCTGGCCGAGCTGATGCGCTTCCGCAATGCGATTGCCATCGGCGGCACGCATGGCAAGACAACGACCACGTCGCTCGTTGCCACGCTGCTCGAAGCCGGCGGGCTGGATCCGACGGTCATCAATGGCGGCATCATCAATGCCTACGGCACGAATGCACGCATGGGCGAGGGTGAGTGGATGGTGGTCGAGGCGGATGAGTCCGACGGCACTTTCCTGAAGCTGCCGGCTGATGTGGCCGTCGTGACCAATATCGATCCTGAGCATCTCGATCATTATGGTAATTTCGACGCCGTCCGTGCTGCCTTCCGGCAGTTCGTCGAGAATGTCCCCTTCTACGGCTTCGGCGTCATGTGCCTCGATCATCCTGAGGTTCAGGCGCTGGTTAGCCGGATCGAAGACCGCAAGGTCATCACCTACGGCGAAAACCCTCAGGCCGATGTGCGCTTCATGAATGTGCGTATCGACGGCACGCGCTCGATATTCGACGTTGAAATCCGCCGTCGCCGCACCGGCCAGGTCATCAAGCTTGACAATCTCGTCATGCCGATGCCCGGCCGTCACAATATCTCGAATGCCACGGCGGCCATCGCCGTCGCCAACCGGCTTGGCATGTCCCGCGAGGATATTGCCAGGGGGCTTGCCTCCTTCGGTGGCGTGAAGCGTCGCTTCACGCTGACCGGCGAATGGAACGGCGTGCAGATTTTCGACGATTACGGCCACCACCCGGTCGAGATCAAGGCGGTGCTGCGCGCCGCCCGCGAGGCCTGCAAGGGCCGTATCATCGCCGTGCATCAGCCTCACCGCTTTACCCGCCTCTCGAGCCTGTTCGAGGAATTCGCCGCGTGCTTCAATGATGCGGACAGTATTTTCATCGCGCCTGTTTATGCAGCGGGCGAGGATGCGATCGAGGGCGCGGATTCGGAATCGCTGGTTTCCCGTATCAAATCGGGTGGGCATCGCGATGCGCGCTTCCTTCCTTCGGCGGAAGCTCTACCGCAGATGGTAGCAGAGATTGCAAAACCCGGAGACTTTGTAGTTTTGTTGGGTGCTGGTAGCATTACATATTGGGCAGCGGCGCTGCCGAAGCAGTTGCAAGACCTTTCAGGAAAATCCGCATGAAACAGGTTAACGGGGAAAAGCTTCTTGCCTCTCTTGGAGAAGGCGTAAAGGACATTCGCGGCCGATTGACGCCGGATGCCCCCATGGACCGCGTCACCTGGTTCCGCGCCGGCGGTCTGGCCGAGCTGATGTTCCAGCCGCATGACGAGGACGATCTTATCGCATTCCTGAAGATTCTGCCGGATGAAGTGCCTCTGACGGTGGTCGGCGTCGGCTCGAACATCCTGGTGCGCGACGGCGGAATTCCGGGCGTCGTGCTGCGCCTGTCGGCCAAGGGCTTCGGCTTTGTCGAACTCGCCGGCGAAAACCGCATTCACGCCGGCGCCATCTGCCCGGATAAGCATGTGGCCGCCATGGCAATGGACAACGGTATCGGCGGATTTGCTTTCTATTATGGCATTCCAGGTGGCATCGGTGGGGCTGCCCGCATGAATGCCGGAGCCAATGGGTCCGAAACGAAGGATCGTGTCATCGAGGTGCGGGCGATCGATCGCAAGGGCAACAAACATGTGCTGACGAATGCCGAGATGGGCTATTCCTATCGCCATTCGGATGCGGCTGATGATCTGATCTTCACCTCGGTGCTGTTCGAAGGTTATCCCGACGACCGCGCGAAGATCCGCGCCGAGATGGATGCCGTGCGTAACCACCGCGAGACGGTGCAGCCGATTCGCGAAAAGACTGGTGGTTCGACCTTCAAGAATCCCGAGGGGCATTCTGCCTGGAAGCTGATCGACGAGGCGGACTGCCGCGGTCTCGTCATCGGCAGCGCGCAGATGTCGTCGCTTCACTGCAACTTCATGATCAACATGGGGCAGGCGACCGGTTACGATCTCGAATATCTGGGTGAGGAAGTGCGCCGCAAGGTTTTTGAGACGGCGGGCATCAAGCTCGAATGGGAAATCAAGCGTCTCGGGCTCTTCATGCCCGGCCGCGAGGTTCGCCCCTTCCAGGGCGTCACGACAGAGTAAGAGCTATTTTACCGCAAGCCTTAAACCTTCGCGCGACGTGACAACGGGCGACCAGCTCAGCACGTCGCGCGCGTGGGATATATCGACCCGCAGAGAGCCGCAGAGGCGCTGATAGACGGCTTCCTTTCCCGTGATCTTGGCGGCCATGTGCATCAGGGACGGCGGGAAGGGTAGGAGCATCGGTTTGACGCTGAGGCCTGCGGCGATACCTTCGATCAATCCCGGCGTAGACAGATCCTCACCATCTCCTGCAAGGAATATTTCGCCAGCTGCCGCCGGATGCTGCATGCAGGTGATGATCAGGTCGACGAGGTTCTGTACCGCGACCAGCGTACGGCGGTTTTTCAGTGACGCGAAGGGCAGGGGCAGCTTCTTGCGGACAAGGCCGACGAGCAGAGCGAAGTTACCGCGCGCGCCGGGGCCATAAACCAGCGGCGGGCGGATGATGACGACGTCCATGCCGGTGCGGGCGGCGATCTCCCGAAGGCCGATTTCGCTTTCCATCTTCGAAATGCCGTAGGGATCGATCGGCTTCGGTTGGTCGTCGTGCCGGAACGGCCGGTCGTTTTCTTCGCCGTTGACCTTGATGGTGCTGATGAAGACGAAACGCTTCACGCCGGCGCGGGCTGCCTGTTCGGCGAGATTGAGTGTGGAGGCGGTGTTGACCCGGCGGAAATCGGCCAGCGGATCGACCGAGCGATCGTTCATGATGTGAACGCGGGCAGCAAGATGGACGATGACATTGACGCCTTCGAGCGCTGCGGTCCAATCAGTCTTCTCAGTGATATCGATTGGGAAATGCCTGATATCTGGCGGGAAGGCTGATGTCGGGGATCGTGTCGTGACTGCTACGTCGCAAATCCGCTCCCCGTACAGCCGTTCGACAAGAGGAGCGCCGACGAAGCCGGCTGCGCCGGTGACGAGGCATCGCATGATCTTCTCCCTGTTCCGCCCGTGAAGGTCCTCGCTAGCCGGAACCGCCGATCGCATCAATAAAAAAAGCCGCGACGGTGAACGTCGCGGCTTCCTGTTCAGGAAGAATGGGGTTCAGACTTCTTCGCGGCCAGACAGCCGGATGCAGATCAGCGAGATCGCAGCCGAAGCGGCGAGGTAGTAGCCGACATAGTTGAGGCTGTAGTTGGTCGCAAGCCAGGTGGCGATATAGGGGGCGAGCGAAGCCCCGAAGATGCCGCCGAGGTTGAAGGTCATCGAGGCGCCGGTGTAGCGCACCATGGTCGGGAAGGGAGCTGCCAGAGCAGCACCGATCGGACCATAGGTGAAGCCCATCAGGCCGAGGCCGATGATCGAGCACAGGAAGGCGCCCGTCAGGCCCGCCGTCAGCAGGCTCGCATAGAAGAAGCCGAAGATGGCGATGGCGATTGTCGTCAGGGTCAGGATCAGGCGACGCGAGTAGCGGTCCGACAGCCAGCCGGAAAGCGGGATCGTCAGGCCGAAGAAGACGACGCCGACGAGCTGGACGACCAGGAACTGCTCGCGCGAATAGCCGAGCCCGCCCTTTTCCAGAGGTGTGGTGCCCCAGGACAAAGTGAAGACGGTCATCAGGTAGAAGAGCACGAAGGTGGCAACGGCGATGAAGGTGCCGAGGATCAGGCTGCGCAGATGGCCGCGGAAGACGGTCGCGACCGGAACGGCGACACGCTCGTGTTTTTCGACGGCCTTCTGGAATTCCGGCGTTTCGGCGATCTTCAGGCGGACGTAGAGGCCGACGGCGACGAGCGCGAGGCTCGCGATGAAGGGAATGCGCCATCCATAGGCGAGGAAGTCCTCGTTGCTCATGGTTTCCGCCAGGATCAGGAAGAAACCGGAGGAGAGGATGAAGCCGATCGGCGCGCCGAGCTGCGGGAACATGGCGTACCAGCTGCGCTTGCCGGGAGGAGCGTTTTCGGTCGCGAGCAGCACGGCGCCGCCCCATTCGCCGCCGAGGCCGAGGCCCTGGCCGAAGCGGCACAGCGCCAGCAGCAGCGGAGCGGCGATGCCGATCGCATCATAACCCGGCAGGATGCCGATCACGACAGTCGACAGGCCCATGGTCATGAGCGCTGCCACCAGCGTCGCCTTGCGGCCGACCTTGTCGCCGAAATGGCCGAAGACCACGGCGCCGAAGGGGCGGGCGAAGAAGGCGATCGAGAAAGTCACGAGCGACTGCAGGAGCGCGGAGGTCGGATCACTCGAAGGGAAGAAGAGGTGCGGGAAGACGAGGACGGCTGCCGTCGCATAGACGTAGAAGTCGAAGAATTCGATGGTGGTGCCGATGAGGCTGGCGATCAGGACGCGTGCGGGGGAATTGACTTGCGTGCTGCTCGAAGGGCTCGGCGATACGGAGATCGCTTCTGTCATGTTCATTCCAATCAGTATTTTTATCGATTTGCTTGGGAGGTGTCGCTCTTAACGCAATTTTAAGGCTGAGAAAATGCCCGAACACGCAAGAATATGACGCCAGCGACATTATCCGCTGGTGTGCCCCGGCTCCCCGATGGGGGTATCCGTCTCCCCAGGCTCAGCGTTTTCTCAACCTTGCATCAGGCTTGTCGTGGGCTAGCCGTGAGCTTGACCGGAATCGAATTGTAACTGATTGATAAAGTGTTCTCTGGTTGAGAGAATTGAGGGGCATATATGCAAAAAAGTCTTGCTGCCGAGTTTCTCGGCACGTTCTGGTTGGTCTTCGGCGGATGTGGCAGTGCCGTGCTCGCGGCCGCCTATCCCGAACTTGGAATCGGTTTTGCCGGCGTGGCGCTGGCCTTTGGTTTGACCGTCGTCACCATGGCCTATGCCGTGGGCGGTATTTCCGGCGGTCATTTCAATCCTGCCGTCTCTCTCGGCCTTGTTGTTGCCGGACGTTTTCCTGCGGCGCGTCTCGTTCCCTATATCGTTGCACAGGTGATCGGCGCCATCGTTGCTGCCGCCGCGCTCTATGTCATCGCCAGCGGCAAGGCGGGTTTCGAACTCGGCGGGTTTGCCGCCAACGGATATGGCGAACATTCTCCGGGCGGTTATTCGCTGCTTTCGGCGCTGCTGATCGAAATTCTGCTGACGATGTTCTTCCTGATCATCATCCTCGGATCGACAAGCAGCAGGGTGCCCGCCGGCTTTGCGCCGCTTGCGATCGGCTTGGGACTGACGCTCATTCACCTCGTCGCGATCCCCGTGACGAACACCTCCGTCAATCCGGCACGTTCGACCGGGCAGGCGCTTTTCGTCGGCGGCTGGGCGCTGCAGCAGCTCTGGCTGTTCTGGATCGCGCCGCTCGCGGGCGGTGCGATTGGCGGCCTCGTCTGGAAATTCTTCGGCGATAAGGATTGATCGCAGAACATCGCTACATGCCATTGAACCTGCGTGGTTTTTCCGCGCGGGTTTTTTGTTTTCCATCGTGCTTGCGGCTTATTCGCGGTCATATTCGAGCGATCGTAACGGCAGAAAAATGAAGCACACAGCAAGGCGGAGTTAACGAAAGTAAACGATTCGTTAACCATAATGATGCTCTAATGCACCCAAGTCAGACAAAGGCCACGAACCGCGCAGAACAGCTCCGCGCAAGCCTCGATCCGACAGAGTGAAAGTTATTTTTGGGGGTGTTGATGAGTCGCGAGCACGTAGCTGTCCTGATGGGCGGATTTTCTTCGGAGAGGCCTGTCAGCCTTTCTTCGGGGAAGGCGTGTGCCGATGCTCTCGAAGGTGAAGGCTTCAAGGTGACGCGCATCGATGTCGAGCGCGACATTTCCGAGAAGCTCTCTGCCCTGAAGCCCGATCTTGTCTTCAATGCCTTGCATGGGCCTTTCGGCGAGGACGGCACCATCCAGGGCATTCTCGAATATCTGCAGATTCCGTATACGCATTCGGGCGTGCTTGCTTCTGCGCTTGCCATGGACAAGGCCCGGGCGAAGCGTGTGGCTGCCGCCGCCGGTGTTCCGGTTGCCGAATCGCAGGTGCTGAATCGCTTCTCGTTTCCGTCGGAGCATCCGATGAAGGCGCCCTATGTGGTCAAGCCGGTGCGCGAGGGCTCCAGCTTCGGCGTCGTCATCGTCGGTGAGGATCAGGCGCATCCGCCGCAGGTCATCGGTTCGCCCGAGTGGCGCTATGGCGAGGAGGTCATCGTCGAGCGCTACATCCACGGTCGCGAGCTGACCTGCGGGGTGATGGGTGATCAACCCATGGATGTCATCGAGGTGGTACCCCAGGGCCACAATTTCTATGATTACGACTCCAAGTATGCGTCGGGTGGCTCAAAACATGTCTTGCCGGCTAAAATTTCACCGAAAATTTACCAAAAAATACAAACATTGGCATTAAGGGCGCATCAAGCAATCGGTTGCCGCGGCGTCAGTCGGTCCGACTTTCGTTACGACGATCGTTTCTCCGAAGACGGCGAGATCATCTGGCTGGAGGTCAATACCCAGCCAGGCATGACTCCAACCTCCCTTGTGCCCGAAATGGCCGGCCATGCCGGATATTCCTTTGGTGCATTTCTCCGGTGGATGGTGGAGGACGCGTCTTGTTTGCGTTGACGGTCAAAAGGATAGGGCGCCCCAGCCGTTATGCCGAGCTTCCCGTTATGGAAGCCGACGAACGCCGCGTGCTGCCGCGTCCGCTGCGCCGCGTCGTGCGCTTCCTCGTCAGCCTCGGTAGCGGCCGCATCCATATCCCGGCCCACACGGGCACGATTTCCGCGCTTGGCTTCCTGGCTGCGACCGGCCTCTATGGCATGTCGCTCGGCGGTCATACGGAAGCCGTCGCACAGGCAACGACCAGCGCTGTCGGCTTTGCCATCGAGGACGTGAAGGTTTCCGGCAACAATCAGACCTCCGAAATCGAGATTTTGCAGCTTCTCGGCCTCGATGGCGCGACGTCGCTCGTTTCCCTCGATGTCGATGCTGCGCGCCAGAAGATCGCGCGCCTTCCCTGGGTCGAAAATGTCGAGGTCCGCAAGGTCTATCCGAAGACAATCGAGGTTAAGCTCTCGGAGCGCGCCGCCTATGCCATCTGGCAGCACGGCCAGGAGCTTTCGCTGATCGAGAAGAGCGGCAGCGTGATCGCGCCGCTTCGCGACAACAAATTCTCGACCCTGCCGCTTGTCGTCGGCCGTGACGCCGAAACGGCTGCGGCCTCCATCGAGGACGCCTTCGCCAAGTGGCCTGATGTCAAGGCTCGCGTGAAGGCTTACGTCTGGGTTTCCGGCCGTCGCTGGGATCTGCACATGGATAACGGTGTCGTCGTCAAGCTGCCGGAAGACGATCTCGACCAGGCACTCGCGACGCTTTCGAAATTTGACAAGGAACAGCAGCTTCTGGAGCGCGATATCGCTGCAGTCGATCTCAGGTTGCCGGATCGCACGACGATCCAGCTGACGCCTGAGGCGGCAGCCCGCCGGCAGGCGGC